>CAYYLO010000006.1:4749-61435 GCA_964472675.1 uncultured Gammaproteobacteria bacterium | reverse complement strand
AATTGATAAAAGTGCTGGCGCTGTGGTGGGGTTAGGGTCAACGCAAATTGGTGCTCCCGCCGGACTGAGAGTGGCTGATGGTACGGTTGCTTCTGTTATCTGTTCTGCTGCTGCATAAACTGAAGCTTTGGTAGCTTGAAATTTACAAAACCCCTCGGAAACTGTGCAAGAGTTTGTGCCTTCTATGCCGTCTGAAGTCCACCCTGAATTGCCTGTTGCAGATCTCAAAACATTAAGGGTTTTTACCTCCATTTCTCGGCCGACAAAGATTTTCAAGGTGGTAGGCTGGCTGAAATCCAAACTCGCATTTGGTATCCCCCATTTTAAAACTCCGCGCACCAGGGTGCCCGGACTCAGATTAGAAACCAAAGAGGGAGAAAGAGAGCTGGCCGTTAATTCGGACGTGTCGAGGGTTTGGTTGTCCGCTCGGGTAATTATTGTTCCCTGAGGGAGTAATACTGAACTGCCTTTTTGATCTACATCAATTGTAACTTGCCCTTCTGCAGTAAGAGAAGTAGTACTTGAAGAGCTGGAGTCATCAGGAATAGTAAAAGACGTTGTGGAAAAGATATTGTTTAGATTGTCGGGTGTGGTGGTGATGGGAGCTGGAGGTAAAATTTCTAAAGTCTCCTCAAGCGGGTTGGTTTGATAGTTGGGATTGCTTAGAGTGACAGCAACTCTGTATCTTCCTACGTTTTTGGGAGGTGTAGTCAAGCCGTTGTAGGTAATACTCAGGCCGGCGAGATTTTCCGGGCTAGAATAAATTGTTATGTTTTTTGCTGTCTTATCAAAGGTGTGATTCAAATTGGAAATGCTCAAAGAAGTATTTGCTTTGCGTACGGTCAAGGTTACTGAGTGATTTGCAATTTCATAGTTCCCATGGTCTGCGGGAGTAAATGTCACGGTAAGGTTATGTATTCCTGCAGGCAATTGCGTGCCCATGTCCGGGTTGTAGGAGTAAGTTCCAGGAACATTTGCCGTGGCGTTTAATTGCTCTGAGCTAAGTGTTGTACCATAGGTTATATCTTGTGGATTAGGCCAACTTATTGTGGGGGCAAGCTTGTTATTTATAGTCACACTGGGTTGGAAACCGGAGATGGAAAAGGCGCTTCCTGAAAACGCAGACGCGCTGGAATTCCCCCACACAGAAGTTGTCCAGGTAGTTGTTGCAGGAGTACCTGGTGTAGTTACCGTGATTTGCAGGTCCAATGACTCATTATTGGCAATTTCATTTGCCATGTTTGAGGCGACAATCCCTACTTGATTTGTAGACTCGTTGTAGCCATTTACAAAACCTCTCACGTTCCCCAAATTCCAAGTTTTGCCGTTTGGAGGTGTTATTGTTCCAATTGCTGGTGTGCCAAACTCAGCAGGAACGTCCACTGCAATTGAACCAATTTTGGTTATTGTAGGGCTAGTATTAGTATTGGTGATAGTTACTGTAAAGGTAATGTTTTGAGAAACGGTGGCAGTTGCAGGGCTGACTAAGCTGGAAAACCGCGTAGAATCCGTAAAAGTTGTAGTAGCAACTAAACCTGATGTTTGACCGGTTGCAGCCAGTGAAAATTTTGTGCCTAAGTCGTGGTCCTGAATTTGATATTGATGGTTAAAAATTTCACCATTATTATCAGCTGTTGTGGATAATGTTATGGCTTCGTGCTGATAGGGGTTTTCGTCAAATTTCAATGTTACAGTTTCGGCGGGCAGAAAGCCGCTTCCTGAAACTTCTACAAGGTTTCCAGGCTGGTAGTCGCTTTTGTCGGTGTAGATTGAAGGTTGAGGAGCGGCTTGAGCAAAGGCTGCCCCAACTGAGTTGACAGCAAGCAGAATTGAAAGACATCCAAGAGTAAGATTTCGGGCAGCTTTAAAATGCATGCTTGTAACCTATATTTTAATATACTGCTTTTTATCTCGTTGTCAAAAAAGTTGCTTTTCTAGCAATGACGCGATAAAGTGGGGACATGAGCAAAGAAGAAAAGAAAGATTGGATGGAGATGTTTGCTGAGGCTTTTAATGGTATTGTTGTCCCCCATTTACACGCAATTGAAGAGAGGCTGGGCATTGTGGAAAACAGATTATCGCTTGTTGAGGAAGAGTTGAAGCAAATAAAAGAAACCGTTGAAAGGATTGATCGGAGACAAGACCAACAAGATGATCGGTTGCACGATTGTGGACAAAGAATAGCCTCTTTAGAAAAATCTTCAGTTTCCTAAAAAACTGTTTTTAAGGTAGAAAATGCGCCTCTTGCCGAAAGTTCATATAGAATGTCTCTCAAGCAAAAGGCGCTGATGGCCGGCGGATTGGAGCTAGTTACCCCGAGCGCGTGCCCGTTCCTCAGCTAACGCCTTGCCGGCGGCAAAGCTGTCGGGTATAAACAAGCGCTCAGCGGCTTGGTGTGGTAGCGACATGACGGCCTTCTTCAGGGTGGTCATGACCCGGTGAAACTCCTCCCAGTCGGCTTGAGCGACGAAGACGTCCGTGCCGTTTGGGTTCACCTTCCTGTGGTGGGCTGGCGTGTGCAGGATGATGTCGTAGGTGCTGTAGCGCGCGAAGCGCTCAATGATGGTCAGGAAGATGCTCCCTTCCGAGACGTTTGCCCACCAGGCGTAGAGCCTGCCGTCCTGCTCCAATGCGCAGTTAAAGGGCGGAACGTGATCCGCTGGCAGTGTGTAACCCACGGTTTGTCCTCTCTTTTGTAATAAGTGCTTGCCAAGATTGGCACAGAAGTATATCATCAGAGGGACTATGGGTCAAGTGGAGCTTAGTCTGCGTCGGTGGGAATTTCGACTTCAGGGGTGTTTTCTTCTACTCCACTCTCGTCGTCTTTAGGTAAGGCGGCAACGGCGGCAACCCGGTCTGTTTTGTCTTTGCCGAAGCGCATCAAAATTACTCCCTGAGTAGCACGGCCAAGTTGTGGAATATTTTTTAAAGGAAGCTTGATAACTTGACCGGAACGGGAAGTAATAATTATCTGCTCAATATCTTCTGTTACCAGACGGGCACAAGAGGCATCGCCGGTTTTGTCGGTGAGTTCGGCGACTTTAACGCCCATTCCTCCGCGCTTTTGCAATGGGAAGAATTGAATCGGAGTTCTTTTGCCAAGTCCTCTGGCCATAACGACCAATATATCGCGGAAAATTTTCTTACGTTTATCGCTGATTACTGGCAGTTTTTCAGGTACGGCTTCCATACCAATAACTTCATCTGAACCATTTAAGGTGATTCCGCGCACTCCTCTTGTGGGTCTGCCCAGAGGCCGTGCATCATTTTCCGGGAAGCGAATACATTTACCCTTTTGGGTAACCAAAATGATATGTCCTTTGCCATCCGTAGGCCTTGCCCAAACCAGGTCATCATCCTTATCAAGCCTTATGGCAATAAGTCCCGAAGCGCGCAAATTTTTAAACTCTTCCAAGGCGGTTCTTTTAACCACTCCCTTGCGTGTTGCCAAAATCATATACTTGGCTTCGTTTGATTTTGGCAAGGTTAGAACTGCCTCGACTTGTTCTCCCTGATCAATGTTGATTAAATTAACTATAGCTTGCCCTTTAGATTGCCTGGAGCCTTCTGGTATCTCCCAAACACGGACACCAAAAACCCGACCTTTATTGGTAAAGAACATCAAACTGTCATGAGTGGTTGCAGACAGTATGTGCGCAATTTCGTCTTCCTCTTTGGTTGTCATCCCAACAACCCCTACTCCACCCCTTCTTTGCGCTCTATAAGTTCCCGGTGGAACCCGTTTTATGTAACCGGTTCGGGTAATGGTTACAATTACTTCTTCCTGCGCGACCAAATCTTCTTCTGAAATCTCGCCAACAGGCGAGGCAATAATTTTAGTTTTTCGTCCGTCTCCATATTTTTCTTTAAGCGAGACTAGTTCCGATTTTATAACAGCCAGGATTTTTTCCGGGTGTGTTATTAAATCTGTTAAGTAATCGATAAACTCTCCGACCTTTTTGTATTCTTCTTCAATTTTTTCCCGCTCCAGGGCTGAAAGTCGTCTAAGTTGCATATCTAAAATTGCATTGGCCTGAATCTCGGTCAAACCGAAGCGGTCCATGAGGCTTATCCGTGCCGTATCGGTGTCTTTTGACTCGCGTATAGTCTTTATAACGGCATCCAGGTTGTCCAGGGCAATTTTTAGACCCTCTAGAATATGCGCCCGGCGTTTGGCTTCGGTTAAATCAAACAGTGACCTTTTGGTAACAACTTTTTGACGGTGGCGTACGTACTCAACTAGTATTTGCTTTAAGTTTAGAGTTTTGGGTATTCCGTTTACCAAAGCAACGAAATTAGCAGGAAATGAGGTTTGCAAATCAGTGTGCTTATAAAGATTATTTAAAACTGCTTTAGGGCGGGCATCTTTTTTGAGTTCAATAACAACAGACATTCCTTTTCTGTCGGACTCGTCCCTTAGGTCTGAAATTCCAACAACCTTTTTATCCCGGGCTAGTTCGGCAATTTTAATAACAAGTGATGCTTTGTTAACCTGATAAGGAAGTTCCGTGATAACAATCCTTGATTTTTTGCCTGTGTCTTCAATTTTTGCTACCCCGCGAACTATGATTCTGCCTCGTCCCGAACCGTAAACTTCTGGAAGATATTTGCCGCCATAGATAACTCCGCCTGTAGGGAAATCCGGACCTTTAATGTAACCTGTTAAATCCTCAATGGTAATGTCTGAGTTAAAATCCATCTCGGGAGCTTTAATTTCCGCCTGATCTAAATTTCCGGCTTTTCCGGCAGCAACAGCAAGGTCGATTTTTTTGATGACGAATTCAGCGCTCTCCATTCTTTTTGCTTCCCCATCTGCCTGAATTGCTGTGCCACTGGCAGCTTGGGTTACTTCTGTTGCTTTTCCCTTTTCTATTGTGGCGATTGCGGCATCAACTACTTCGGTCATATTATGTGGCGGAATCTTTGTGGCCATACCCACAGCGATTCCTTCGGCTCCCATGAGCAAAAGATTAGGCAAAAGTGAAGGCAGGTATTTTGGTTCTCTTAAAGTTGAATCAAAGTTGGGTTCAAATTCTACCGTTTCTTTTTCGATGTCCCGCAAGAGTTCTTCAGAAATTTTTGCTGGCCGTACTTCCGTGTTGTGGTTTATGAAACCATTTGCAACAAACGAGTGGCACGTACTATCAACTCTTATCGAATAGACTTGTTGAATTCCTCCATCCTCAACCGAAGTAACCCGATCGAAGAGATAGTTATTTTCAAGAAGATCCGTAAAAAGTCTTTTGACCTCTTCTTTTAAGATAGGAGTTGTAAGGCGAGAGATTCGCTCCTGGTTGCTGGCTAGATTAGAATAAGTGTTGAAATTGTGTTTTTCAGCATACACTCGCTGGTCATATTTCAAAGATAGATCAATATTGTTTAAGACATACTCCCGCAAATATGGAACAGAGTCCATCAGCGACGAGTCTTTCCAAAGATTATCTATAACCGCGGCTAGTTTCTGGCGTTTTTGTCTTGAAAAGAAGCCAATATATTTGCTAAACAGTTTGTAGTTTTTAAGTCCCCGAAGGTAAAGTTTATGAATATTTCGGTACTTATCGAAACGTTTCGTTGAGGCTATTCCGAATCTAAGAAGAGTTATTTGCAGCTCCTGAATAAGTCTCTCGCTTTTTGAAATAGCTGACAGCTCGACCATCTTTTTACTACTTGAGATACTTCCGTCACCTTCAAAATATGCCTGAAGAAAAGATGCTACTACGGCTTTTGACGATTGAAGTATTGTATGGGGAATTTGTCGGCTCGGCGATTTTGATGGTGCAAGACCCAGATTTTTAAGGAACTCCAAAGTATACAAACAATGCATTTCAAGTCTCACGTATGGCTTTCGCTCAAATCTATGTAAGTTTGAGTCGGGGAAAAGATCCTTCCAGTATTGCTCAAATAAACGAATCCATTTCCGGTCTGAGTTGCAAAACTCGAATTTCTTTGTGCTAAGTGTTCCTTCTGCAACCAAAGAGCCAATTAAAAAAGCCAGTTTTTTGTTAAGGGTTTTTGGCAGTTCACGCTTCTTTGTGCGATAGTTGGAGTTTGTTGGAGTAAATTTTTCGAGGCTTATTGGTTTGGCTGGCCACAAAACATCCGGTGTTCTGTCAATAATGACCACGTCTCCAATGGCTACTTGGTCAAGAAGCTTCCATTCATAACCAGGTTTTCCGGTTCGGGGGTCTTGCTTCCAAGTTAAAACAGGATGATTGTATGTTCCTTGCAAGCAAAAACCATGTCTTGTGGTTAATTTGATGGTTTGATGTTTGCCACAATTGAACCACTTTGAGGCTGTGTTTATAGATTTATTAAGAGAAACAACTTGTGTATTTATATCCTCAAGGTTGTTATCAGAGAGCTCCCGAATTTGTTTGAGTCCACCATTTGTAATGACCAGCGCATCGCCAGTAATGCAGTACCGCATTGCCGCCGGAGGGTCGCCGTCGACTGAATTGTGTACAAAAACTCCCGCAGCTAGAGCAAAATTATGATAATTATCGATTGTGAGATCATACACATCTTCTCTTGTGGCCAGATTTTCAATGTTTATAACCTTATGATTCCCATTAATCTCAAGCCTTACCATATCTGGATTGTCAGAAAAATAATTTTTTAGTCCGGTTGTCCAATAAGGCGCAGAACCGTAGGGATAGATTTCGTTTCGTAATTTGTTGTAGTGTTCTTCGTTTAAGGTTGAAAACTTTTTAACGACTTCCTTGCAAATATTTAAGAATTTCAACCTACCTGTATTGTTAGCGGTGTGGTTTTTGTTCCCTTTTATAATTTTTTCATGCATGAAAGCTCGGTATTCAGGATCTTGCCACAATCTCTTGAGCGTTCTCTGCTCTCTCTCACTATATTCTTGTCGCTTTTCTGGATGTTCCTTAATATACTGGATGTTAACTTCGCTTAAGATTTTACGCATATTTTGCTTGTATTCAGGATCTTGCCAATTTTTGAGGTTTCGATTGGTCATTCTGGAAGCTTGCTTTTGACGTGCAATCGGATTTGCCCAGTAGTCCGCGCGACCCTTTGCTAATTTTTCTCTGTATTCTGGATCCTGATGTTTTATGTGGGCATTTTGGTAATGAAGTTCCCAGTGTTTCCCCCAGGCTATTCGAATAATATTTTCGGGATTATTGTCGCGTTTATCGAAATTTACGTGATGGCGCACTCTCCCCGCACTCTTCTTGTAAACACCGTGCGTTAGGTTGTAGTTGTCTGCTAGGTGGTGGACAGGCACCCAAGTTTTAGTTTTGCTTTGGAAAATTAACACATACCCTTCTCTATTGAGGCGATCGGTAGTTTGAGACAATCTTTGATAATGAGGCATCAATGAATCTGTTTTCATTAGGTTCTGCGCTTCTTTGTAGCTTCTGTCTTTAAGCATGAATAAATGGTTGGGTGTACATTTGATTACCTCACCATTATCGAGCGTAATTTTTATAACTTCTGCATCTCTGATAGTTAATCTCGGTTCTTTTATCTCTGCGATAGAGATCATGCCGGAGTTATTTACAGTGTAGGTGTAATTCTTTTTGCCCTGCTTGTGTTCATTAATTAGTTCACCAAAACTGAGATCTCTTCCATCTGTTAGTTTAACCTTAGTGTCTTTTGTAAAACAGCCAAAGTTGCCTTGCCCATCAACTAAGGTATAGCGCATGGAAAAATCTTGGGCTAGGCGGACAATGGCATCATAAATCGGGCCGTCGCCATGGGGGTGGTATTTACCCATGGCTTCCCCGACAACTTTTGCGGATTTTGTGTAGGCAGAAGTCGGGCGCAAGCCCATGTCGTGCATGGCATAGAGGATTCTTCTGTGCACGGGTTTTAGCCCATCGCGGACATCCGGAAGCGCACGGGCAACGATTACACTCATTGCGTAATCGAGGTAGTTTTTACGCATTTCCTGCGTAATTTCAGCTGGCAGTACTTTACCAATCTTCATATTAGGAAATTTTCAATTTAGCAATTTACAATTTTCAATGAAACATTGAATCAATGAAAATTCACTGAAAATTGAGAATTGGAAATTATGAAACTAGGAATGGTGCAAGCAACAGGGCTACTATATTTGCAACTTTAATCATTGGGTTAATTGCCGGGCCGGCGGTGTCTTTATACGGGTCGCCTACTGTGTCTCCGGTAACTGCGGCTTGATGAGCAACTCCACCTTTGCCGCCATAATGTCCGCCTTCAATATATTTTTTGGCATTATCCCAAGCTGCCCCTCCGGTTGTCATGGAAACTGCAACGAAAAGTCCGGTGATAATTATTCCCATCAACAGGCCTCCCAAAGCTTTAGGTCCAAGCAGGAAGCCGACTAAAATTGGCGCAACAACGGGAATAAGCGCAGGAATAATCATTTCTTTCAAAGCTGCACTGGTAACAATGTCTACGCATTTTGCGTATTCCGGTTTTGCTGTGCCATTCATAATGCCCTTAATTTGTTTAAATTGTCGGCGAATTTCTACGACGACGGCTTGTGCTGCTTTACCCACAGATTCCATAGCCAGTCCGCCAAAGAGATAAGGCAAGGAGCCTCCGATGAATAAGCCTACCAGTACCATTGGGTCTGATAGAGAAAAGTTGGTAATACCGCGTCCTGTAGACAGCTCCTGGGTGTAGGTGGCAAAAAGCACCAGGGCTGCAAGTCCTGCGGAACCAATGGCATATGCTTTTGTAACAGCTTTGGTTGTGTTGCCCACGGCGTCTAGTGCGTCAGTTACTTTGCGGACCGAGGCTTTCTGACTACTCATTTCCGCAATCCCGCCGGCGTTGTCGGTGATGGGACCGAAGGCGTCGATAGCCACAACGATTCCGGTTAGAGAAAGCATTGAAACGGCAGCCAGCGCAACTCCATATAAATCAGCCATGCGGTAAGAAATCAGCATCCCCAGGGCGATTAATAAAATGGCTGGAAAGGTTGACTTCATCGAGAGAGCCAGTCCGGCAATAACATTAGTTCCGTGACCGGAAGCGGAAGCGCGGGCCAATCCGCGAACTGGGCCTGAATTTTTGCCGGTGAAGTATTCAGTAATTCCAACCAGACCGAGTGTGACGACTATACCAACCAGGAAAGTAACGATAAGTGCGTTTTTGGAGATGCTCTCCAAAACTGGCGGGAAGATATTGATATAGGCCAAAAATCCTGCGATAGACAATAACGCAGCTGCAGCCAACCCCTGATAAAGAGCTTGCATAATTCTGCCGCTTTTGGGCAAAACGACGAAGAAAGTTCCCAAAACGGAAGCGACTAAAGAAATTGCACCAATACTTAAAGGGAAAAGATATGTGCTTCCGTCTTTTGGAAACAAAAGCATGCCCAAAAGGATAGCAGAAACGGTTGTGACGACATAGGTTTCAAAAAGGTCAGCGGCCATTCCGGCATCGTCTCCGACATTGTCCCCCACCAGGTCAGCAATAACCCCGGGATTCCGGGGATCATCCTCCGGGATTGCTGCCTCGATTTTACCGACCAGGTCTGTTCCAACGTCTGCTCCTTTGGTATAAATTCCTCCACCAAGTCTTGCAAACACTGAAATAAGAGAGCCTCCAAAGCTTAAGGATATTAAGGGGGTAACAGGAGATAATCCCTGCAGGTTGGATATTAGCAGGATCCCCGCTATGGAAAGTATTGCCAAGCTGGAAACAAGCAAACCTGTGACAGACCCACCCTTGAAGGCAATATCCAAAGCCTGAGCTAAACCCTTTTTAGCTGCTTCTGTCACGCGGACGTTTGAGCGGACAGCTATAGTCATACCAATGTACCCGGCCAAAGCTGAAGCAAAAGCTCCCAACAAAAATCCTCCGGCGGCTGTTGGCCCTAGGCGTCCCCAAAGAAGTCCTGCCAACAAAATAGCTACAACCGCTACTGTTTTATTTTGGCGCCAAAGGTAAGCGTTGGCTCCTTCACGAATGGCCGAGGCAATCTCGCCCATTTTGGCATCCCCTGCCGGAGCGGCAAGAATACGGGTAACCAGCCACCCGCCATAAACAAGAGTAAGGCCTCCGGCGATTAATGATAGTAAAACTATTGGATCTAGCATAAATTTTCAATCAATTTTCATTGCATCAATGTTTCATTGAGAATTCACTGTAAATTGAAAATTGCAAAATTGTAAATTGTTTGCAAGTTTAGATATCTAAACTTGCAAATTGAGCGTATGTCTGTATAAATTTCTTCCTGGCCGGCACATCCTCCCCCATGAGTGTTGTAAAGACATTATCGGTTTCCTCTGCGTCCTCAATTGTAACCTGCTTTAATGTCCTTGTTTCTGGATCCATTGTAGTTTCGCGAAGTTGGTCGGCATTCATTTCCCCTAAGCCTTTGTACCTGGATATAGTAAATTTCGAACCGTTCAAACTTGCGACAACTTTATCCTTTTCCTCATCATTATAAGCGTATTTTACCTCTTTGCCAAGTTGTATTTTATATAATGGTGGAAGAGCGATATAAAGATAACCATTTTGGATAACTTGCGGAAGGTGTCTGTAGAAGAAAGTCATTAAAAGTGTCGCAATGTGTGAACCGTCAACGTCAGCATCAGTCATGATAATTATTCTGTGGTATCTAAGTTTGTCGATGTTGGTAGTTTCTCCAATTCCGGCTCCCAGGGCAACAATTAAATCTTTTAGTTCTTCAAATTTTATGATTTTATCCAAATGAGCTCTTTCAGTATTTAAAATTTTTCCGCCGATGGGGAGTATGGCTTGGTATTTTCGGTCCCGCGCACCTTTGGCTGTGCCGCCTGCCGAGTCCCCCTCAACCAAATATATTTCACAAAGTGAAGCATCTTTTTCTGAGCAATCAGCCAACTTTCCGGGAAGCGAAGATCCTTCTAAAGCACCTTTTCTCAAAACCGCATCTTTGGCCGCTCTGGCTGCCAAACGGGCCCGCGTTGCCAGCGTCACTTTTTCAAGGATTTTTCTTGCTTCGCCGGGGTTTTCTTCAAAGTAAGTGTTCAAGCCCTGGTTTACCAGTTGCGCTACAAATCCTTGCGCTTCGGGGTTATTTAATTTGGTTTTAGTTTGGGATTCAAACTGTATGTTGTTTGTCGGAATTTTTATAAAAATTGCAGCAGTTAAGCCTTCGCGGGTATCTTCTCCGGTTATGGCCTCATACACTTCTTTTTGAACGCCAATTTTTTTTGCGTAGTCGTTTATCGCGCGGGTTAACCCAATCCTGAATCCGGTTAAATGGGTTCCGCCGTCGGGGGTCTTGATAACGTTGACAAAAGACTCCACGTTTTCAGAGATTCCATCGTTATATTGCAAAGCAATTTCAGCGGAAATATCATCAGTATCTTTTTTGAAGTAAACGACAGTGTTTAAGGTTTGCTTTTCGTGGTTATTGTGCGCAACCAGGCTTTTTATACCTCCTTCAAAATAGAAAGTTTTAACAAGTCCATCAGGATGGTTTAAATGAAAGGTCAGGCCGGCAATAAGATACGCGCGGTTTCTTATTGAGTCTTCGATGTTCTTTAAATTCCAGGCAGTTGTGGTAAACATCGTACTGTCAGGCAAAAACGAGGTCTTGGTTCCGGTACTATCAACGCTCTCCCCTTTTTTGACAGGTCCTTCGGGTACACCCCTTTTGTAGCGTTGTCTCCATGCATATCCGTCTCTACTCACTTCAACTTCCAACCAATCGGAAAGTGCGTTGACAACTGACGCTCCAACTCCGTGCAAACCTCCAGAAACTTTGTAGGCAGTATCGCCAAACTTACCTCCGGCATGAAGCTTGGTCATGGTAAGTTCAAGCGCCGACGTTCCGGTTTTGGGATGTTTATCAACAGGAATGCCGCGCCCATTATCTTTGACGGAGGCCGAGCCGTCTTCGTTTACTTCAACCCAGATTTCTGTAGCATGGCCTGCTAAAGCTTCATCAACCGAGTTGTCTAAAATTTCGGTTATTAGATGGTGAAGCCCTGAGGCGTCGGTTGAGCCAATATACATTCCCGGGCGCTTTCGGACAGGCTCCAGCCCTTCAAGAACTTGAATATCTTTGGCTGTGTAGGAAGATGTTTTTGCAGATGAAACGGGCATAAATGAACAACAAAGAACTTCTGGATAACCAGAAGGTATGTTTAGAATAGCTCAAAGCTTATGTTGTGGTCAAGTCTGGCTTGGACTGCACCCAAACATTACCCAAAATTGTAACATATTTCTGAGAATTAAACAATGCTTTCGGCTGTAGTTTGTGATATAGTTTGACCACGAACTTGAGGTTCGAAGACAGCAGGACTTATTGGCGAGTTTGGTGCGGATGACGTAGGTTTTATGCCTGCTACTGGAGCATTATTAAAATTTGTGACTTCACAGGTAGTAAGGGCCACGCTTAATTCGGTTGGTTTTGTGGCGTGGGTTGTGCTGTTCCACCTCCACCACCCGAAACCGGAGGTGGTGCAAACGCTTTCTTTGGTGCTGGTGGTCCAATCTTAGAAAAAGATTGGGGGGGCAACACGAAGCCAGGTGTTTGGGTTCCTAGCACTTGTGGTTGGCCTTTCCCAAACAGATTGCTTCCACCGCTTTGCGTGAGTGGCTTATTAGGTTGAAAGGCGCTTTGTATTTTTTCTGTAACTCCAAACTCTGGTAGTCGGACTGGTCCGAGTGACCAAGAGCCTGGTCTAAATAAACTAGCCATAGTAAATCACCTCCCTTTGTAAAAAGTTGTATACTGACGATGTGAATTGGTTTTTAAAGATACTCATTGCTATTTTTCTTGCCACAGTGCCATTTGCATTGTTTGCTTATGGTCTTTTCTCCGACGAACCCGCTTGTCTACCTTTCAAAATCTTTTGTACTGGTGTACAACCTTAACTTATGTCCTCCAAAAAGTTTATAATTCTCTTCGGAATCCTTCTTGCTCTTTGGTTTGCTTGGTTTGAACTCAGACCTACAATCATTAAGTCGTGGTGTTCCAAGCAAAACCGCAAAACCTTTGCCAATCTTTCAGAACAAGCAAAAAAGCTTGTCTCTTTTGATCCCGATGGCCGTCAACTTTTTGAAACGAAATATAAAAGTTGTCTTCGTATGTATGGTTTATAAAAAGATTCCATAATCAGCCGATGCTATCGCTCGCTGTATAAGAAAGGAACGCGCAATGGCGGTTGGAGAAACGACAGAGGAGATGGCGGGTCGTAGGCCCCAACAGTTGTCGGGACATATCTCGACGCACATGATTCCACGCGATTGGAACCGCGCCATGGATCTCTTAGCTTTGGTGCTGGTTGGTGAAAAACCATACGACACATTCACCATAACTTCCCACGACGCACTACCGTTTGCGGCTCTGAACGAGTTTCTACTCGATCGCGCGGACCTGATCGACTCGATCAGATGGGAGGAGCGAAGGAAGCGCTACGAGCGGATAGCGGAAGAGCTTGCTCTGGCCATACGCGCTCGCTGAAGTTCACGCCCCAAGCGGGTTTTGTTCAATAAGGACAAAACAGCGCAGGGGCCTTTTCTTTGCACAAAAATTCGAATTGACAAACACGGTTTGCCAAGCAGAATTCCACTAAACTGTTTTGTATTTCTTACTTTTTTATTGAGGGAATTTTTTATTTATGGCACAGAATCCTATTTAAATTCGGATGAGGGCAACGGAAGTTCGTGTGTATTGAGCACATTGAAAGTTGAGGAAGGGCATGCGCGGGCTAAAGTATAATGCATGGGTTATTGTGGCGAGTTTACTGTCGGTCGCAGGGGTGGTGTATGCCGTTTGGGTTAGCAACCATCCTGAGCCTGCTCCTCCGGCGGAGTGGATTGAACCCCAGGATGGGGCAGCTGTGACTGGCCCATTGCTCTTAGGTGTGCGGCTATCTTCAAGTTCCAAAGGTATCCGTGTGGGTACTGTGGAATTCTTATACGGAGTAGATTGGCCAGGTCAACCCGGCAAAAGCTTTTACACATTCACTGCTTGCACAGCAGAAAAATCAGCCAATAGCATGTGGGAATGCTTTTGGGATCCCGCACGGGATAAAGTACCTGCCGGTGGGGTAACTTTGATATACGTAGTGTACGACCAGGCGGGTCGTATGTATGTACCTGCGGATGGCAATGCTGCCATCATGGTTCGAAGGGTAGTCTACTCTCCTTTGCAATGAAATCTTCTGGCCCCACTGTCCGGAATTTGCCCTTGTGGAGTTGTTGTTCGTTCTGGACACAATTTTTGCAAGGGCGCGTTTTTTTTGGACAATTTCCGAAGGTGGCGAATCTGTCCCGCCGCACGCGTTCGGACAGGGAAGGTGGTTTAGATAGGGCACCTCCGAGGTGATATAGGTTTACACCTGAGGAGGAAGATGTAGCATAAGCTCAGTGAGAGCAAGTTTGACATTCACATTGCTTTCTAAATCTTTCTTTGCCTTCACCAATAATTCCAATAATTGAGCATACACTGCCAAATTATGTCCTTTGACTTCCTCTAACATTCTTTCGCGAGCCGCATAAATCTGGCCCAGGATAAACTTTATAGCCTCTTCCCTATCCCCCACACCTTCAATAAATTTAAACCTAACCCCTATCCCCGCTTTTGACAACTCTTCAAAAGTTTTTAGGGCTTGCGATTTTTCATTTTCGGAGAGCTCAAGTTCCAGAGGTCCTAAGTTTTCAACTACACACCTTGAGATAATAGTGTCTATAACTGAATCTTTTGATGGTGCGGTTAAAGTAATAATAGTGTTTTGCGGCGGCTCTTCTAAAGTTTTTAAAAAAGCATTGGCACTTTCAGGATTTAGTTTGTCAGCAGAGTCAATAACTATCCCGCGAGTTTCTGGGGCGCGCAAACTCAGAGAGTGAATCAGTTCTCTAACGTTACCAATGGTATGCGTGCGGTTTAATGGTTCCAGCCGAATGATATCTTTTGCACCGCGCAGGGAGAGGAACTTTTCGGCATATTTAAGCCGTGCTTGCTGTGTTTTCCCGATAATTAAAAAAGCATGCATACTGGCTTTGCATTTTACCAGAAATATGGCATGATGAATGTATGCCCACTGCCGTTATAAAGCCCAACGGGGCTAAAGCGCCATCCACATTAGTTGATATCTTAGTCTCGGAGAATATTTTAACTTCAGACGACGCAGAAAAAATAAAACTTCAGGAAATCCAAACCGGAAAATCCCAGGAAGAGATTATCAAAAGCCAGGGTTTAGTAAAACAGGATCAAATAGCGCATGCTATGTCTACTCTTTACAACATTCCCTTTGTTGACCTTGCCCAAATTCCGACGTTCCCCGAAGCTTTAAACGTTATACCTCAATCTGTGGCTTCCAGATTTAAAGTATTTCCAACGTTACTGGATCGCGATAAAGGTGAAATCCAATTGGCTATGGCTAACCCTTTGGACCTGGGTGCCACTGAATTTATTGAACAGTTAACAAAACTCCGTGTGAGAGTTCTTGCTGCAACTCCTTCCCTGATTGAAGAAATGATCAGCCAGCGTTATTCTGCCGGACTTGCTCAGGAAGTAACGGCGGCAATAAAAGAGGCCGCGCCGGCGGAAGTCAACACTGTTGATTTATCCAAACTTGACCAGGTTATCAGGGAAGCTCCTATCGCCCGTATAGTTAAAGAACTTTTGGCATTTGCCGTAAAAAGCCGTGCGTCAGATGTTCACATTGAACCTGAAGAAAAAGGGACAAGAGTTCGTTACCGAATTGATGGGATTCTGCAGGAAAAGTTTTCGATGCCCAAATCTTTCCACGAATCGTTGATCTCCAGAATTAAAATTTTAGGAGGAATGAAAATTGATGAAAGGAGAGTGCCTCAAGACGGCCGTTTTAACTTCAAGTCTTCCCAAGAGGAAGTAGACCTTCGTGTCTCGTCTCTCCCGACGGTCTTCGGCGAAAAAATTGTCATGAGGCTTCTTAAAAAAACCGGAGGCGTTCCGAAACTTACAGAGCTAGGTTTGCGGGGTCGTGCTTTGAAAAATCTGGAAGACGCAATCTTGCGTCCTCATGGGATTATTATCATTTGTGGGCCTACGGGGTCAGGCAAAACCACAACGTTATATTCAGTACTGTCAAAAATTAACACACCAAAAGTTAATATTATGACCCTGGAAGACCCTGTGGAATATCAGATCGCTGGTGTCAACCAGGTTCAAATTAATCCGGCTGCCGGTTTAACGTTTGCTTCAGGCTTGCGCTCTTTTTTGAGACAAGACCCAAATATAATTATGGTTGGAGAAATTCGCGATAGCGAAACTGCAAGTTTGGCGATACAGGCTTCTTTAACAGGGCATTTGGTTTTTTCTACGCTTCATACGAATGATGCCTCAAGTGTTTTACCAAGGCTTTTGGATATGGGCGCAGAACCCTTTTTGCTGGCATCAACCATCACATGTGTAGTTGCCCAAAGGGTAGTTCGAACAATTCACGAAGGTTGCAAAATTGAATACGAGCCGGATGTAGCAGTTGTTAATGAAATGAAGCAAACATTGGGCGCGCTTATGCCCCAAAAAGAAGAAGTGCCAAAATTGTATAAGGGCAAAGGAGATGCAGAATGCGGCAACACAGGTTACAAAGGTAGGGTTGGAATTTATGAAGTTATGCCCGTAACGGAAAAGATTGCAAGACTAGTTTCGGAAAAATCTCCTGCTGCCAACATAGAAAAAGTTGCCAGGGAAGAAGGTATGGTTACAATGAAGCAAGACGGGTACTTGAAAGCTTTGGAAGGAATCACTACAGTAGAAGAGGTGTTGCGCGTCGCGCAAGAATAACACCTCTTCTCGACTGTTTTGTTTGGAAACGACACAGTCGTAGAAGAAGTACTAAGAGTTGCACAGGGATAATAGTACAGTTAGATATCAAAAATCAAATTGCAAAAAGTCATACTTTAAAAGACAAAAATATTGAAATATTTATCTTTGTCTATTTGAGATTTAATATTTAATTTTTGATCTTTTTTATCTGCCTATGGAAATACAACAACTATTACAACTAACAATCGACAAGAAAGCTTCTGATCTTCATATCGTTGTTGGTTCTCCTCCCAACCTTCGAATAGACGGGAAGTTGATTCCTGTTTCCAGCGAAGCTGTTGTTTCTCCCCAGGTTGCCGAGCGATTAGTCAAGCCGATTTTGTCGGCTGAACAACTTGAAAGGTTAATGGTAAACCGTGAGTTAGATCTGTCAATCGCATTTACTGGTGGGTCACGTTTTCGTGTGAATGCTTACTATGTTAAAGGAGCAATGGCTGCCGCTTTCCGTCTGATCCCTCTTAAAATTCCAACAATTGATGAGCTAAAGCTTCCCCCGATTTGCCACGATTTTACGATTTTGCGACAGGGTCTGGTGTTAATAACTGGCCCTACCGGACATGGCAAATCAACAACCCTGGCAGCAATCCTAAATGAGATTAACCACACCAGACCTGTGCATATTTTGACTATTGAAGACCCTGTTGAGTTTACATTTCAACCGGATCAGGCCATTATTTCGCAACGCGAGATGCACGAGGATACTCACTCTTGGGAGATTTCTTTAAGGTCTGCTCTGCGGGAGGATCCGGATGTTGTCTTAATTGGTGAGATGCGTGATTTTGAGACCATAGCTTCGGCCTTAACGATAGCAGAAACCGGACATTTGGTTTTTGCTACGCTTCATACAAATTCGGCTGCCCAAACTATTGACCGTATTGTTGATGTTTTTCCGGAAAACCAGCAGGAGCAAATAAAACTCCAGCTCTCAAATACTCTGGAAGCAGTTTTTTCGCAACGTCTTGTTCCGTTAACTAACGGCGGGCGAATTGCGGCGTATGAAGTTTTAACTTCCACCCCTGCAGTCCGGACTGTAGTCCGGGAGGGCAAGACACACCAAATAGACAACATTATTCAAACCTCAGTAGAGTTTGGCATGACAACTATCGAGTCAGTTTTGACAAATTATGTTAATCAGGGCTTAATAACTCTGGAAACAGCTAAAAGTTTTGCCCTTCGACCTGAAGAGATAAACAGATTGGTTCAGGGCGCCGGGGCATCAGGATGAACCCCTTTTCTTACAAGGCTAGCGATACAAACGGAAAATTAACACATGGCAAAGTAGAAGCAGCCTCAATTTCGGATGCCGCTAAACTTTTGCGCGAGCGTGGCTTGATTGTTATTTCAATAAAACCGCAAGGAAGTTCTCCTTTGGTATTTTTGACCAAATCGCGTGGAGTAAGCATTGCTGATTTGGCAACATTTACCCGTAATTTTTCAACCATGATTACAGCGGGCTTGCCAATAACTAACGCTTTGGTTATTTTGCGTGAACAATCGACAAGGTCGTTAGTACCTGCAATCGGGCAAATACTGGCGGATGTTGAAGGAGGGATGTCGTTGGCAGCTGCTTTAGAAAAGCACCCTAAAATTTTTTCAGGTGTTTATATTGCTTTAATAAAAGCTGGTGAAGGCGGAGGTGTTTTAGATCAAGTGCTTGCCCGCCTGGCAGATAATCTGGAAGCGCAAAGAGAATTTCAGTCGAAAGTTAAAGGCGCATTAATTTATCCGGCGATTGTTGTTATAGGAATGGTAGCTGTGGCTGCCATTATGATGGTTTTTGTCTTGCCTAAACTAATGACACTATTTGCAGATTTTAATGCAAATTTACCTTTGGCAACAAGAGTCCTTATGGCAATTTCAAACTTTGTTTCCCGCTATTGGCTTGTGATTGTGGCGATTATTTTCGGATTAGTTTGGGTTTTGAGGATGTATGCACGGTCCTCCCAGGGAGAGGAAAGGATCGATCGCCTGAAGTTAAAAATTCCAATTTATGGACCTTTGCAAAAAGAAATAGTTTTAACAGAAATGACTAGAACTCTAGGGCTTTTAGTTGGGGCAGGCGTTTCAATTTTGGAGGGCTTAAAAATTGTTTCGGGAATTGTTGACAACGTTTTAATTAAAAAATCATTAACGCGCGCATCTACCCAAGTTGAGCAAGGTTTTGCTCTTGCCTATGCATTTTCTCAGGATAAGGAAATTTTTCCTCCGATGCTTTACCAAATGTTAGCAGTTGGAGAAGAAACCGGAAAGTTGGACGAAGCGCTTCTTAAGGTTTCGCATGTTTTTGAACAGGAGTCTGCCAATTTAGTCAGAGGTTTAACAGCAGCTATTGAGCCGCTGGTGATGATTGTGTTAGGTATCGGGGTTGGATTTTTGGTTGTGGCCATAATTATGCCGATTTACAGTCTAACCGGACAGTTCTAATTTACCGGCATATATACCATCAAGCCACGTAGATCGGGAAAAGGAATAATAACATTAGCTGCTTGCTAGGCATATTTGAGTTTATTTAAACAGAAACGGTAGTGTCTTTAGATACCATGGGGAATCTTCTGAGATAGTATCTCCAGAAGACGCATTTAAAGTGTACTTCACTTTGGGTTTAACAGGTAGAAAACCCAGGAATTTAATTTGCCTAATTGTATCAATAGTATATACACTAGAAACACCCCTACAAAGCGATTCATCGTCTCCTTGCAAATTACAGCTATCTAAACTAGTTGAAGTGATAGTCAGAGTATCTGATTGAGCTTTAGTATACGACTCTAGCTTTTCTTTTACTTTTGATGGATTTAAGACTTCTACATTTTGGTCCTTTGTTTCTATAGTAATCTTATTTTCCTCAATTTTTACTGGCAATGAAGTCTTAGTAATAACCCCATCTGAATTAATTACCGTTTCTCCGTTTTCAATCTTCAGAGTTAAAACTGAACACGGTTTTGGCTTACACTTTTCTGGATCAGGCGATATAACAACCTCATTAAGCTTTTCAGGTTCTACAGTTTTAGTGATGCCTTTATCATCTATAATCTCGATCTTTTTTATTCCATCAGTAGGTTTTATCTCAATCTTCCTGGTTTTTGTCTCGGGATAGAGAGGTGGTTCATAATTTTTACCACCCCATTTATGGTAGCCTTTGGCATGACAAGTACCAATATTCAAACATACAGGACATGAGGATACAAGTTGGCAACGAGAGGACGGACAGGATTGAGAATCAAACCCATGACAGTAACTTTCATCTATAAGCTCGGGATCAACGGGTTTTGTTGTTGGAGTCTGTTGAGGGGAGGTAGATGAGATGGGTTTAGTAGTTGTAACTGGTAGAGGAATTGATTTATAAATTGGCTCAGTGATGGGAGTCTGCCCAAAAACTTTAACTGGTAAACTTAACAAAGCCAAGACAACCAAGATAAATACTATTTTCACTGCCTAATTATATGATACCTAGCTTTGAACTTCAAATATTTGGTTGCGTGCCAGTTAAAAAAGTACCTACACGTAGGTACTAAATTTTGCAAATTTTAGCCTCAAAAGTCTTAAATTTACAGACTCTTTATACTTATATAAATATAAGGGGATGTAAATTGAACTATAACTTATGAAAACAGAAGAGATAAATTAAACACATAACCACAAAACTCAACTTTCAAAACCTGATACAATTAACCTAATCAAAACTATTTTTCCATGAACAAAAGAACTATTATTCAAAAGCCAAAAGATAAAAAATCAAAAGAACTAACAGAATACTTTAAAAAAGGTGGCAGAAAAGGAGCAAAAAAGGATTTTTTTAATTTAGTGAAGAAGGCTGCACAGAAGTTAAAATCCTAACCTCAGCCACTTGTTTAAGTAGCATGTCAAACATTAATCCGTTGTACTCTCTGTGATTGTATCTCCAGGCATATTCATCAATGTAGGCTTGTAGATACTTCTTACTCACTACTCTGTAAACTCCATAAACACCTCTTTTTAATATTGACCAAACATTTTCAATGTTTTGGGTATGTATGTCTCCTTTTACAAACTGTAATGATTTATGGTTCACGGTTTGGTGATTGTAGTTGTGGTATTTGAGTTGAATATAACCTCCCCACTCATCTGTGTAGACTTTAGCTTTAGGTGAAACATTATCTTTGATTTGCTTAAGCAGTGTCCATTTGCCAGTATTAGGAATATGTTTAAGATAGACCTTTCCATCTCGTTGCAACATTCCCATAACAACTTGCTTAGGTATTTCGTTATAGTTTGGTTTGAAAGCTCTATTTTTGCCTTTTCCACCAATAAATGTTTCATCAATCTCAATCTCACCGTCAAGTAATTCACCATTCCCTTCAATACCTCCAGTATTTGCCATTAACATTCTTATTTGCTTAAACATCCTCCAGGCAGTTTTGTATGTTACCCCTAGCATTCTTTCTAGCTGTTTGGCTGAGGTTCCAGACCTTGTTTGAGTCATAATATACATGGCATAAAACCACAGTTTTAAAGAGGTTGTAGATTTTTCGAAGATAGTTCCAGCTAAAGGATACACCTGATTTCTACAAAACTCACAGGAGTAGCACATTCTACTTTTGAGTTTGTAATGATTAGTAGTCTTATTGCAGACAGAACAGTGTATTCCAGAAGGAAAGCGTTGGTTCTTAATCTCTTCTAAACAGGAGTCACCATCGGGGAATCTATTCCAAAATTCATTGAGGCTAAACTTATCTTTCACAACATCAGTTTATCATATAATTTACGTGTTGTCAAGGGATAACTGCCAATTTACCCTATTGACAAGGTCTTTACAACATGTCTAAACTAAAACTACAAATGCCCAAGACAACTGCTCGCTTCCAAAAAGGCTTTGCCCTGATAGCAGCTTTTTCTCGGAAGAAAAAGGCTGATATGAGCTCTGGTAGAAATTATGGTTTTACGCTCATCGAACTTCTGATAGTTATTTCTGTTATCGGTATTTTGGCAGTTGCCGTAGTTACTGTTACAAATCCGCTTGAACAAATCAGAAAAGGTACCGATATAGATAAAAGAGCTGATTCTAAGGCGTTAGTTGAAGCCTCTGAGCGTTTCTTTGCAACTTTTAATTGTTATCCATGGAATTACAACACGTCTTGCACCGGCGTAGTCGTTCTCCCTACTACTCAAGTTTCTACCATGAAAACTGGAGCAGCAGGAACAGTTGCCAATTCTTTGACGGTTCTTTCTACTACGGCTAACGAGATTAAGCCACAATATCTTAACCAAAGTAGTTTAACTTATTTGTATGCAACAGAAGATACCAATAATCAGCTGCATGTTTGTTTCCAACCAGACTCCAGATCCTTCCGGGCTTCTGCCAGACTGCAACGTGATGGCCAAACCGCTTGCGTTGCTGGAACGTTTAACGGCACAGCCACTTCTTGTCACGCCTGCGTGCCTGAATAAGTTTAGCTAGAGTTACTTTTCATACTTTGGTATCCCCTCTTAGTTTGGGATGAAATTTTTGAGATCCCTCTGTCCGTTAGTCTGATTTTTTGCTAGTATGAGTATATGAGTATGAGGGAAGTGGGTTCTGTATTGGTCATCTTGGCATGCATCACAATTCTTGCTATGGCGGGATATCTGGCATATAACCCTGAAGAACAGGCTAGGCAAAAGAGAGACAAACTTGTTCAAGACACTGCTGGGGAATTAGCCTCCTCTATCCGCGGCTTTAGTAAAAAATATTCCTGTTACCCTTGGGATTACAACGGCTCTTCTTGTGCAAAAAAACTGACTGGCCAAAATCAAGCTACCGTTTTATCTCTTGCTCCTGTTTTGGAGAAGTTAACAGAAGAGCCTGGTGGGTTAAGCTCTGGAACTCTAAAAGCCGATTTTCTAAACCAAGTTTATCTCTCCTCCACTTCAGAGTCTGTCAATTTATGTTTTACTCCAGAATCAAAAACTTATAAAGCCAGGGCAAACAAACAAAAAGATGGCCAAAACTTTTGCCAAGGTACATCGTGCATGGTTTGTGTTTCAAGGTAGGATGACGAAAAAAAGGTTTTTGATATGAACAAAAATATACGCGGTTTTGCGGCGGTGGAACTAGCAATTGTTATTGGTTTTTTTGCGTTGGTTTTGTCGGTTGTTATGTTTTATTTAAACCCGATTGAGCGGGCCAAGCAAAAACACGACGAGCGTTTATCCCGCGACTCTCGAAAAGTTTTAAATGCACTAAGTAGCTTTTATGCAGCCCACGGTAGAGTGCCGTGGTCAGCGTCGATAGACACAAAAGATCTGTCCCCAGCCCTTTCCTGGAAACCATTAAGAGCTCCCGAGATAGGTATTTGTCAGGACGAAGCTTGCCAAAAAGCTGGAGAGTTAATAACTGCCGGCTTTTTAAGTCAGGATTATAAAGCGCAAGACAGTGTTTTAGGCCGAAATGGTGTAGTTTATGTGGGGAAAACGGGTGGACCTCAAAATTCTGCCTGGGCGTGTTTTGTGCCAACTTCGAAAAAGTTTAGAAAAGAAACGGGCAAGCTTTTTAGGATATCATTGGATAAGCCTTTTCCGGCCTCAGGGACTCTAAACTCTTGTCCTTCAAATCTCACTTGGGACGAAGAAGACGTCTGCTACACTTGTGTAGCAAAATAATTTTCAATTCTCAATTTTTCAATTTCCAATCAATTAATTAATTCTTCAATTTTCGAACTGTTTTGAGCATTGATACATTGAAAATTGTAAATTAAAAAAATTTATATGCTCCT
Organism: uncultured Gammaproteobacteria bacterium; assembly: GCA_964472675.1. GTDB lineage: Bacteria > Patescibacteriota > Microgenomatia > UBA8517 > UBA10165 > 01-FULL-43-15b. Next base: position 37,942 of record CAYYLO010000006.1, on the reverse strand, counting down.
GTTTTACTTCTACTTTTTTCTATTAGTTATTGGCCTGGTCATGGGATCCTTTATCTCCATGCTCACTTGGCGGCTTCCCCGCGGTATAAGTTTGAGGGGGCGTTCAGTTTGTGATAAGTGCCATAAAAAAATAAACTGGTATCACAATATACCCGTAGTATCTTATTTTCTTTTGAGTGGTAAATGCGCAAATTGCGGGAAGCACATTGGTTTGCGTTATCTTTTAATAGAGGTCACAACCTCCGCTCTTTATGTGTTGGCAGGATACCTGTGGTTACACTCAGACTCCACTCTGCTTCATGAGCTGAGCGCTAATACTCCCGTTTTTTCTTCTCTTGTGATACTCCTTTTATTGCTCACTGCTCACCACTCGCTACTTATTGTTGATTTAGAACACAAACTCCTACCTGATGTGCTGACGTTAATGGAGGGCGTAATCATTTTATTAATACTACTCACGCTCCCCTCCCCCCAACTTTTCCAGCATCTATTTTGGGGGTTTTTAAGTTTCCTGTTTTTTTTAAGCATTTTTCTAATAACGCGTGGGCGAGGAATGGGTTTTGGTGATGTCAAACTAGTCTTTGTTTTGGGGTCATGGTTGGGTTTCCCCTATCTTCTGGTGTGGCTTTTTTTATCTTTTACTTTAGGCGCGATTACCGGAATTCTATTGCTTATTTTTAAAAAGGCACACTGGGGTTATGAAATTGCCTTTGGGCCATTTTTACTGGCAGCCTCACTTGTGACTTTCTTTCTTGGAGACAATATAATAAGGTGGTACACAGCTCTTCTCTAGCAAAAGTCGTCACCCTGGACTCTGGAGCCCGAAGGGCGCTAGAGGATAGGGTCTCTACGATAGATGAGATTCTATCAGCCACTGCGTGGCTTCCAGAATGACGGATGGGTAAACACAATTTTAATGAGAGTTAAATTTAAAGGTGTAAGCAAAAATGAAGGTAAATTTATTGTTGTAGTTCTTTTGCTGATTGGGATTTTTTCCTACCTTAATTTTCAGCAGTCATATGTCCGCGCGCGGGACGTGGCACGAAAAAATGACCTTAAGCACATTGCTACCGCTTTAAACAAATATTTTTATGATTTTAACCAGTATCCCCCTTCAAAAAACGGAAAAATACTTGCTTGCGGCAGCAGTGATACCCCCCAGGAATGCGAGTGGGGAATGGATGGGTTAAAAGATCTTTCAGACCCGACATATCCTCCTTATATCAATTTTTTCCCCCGCGACCCGCAGTCAGGTTCCCGGGATTATATCTATTTTTCTGATACTCGAAATTACCAGCTTTTTGCTTCGCTTGAGAGCAATAAGGATGCTGAATATAATGAGAAAATTTTTGCCCAAAAAGTAAAATGTGGAAAGCACATTTGTAATTTTGGTGTCAGCCAATGATAAAAAACAATTCACGAGAATTTTTCCTTCTCTCATTAATTGTGGTAGGGGTAGTGGTGGTGGTGGTTTTTGAAAATATCCGCACTTCTCAGGTAAAAAATAGAGATTCTGTGCGCAAGAGAGATCTAGTCAAAGTGCAAAACTTTCTTGAAAATTATTACACGGAGCACAAATCCTATCCACCGGCAAATTTCCAAAGAGAACTCCCCAAAGACCCGGGTAGCCTGTTAAATTACTTTTATGAGGTTTCAACTGACCGCCAGAAGTACCATTTACTTGCAAGAATTGAAAATACCAAGGATACTGAATATACCCGTGGCCTAGAAGGAGACTGTAGAGCATCGTGTACTTATGGGATTACCAACCCGGGAGGCAATGTGACAGAGACGCTAAAATAGATTTTCAAATTCCAATGAAAATTTCAAATTTCAAATTTCAAATTTCAAAACAAGGTTTTACGCTGATTGAGATCCTTATTGTTATTTCGATTATTGGTATTTTGGCGGTTGCTTTGACATCCTCACTGAACCCGATTTTTCAGATAAAAAAGGGAGCCGACGGCGGCAGAAAAAATGACTTGAGACAATATCAGATTGCTTTGGAGAACTATGCCAACAACAATAGTGGAGTTTATCCAGTTTCAACAGCTATAGTTACAGCAAAAAGTCTATGTAATACCGGTAGCCCTCCTCCGCTTCAGTCATATATGTCGGGATGCGTTGATGATACTAAGACACCGGGCAATTATAAATATATATCCAACAGCACCGGTTTAATTTGGGTTCTTTGGGCACAACTGGATGCAAGCAGTAACCAGTATTGGGTGATTTGTTCAATTGGCAAATCTGGTTTGTGGACGTCGACCAGCCCACCAAGTTCGAGTAACTGCCCAATATAATGCAAAATTTACAATTTTCAAATTTCAAATTTCAAATTAAGAACAAAGGCTTCACACTCATTGAAGTGGTGGTGGTAATAGCCATTATTGGCGTCTTGATAGCTTTTTCTGCAGTTGCTTACCAATCTGCCCGAGCTGCTGGTCGCGATACCAAACGGAAAGGAGACTTGTATGATGTCAGGTCGGCTCTTGAGATATATCGAACTGATTGTGGGCAGTATCCCGCATCTTTAAATTTTGGAGGTTCTTTGACGGGGACTGGTAGTTGCGCAGGTAACACCTATATTTCCTCTGTCCCCAGCGATCCGTTGGGAAGTGGTGGTAGGCAATACCGGTATAGCGGCTCTGCTAATACATATGAGCTTTGTGCGTCCATGGAGCAAGGGTCAGGAACTCAAAACTGTGGAGGCTCGTCAGTTTGCGGCAACAGCACTTGTAATTTTAAAGTGACAAACCCCTAAATGGGTAAATTTTCAATTAACATGCGCTCGGACAGCAATTTTCCCGCCAGAGGCGAGGCTCGCCTCTGGCGGCAATTTTCAGTTAAGCCAACTAGGTCGGGTTACACTTTGCTGGAGGTTTTAGTTGTTTTAACCATTATCACTACGCTGTTTTTTGGGGGGTATGCGGCTTATCGCGAATTTGAAAGGCGCCAGACCTTGCAAAGTTTTTATAAAGAAATGGTTGTTTCCTTATCTCTTGCCCGCCAAAAGGCGCTTTCGGGAGAGAAGCCTGGTGGTTGTAGCGGGAATTTAGTAGGTTATCAGGTTAGTTTTGGCGCTTCTTCCTACTCAGTTGCAGCAGTTTGCAACTTGCCAATTGTTGTTGGCACTTACCCTGTTCCATCAGGCATTGCTTTAAGTGGATTTTCCAGTTTTACGTATAAGGTTTTGGGCCAAGGGACGACTCTTGCCAGTCCCCTTTCAGTGACATTAACTCAAAGTTCAACCGGTAAGAGTATTAACGCAACCATTACCAGGGAAGGAATGTTACAGTAATGAAAAGTAGGGGAAAAGTAGAGAGTGGACAAGCGCTTCTGGAGCTGGTAGTTATTTTGATGGTTTTGGGACTAATTATTACAGCAGTTATAGGTGTGGTTACTAATTCTGTCCGCAACGCCCGGTTTGCCAAAGATCAGGCTCAAGCTTCCAGATATGCGCAAGAAGCTCTAGAGTGGATAAGGGGACAAAGGGATACCGCATGGGTAAATCTGCAATCCAGGACAGACAGAACATATTGTATGCAAGCGCTTTCCTGGGCGATATCGTCTGCGTGTAATTCCGGTCAAACAATAGCGGGCACGAATTTCGTGAGAAATGTGTCGCTTGCTACTGTTGATTCAAGTACAGTTTCAATTGACGTTAACGTGTCCTGGATTGATTCAATGGGGAGTCACCAAGCAAGGCAGTCAACTTATTTGACGAAATGGAGATAATAAAGATGAAATTTTCAATTTTCAATTTTCAATTTCCAATCAAGATCAAATTAAAAAATCGCAAATCGCAACCGACTGGAAACTGGCGACTGGAAACTGGCGAATCAGCGTTTACGCTTATTGAGCTTCTTGTTGTTATGACCATTTTTACTATCGTGCTTTTGGTTGTTAGCCAGGTACTCTTTTCAACCTTCAAAGGAGCAAGTAAAAGCGAAGCTCAAGATACTGTTAAGCGGCAGGGGGAGCAAGCAATGGCGGTTATGGAACGCGCGATTAGGAATGCGCGTACTATCTATACATGCTCGGGTGGTTTGACAGTAACTTACCAGGAACCGTCTTTGAGTACAGGATCATTTTCGTGCACAAATATTGGTTCTGGTTCGGGTTATATTGCCTCCGTCCGCGGGCCGTTGACTGCAAGTGATGTTGATGTTACTTCATGCTCAATAACTTGCGAAATGATAAATGGGGTGAATAAAGTTGTCATAATAAATGCCAGTTTTGCCGCAAAAGGAACTGCTTTGAACTTACGCACCGAAGAGAAGGGCGCGATATCTTTGCAAAGCCGGATTCTTTTAAGAAATTGACGGGTTTATTGACTTTATGGACAACTTAAGCGTTAAATAATGTAGTGCGTAGAAATTCTACCAATTCCGGACAGGCCCTGATCGTAGTCCTTTTGATAATGTCAGTAGTTTTAACTATCGCCTTGTCTGTTGCCTCGCGTTCGATAACCGATATTTCAATCTCCCAAAAAGAAGAAAGTGCGCTCAAAGCAATAAGTGCAGCTGAAGCGGGGGCGGAGAGGGCGCTTGTTGCGGGGTCTGGTTCAAATTGCGCGGCTGGAGTTTGTTTCCCAAATGCACAATTTTCGGCTACAGTTACAACTTTGGCCGAGGGCGTTAGGGATTATATTGTTCCTGTGAACTTATCTTCTGGAGATGTAGGTAGCGTTTGGCTGGCAGCCCACGATTCAAATAATAATTTAGTTTGCAGTGGCGCAAACCCTTGTTTTACCGGAGACTCTTTACGAATTTGCTGGGGCAACTCTGGAACTTCAAATTCGTCCTCTGTAACTCCAGCTATAGAAATTTCGATTTTGCATACAACTGGTAATCTTTCAACGGCGAGGATAGCAAGAGTCGTTGCAGACCCAAATGCTTCAAGACGTTCAGAAAACCTGTTTAGTGTAGCAGGGGGGTCCTGTTCTGTGGATGGCAAGAGCTTTGCTTTCAGCAAGGAAATAGCTTTGAGTTCTTTGAATATTACTTCACGAAATAACGCCGCAAGTTTTGCTGGCCCTGTCCTTGTGCGCCTGCGGTTAATATATAACACAGATCAAGCTCACATAACAGGATTATCGGGAAACTATCCGGGCAACGGGGTTTTACCAGTTCAGGGCACAAAAATCGAGTCTTTAGGTGAATCGGGAGAGGCAAAAAGAAAGGTTGTAGTTTACCGTCCTTACTCAGATATCCCGCCGGTTTTTGATTTTGGTATTTTCTCTGGAGCCAGTGCTCTCTCAAAATAAGTTAAAAGCTCAAATTGCAAATTGCAAAATGACAATTAAAAATGCAAAATGAAGAAGAGCCAAAATTTTGATTTTTGAATTTTGATTTTTTAACTTCCTATTATGTCTGTCCTAGGTTTGGATATTGGTACTAAGTCTATAAAAGTTGCCCAACTGGAAAAGCGGGGAGATTTGTTTTCACTACTCGCAGCTGGTGTAACATCTACCCCCGGGGGAGGTTTGGAAGCAGAAAACGAAAAAGATCTAAATTTAGTTGCTCAATCTATAAAAAAGCTCCTTTCAGATACCAAAGTGACCACAGACAACGCAAACATTGTTCTTCCCGAGAATAAAGTTATTACAAGATTTATAAAACTCCCCTATCTTACAGACCAGGAGATAGACTCAGCTATATCCTGGCAGGCAGAACCTTATATCCCTATCCCCATAAGCGAAGCCAATATTTCTCATCAGGTATTAAAAAGAAACGAGCCGTCCGGCGGTAAACCCGGTAGTGTAGAGGTATTGCTGGTGGCAGCAGCAAAGACATTGATTCTTAAATATATGAAAGTTGCTCAAACCGTCGGCATTAACCCGGTGAGCATAGAAACAGAGCTTTTGGCGTTGCAGCGTTCTGTTTGCCCGAATAAACAAACAGTGGTTTTAGTAGACTTTGGGTCTTCCTCAACGAGCGTAGGTGTCGTTAGAAACGGGCACTTGGTTATCAGCTACTCAATTGCCAGTGGAGGCGATGCTTTAACGCGCGCGGTTAGCAAAGCATTCAATATGGATTTTGCCCAGGCAGAGCAGTATAAAAGAGCATACGGCTTGGACGAGAATCAAGTTGAGGGGAAAGTGGCTCAAGCCTTAAAGCCTGTGTTTGTGGGAATTACGGATGAAATTAAAAAAGCTGTCCAGTATTACAAAACTGAAATTGGAGATCCGGACCCTGTTACAGCGCTTGTTTTGGCGGGGGGCTCCTCTGCTTTACCCGGCATAGTGCCGTTTTTAACGGAAGCTTTGGGTTTGGAAGTTTTGATTGCAGACCCATTCTTAAAAATTACAAAGGACCAGCCGCTTGATAAGTCCTTTTTAGCCTATGCCCCGCTTTATGGTGTGGCAATAGGGGCAGCTGAAAATCAATAGATTTATGGTACGATCGCCTGCGATTAACCTAGTCGGACAAGAGAAGCAAGGAGGGGCCCAAAGAAAGCGACTGCTTTCAGTTCTAAAAAGAACAAGTTTTATAGTTTTGGCTCTTTATTTTGTTGCTTTGGCGGCAATTTTTATCGTCAAATATTTCTTCTTGCAAAAAGAAGCTGGTCTGGTTTCTGAAAGCAAAAGCATTATCAGTCAGGTAAAGGTTTTAGCAGAAAACGAAGCGCTTCTTAATACGGTTAAGAACAGGACATCAATTGCAGGCAATATTATTAATACTTCTCAGGCGCATGAGAAGTTATTATTTGAAGTAACTTCTAAATTGCCTCCTGGGGCAAAAGTGCTGCAGGCAGACTCTGGTTCCGACAGTTTTAACATTATTATTGAGACTCCTGACTCTAAGGTTCTTACCCAGGTTTTTTCCAGTATTACGAATAGCCAGTTTACCAGCATTGAGTTATCAAATTTAAATTTGGCTGATACAGGTGTTTATGTTGCATCTCTTAATATACGCTAAGTGAAAAATGCTCGGATTAATTTTTAGCCAAAACCAGTCAATACTTACTTCATCCATCCAGGCTGCTGACTTGAAAGCTAAGTCTCGTCCTTTCTGGCTGCCGTTGTCAGTTTTTCTTGTGGTTGCCGTTTTGTCTATAGTGGTCGTAGTCCCGCAGGTGCAGGAGATATTAAACGCTAAAGGTCGTATTTTTCAGTTGGCGCAAGATAACCGGATGCTTCTTGATAAGAAAAATAAGCTTGCTTTGCTAAATAAAAGCTTGCTTGCCCAACAGGCACACATAGCTGTTTCTGCAATTCCTATTGATAATTCCGGGTTGTCCGCACTGGGAGCCGTAAGAAGCAAGGCATTTAGCTCAAATATTGCAGTTAACCAGATAAGAGTTATGGAGCTTGAAAATTCCCAGAAAAGCCATAAAGAAGTAGAATTACAAATAGAGCTTAACGGTTCTCTGTCCAACATTTTGGAATTTATCGACAGCTTGAAGGGAACGGCCCCTATTATGCGGATAAGCAGTATTAAGATGGTTGGAGATGGAGTCACACTTTCGGCAGATGTGGGAATAAAAACTTTTTGGGCAGAATTGCCCGCTACTTTGCCGCCCGTGAAGCAGCCTTTAGATCAGATAAACAAAAAAGACCAGGATATTTTACGCGAGATGGGTAGTTTAAAGGTTGAGGCTTTGGGGTCTGTGGCGCCGGCTTCAGCAAGCGCGCGGGAGAATCCGTTTCAACCGTAACAGTGTCACTTTTCCTCAAGTTTAACGGAGATACCGGTTTGCTCTATGATTGCCCGTGCCCGTGCCAAAGAGCGGATGGCGCGGATTGTTCTTCCTTCTTTCCCAATTAAAAGCCCCATGACATCCTTTGGTGCTGAGATTGTGTATTCATGTATTCCATCAACTAGATTCTCACGAACCTCTATATCGTTGTTCCCTGTTATATGAGTTGTAATATAAGTAAGTAGATCTATCATATGCGAATTGAAAAGAAATTCATATTTCTTTTATGATTGTTTACTCGTTCACCAATGTTTGTACCACTTTCGTTGGTTGGGCGCCTTTAGCAACCCACTCCTGGTAGAGTTTTTTATTAATGCGAACCTTCTTGTTTTGCGGATCCCAGAAACCCAAGGTGTCAACTACCTTACCGTCTCTTTTGGAGCGTTTTTCGCCGACAATCACACGGTATTGCCGGGCGTGCTTTTTGCCAGTTTGAGATAATCGGATCTTTAACACGAGGCTAATTGTAGCACAAAAAGAACGTCATTGCGAGGGTTGGGTTGCCGTGTCATTCTGGCCTGGCCAGAATCTTTCAACAAGGCGAGCACACGTCGATTCTGGACGCCGGGCAGATATTTTGGCAATAGAAAGCCCCCGGTTGTGCTCGTCACGATTGTTTGTCGTGTGTGACGAGCGCCGGGGGCGCGTTGTTTAACGGTTGAGCCAGAAAACCACTCGGAGCTCGCTATGAAAGCCACTTTCCTCGAGTGTGTGCATGAACGAAAGAGCGGCGTCCAGAGCTGGGTTTTGGTCGAGAACTCCGTCGCGCCTCAGCTTTTCGAAGGCTTCCTTGGCCTCCTCGTAGGTGAGCCACGTTGGACACGTTGCTCGAATCGGTGGTTGGTCGGTGCGAGCGTGGTTGTATTCCGTCCGGGTGCTCATGTTGTGCGGGAGACCGCGGACAGGAAAATAGTCACCACTTCCCAGCATACACGAGGTGTCCCGGGGAATTGGGACTGTGATTTCTGCTTGATTAAACCATGCTGGCCTGGTGATGCGGTGCCCCGCGTAACGATGGATCACTTCAACCTGCAGGAGTATATGTGGCATTCAGGCGCTCCGTGTTGTTCTTGCTCAATAAGAGCAGCATACTGGTCTAATCTGTCATCTCGGCGAACAAAGTGAGGAGAGATCTCTCGCTTGCGACTCGGGATGACAATCAATAAGCCCAGAAGGCTGCCCTTGAGGCTAAATTTAAGGTGCTAAACACTAACGACTAACACCAATACTATACCATATTATGGGCTCTTTGTCAAGTTGCTAGGGGTTTATTTTTCTGTAGATTTTTTCCACTCTTCAAGTGCTTTTGCGGCAGCATCCTGGGTGGCGGCTTTTTTACTATTCCCCTTCCCTGAAGCGTAGGATTTTTTGTCAATAAAGACTTCAACTGCAAACTCTTTGGCGTGGTCCGGGCCGGTTTCTGCTACAACTTTATAACCTGGCGCTGGCAAGCCTCTGGCTTGAACAAATTCCTGAAGCATACTTTTGGGGTCCTTTAAAGATTCTTTAACTGTTTCGGGAACTTTACTTAAGATGAATTTGTCAACAAACTCTCTTGCGCCATCTACCCCTTGGTCTAAAAAAATTGCTCCCAGTAGAGCCTCCACTGTGTTTGCAAGCAAACCCGTGTTTGTTCTTCCACCGCTTTGCTCCTCGCCCCGGGAAAGGTAAAGTGCATCCCCTAAGTCCAATTCGCGGGCAGTTTGGGCAAGCGATATCGTATTGACAAGCTTTGAGCGAAGAGCTGTAAGATGCCCTTCGTCAAGTTTTGGGAAATGGGCAAAGAGGTGGTTTGAAACTATAAATTCTAAAACTGCGTCCCCTAAAAATTCCAGACGCTCATTCGACTCGTTTTCCTGCTTGTTTTCGTTTAGATAGGATCTGTGGACAAAAGCTTTGTGCAGGTAAGACTTATTTTTAAAGGTTATTCCAATTTTTTCCTCAATTTGAGCTTCTGTGGTCATTCTAGTGAATTTTCCTCTACTAAATTAATTAGCTGCTCAACCGTTTGGTTTAATCTCACTTCTTCTGTTGGCAGCTCTATGCCTGCCCTTTCTTGAATCGTATTCAAAATATCGGTCATGGTGCTGGCATCAATTCCCAGGTCTTCTTCCAGGTTACTTTGGTCTTCAATATCCGCAATTTCCAGGCCCAATTTTTCAGCCAAAATTGATCTTACGAGCTCTCGAGTTGCCATATCAAAGAAGGTAGCATAGTAAGTAGCGGCAGCACAAGTAGTAAACGCGATGACTAGAGGGCTTCTTTTTCTTCCAGGCGCGGATCGTCTTTAATAATACTGCCTAATACGCCATTAATAAATCCTGGAGAGTTTTCGCTTCCCATTTCTTTTGCTAATTCTACAGCCTCGTCAATAACTACTTTAATGGGCTCTTTTTTCTCGATTTTCAATTCATAAACTGCTAATTGAAGTATGGCCAAATCTGTTCTGTTTAACTTGTCCAGCGGCCATTCCGGGGCGTGGTCTGTAATTAATTTGTCGATTTCTTCTTTTTTGGACCAAATTTCTTTGACCTGTTCTTCCACTTCTTGATTTGGAGCAAAAGTGAGGGCAAAAAGTTGTCTTGCGACAGTTCTTCTTTTTTGGTGACGCGGGTCATTAGAAGCTTTCATGATATGTCAGACTGCAAACGCAATACGAGATATGTTTTCTCTTTAGACGTTTTGTGTTTGTGCTTGTTTGTAGTGATACCCGCAATGTGGGCAAACCACATGGGGCAGCTTCATCTTTTTACATTTAGAGCAAGGTGAAAGATTTGGCAGAGATAATTTAATATGCCCCCTCCGCTTGCCTGTTCTTGAGCGGGTGTGTTTCTTTTTTGGTAAAGGAGTCATTGTGAAGTTATTTTAACACGAAAAGCTGTGTGCTCACAACACACACTGTCATTCTGAGCCAGGTACCGTCCGGTAACCTGGCGAAGAATCTCTTCTGTCCGAGTTTTCTAAACTTGTTCAAGGTATCCCGCATTCGCGAGAGATCCTTCACTTTCGTTCAGGATGACTCTACGAGTCAGTTTGGGACAACAAACGTTGTGCTTTCCAGCAAACGTTTTAGTGCCGGATGACCATCCACAGACTCCACCAGCTCTTCAGCTGCCTCGCGGGAGGCTTTTATTAGCTCGTAATCAGAAAAGGAAGCAACTCTAAGCTCAGGGAAACCGTGCTGGGAATATCCGTACATTTCCCCTGGCCCCCGCAGTTTTAGATCAAGCTCGGCCAGCTCCCGTCCCGATAATGTTTTTTCCAAACTTTTCAAACGTTTCAATGTGTTTTGAGAAACAGATTCTGAAAAAAGAAGACAGTAAGACTGCTTGCCGCCGCGCCCTACTCTTCCCCGGAGCTGGTGGAGTTGAGCCAACCCGAAACGTCCAGCGCCCTCAATCATCATTATTGTTGCATTAGGAATGTCGATTCCTACTTCAACCACGGGAGTTGCGACTAAAATATCAACCTCTCCCCTTTTCATTTTGTCCATAATCCCGTCTTTTTCCTTGGCCTTTATTTTTCCATGCAATAAACTTAAACGAAGATCCGGAAAGATATTTTTTGATAGTTGCTCGAACTCAACGGCTGCGGCTTTAACTGTTTTGAAGCCCTCTTTTTCAGACTCGTCAATTAGGGGGCAAACTATAAAAGCCTGCTCGTCTGTATTTTTGACTCGTTCCCTAATCCAATTGTATGCTCCTTCTCTTTTCTGCGGTGGCACGACCCAGGTTTTTATGGGGGTCCGGCCAGTGGGCAACTCGTCAAGCGTTGATAAATCTAAATCTCCGTAAGCAGCCAGGGCTACAGTTCTTGGGATGGGGGTTGCTGTCATAGTGAGGATGTGAGGACAGAATCCCGCGTCTGCTTTTTTACTTAAGATTGCTCTCTGCCTCACTCCGAATCGGTGTTGTTCATCAATTGCAACAAAGCCCAACTTTTTTAAGGGGACCCCTTGCGCAACCAAAGCGTGCGTACCTATAACCACATTTGCGTCCTGCAAGGGGTCCCCTTGCCGAGGCTTGGTTCCGCCGATTAGTAGTGCGACTTTTATTCCCCAGGGCTCAAGAAGTATCGAGAGGGTTTTGTAATGCTGACTGGCCAAAATTTGAGTGGGTGCCATCACTGCGGACTGGTAACCGTTTAGGTAGGCTACAAAACAGGCCATGGCTGCTACAACTGTTTTACCGGAGCCAACGTCACCTTCCAGAAGCCTGTTCATTGGCAGCTTGCGGGTTAAGTCCTGCAAAATTTCCCGCCCGGCTTTTTGTTGGGATTTGGTTAGCTCAAATGGCAAATGATTTAAGAATTGCCATATTTTATTTTCGTCAAGTGAAAAAACAGGGGCGACTTTTTGTTCTTTCCACTGTTTTTTGCGGATTAAACTTTTAAGTTGCAGTTCAAAAAGTTCGTTGAAAGCAATGCGATGACGAGCCTTTTGCGCATCTTCTAAGTTTTTTGGAAAGTGGGACAGAGTAATAGATTTAGCAAGCGGGAGGAGATTGTACTTTCTCAAAACCTGGTTTGGAAGCGGGTCCTGAATTTGCTCAATCACCAGAGGTAACACTTGCGAGATTTTGGCACGCATCCACTTAGAACTTAAGCCTTCGGTTTCGGAATAAATGGGTACAAGCCGGCCTGTGTGAAGGGTGGCTGGTTTGTCATCTCGAACCGTAGGTGAGAGATCTCTCGCTTCGCTCGAGATGACACTTGGTGTCAACTTTTCCCATTGCGGGGCGACGATGCTTTTATTACGACCGAATGCCTCGACTCTGCCTGATAAAGAGACTTGTGTCCCCGGAGGCAAGCTTTTGACCAAATAAGGTTGGTTAAACCAGGTAACGCCGATTGTTTGTTGCCCGTCGGACACAATGGCTTGTTGTATTTTTTTGCCTGTTCTTGTGTAAATATTTTTAATCTCAACTATTTGCCCCTGGATTGTAACTTTCTCACCTGGTTGTAATGTGGCAATTGGAGTAATTAATGAAAAATCCTGATAGCGAGCTGGAATATAGTTGATAAGATCTCCCACAGTTGTGACACCTACTTTTTTGAGCTTGTTGGTAAAGTAAGTTCCAACACCAGGTAGCGATGAAATTGGAGTACTAAGTTCCATATCGTGTTACGTTTCGAGTATATCACCACCTGATATTTACCGAGGTGTAGATACAAACTCACCTCGGAGGTGATTTAGGTTTACACCTCGGGAGTGGAGATAATAGGAGATAATAAATGAGCCCGGGGTGGATTGATTCGTAGGATAGCGTGTTGACTTGCTAATCCATACATGACCGCCCCGGGCTTGCGATTTAGTCGTCCTTTCAAATTTAATCTAGCAGGTGCCGTATTTCCTCCCGAGTCTGCTCTTCGGTTACGTACGCCCATCGTGCTTGGTCTGTGCGCGCTGCTTTTCGCGGTCTTGCGTTTTTGGTCTCCACTTTCTCGAAACGGTTACGAGCGCGTCTGTCGCTGAATTCATAGCCGTTACCATGCATGGATTCCCACGCATAGGCTTCAAGGATTTCTGCAACAAAGTTCACCAAGTCATCAAGTGTTCCTATCTGCTTGCTTAGCAAAGGGCGCTTAGCTTTTGCAGCAATGATCAAAACAAGTTGAGTTGAGCTAAGCTCCTGTGCCACCTTTTTTGCCGCGCGCGTAAGCTTATTTGGTGCGACTGTTTTTTGGCTGAAACCAGAGCTGGCGGCGTTTGCTACCTGAAATGCTCTTCCACCAAGTTCGACTGCTGCTTGAGCGCGCATCTGCCTTGTAAGACGCACAACATCCTCCCGTAAAGTGCGAGATGGGTTATGATAGCACTTTCTGCGATAAAAAGCTATGGGGCACTAAATGTAAAGAAACGGAGCCAAAAGCGAGCTCAAGAGCAAAAAGAGACCGGCGAGAATAGCCAGGATTTTTAGGATTCGTTTGGTGTTTTTTGAAAATGACATGTAATAGTTAATAGTGCATAGGTCATAGTACATAGGAAAATTAGCTTAGTATGCTATGCACTTTGCCCTATGAACTATGCTCTATCCTTAAAAACCTGTGTTTTCCTACCCGTAGTGTCCCACCATCGCCAACTTCTAGTTCTGTAGCTTTAACCTTTTCTCCGTTCCACTCTAATGCACCTTGCTCAAGTAGGCGGCGAGCGTCAGATTTGCTTTTCACTACTCTGGTTTCCGCAAGGACGTCGACCAAATTAACAGTTTGCCGTTTTGCGTTGTATGTTTCCGTATCTTCCGGCGCCCCGCCTTTTTGAAATGTTTCTTCAAATTCTTTTTGAGCGTCTGTTGCTTTTACTTCTCCGTGGAATTGGCGCACAACTTCCAAAGCCAGCATTTTCTTTGCTTTCATTGGATGAACAGAGCCATCTTTTAACCCCTCTTCCGTCTCGTGAACTTTCTCCATAGGAATATCGGTAACGTTGGTTAAATATGGGACTATTTGCCTATCGGGGATGCTCATTAATTTTCCAAACATGTCAGTACTCGTATCATCCAGCCAAACACAGTTTCCCGTACTTTTGCTCATTTGATTTCCGTCTGTTCCCAGAATCATGGGGGTAGTCAAAACAAACTTTTCTTTGTCTTTCATTTTACGCATCAACTCGCGCCCGACAAGCATGTTAAATTCCTGGTCGGTTCCTCCAACTTCCAAATCAACATCCATAACGACTGAATCATAACCTTGCAATAAGGGGTACATTGTTTCGTGGTACCAAACTGTATCTCCTGCTTCTAATCTTCGTTGGAACATCTCCCTTTTGAAAAGTTGCACCGCAGAAATATTGGAGGCGATGTTGATAATATCTTTTAAGGCCAGAGGGATAAGCCAGTCGCCGTTTTGTTTGATAGATACTTTGTTCCAATCCACCAGCGGGGAAACTTGCTTTTTCCAATCTTTAATATTTTCGTCAATTTCTTTTTGGGTGATTAATTTTCTGGTTGTGTTTCGCTGAGATGGGTCTCCGACCAAAACTGTTCCTGTTCCGAATAAGAAAGTTACGTCATGCCCCGCGTTAGCAAATTCCATTAACTTGCGGATGCCAACACTATGGCCTAGATGAAGTCTGGAACCAGTAGGGTCAAAACCCTGGTAAAGTTTGATTTTGCGCTCTCCCATCAACTTTTCCAAACTTACTGCGGTAGGTAAAACTTTTTCAACGCGTCTTGTGAGTAAACTATTATTGCTCATAAATTTTCTTATTCTAACATTTTTCTATCTTTCCAGTGAGCTATCACTAACGCCTGTGCCACGACAAGCTTAGCACCAAGATCGAACATTTTAGTAGCCTGTTGGTGAGCTTTAGTTTTTTGGAGGACTATCGCTGGTTCGAAAAGAATAGGCACTGTTGCACCGAAAGAAACTTGCAGCAAGAAGGATTTTTTAGCAATTTCTCTTGCAAATTGTCTTGTTTTCATATCCTGCGGGAGAGTTCTGCTTTGCAGGCGTTGAAACTCTTCGTCAACGGTTTTTTCTGTTAAGCTATCTCCCCTGCGGTTCTTTCGTTCCCATTCTTCTTCAAACTCTAAAGGTGTTACAACATCGCTTGCTCTTATTAGTGACCAGTCAGACTTATTGATAGAATGGCATTCGAGCAGCTTTTCCAGAGATGACGTAAATTCTTGAATGGTTTGTTCCTGCCCTGCCATTACAAATTTGTCATTGTCTACTAAGAAAATTACGATGTTGTGAGAGATGTTGCTTGCCCTAAGTATTTCTGCAAATTTTGCAACACCTGCCAAGGTGTCTTCCTGGCTTAGTACAAGCTTTTTACCTTCTGCGTTTTCTACGACAACATCTTGGGCGCTATTGGCAACCACTATACCTTTAGGAGAATTTATGAAAGGTAAGCAGTGTAGGTGGATTACGTTTATGACGGTTCCGAGCCTTCCTTTTAAAAGTGTTGCCCTAAGATTCCTTAAATTTATACTTTGCCGGGGCGCAAAGTCTATTATTCTAACCAGCGCTGAGAGTACATCGCAGGTGATAATTTCTGTCTCTTTCTTGGATAGATCGGGAGCGTGAGTTTTTAGCTCTCTTCGTAATTCTTCGGATTGTTGTGTTGCCCATGCTTCTATTGCTGCCTCAAACAACAAGCCTTCAGAACTTCGGGTAAAAATACTTCTTTTAATGGCAGATTCAGCCTCTCGTGCGATATCTGCTTGAACTTTACGTATTTTTTGCCCCCTTGACCCAGTGTCAACAATTATTCGGCGTAAGTCTGTACTGTTTATCATCCACTGTTCCCCGGCAGCCTGGGCTGTGATTTCGTTCCAACGCGACCCAAAAAAGTTGTTAGTGCTTATTTGTTTGAGCGGTGCGAGCATGGATGAAGCTATTCTGCTGGCTGCTTGTTCTATGGATATTTCGGGCAAATGGGGTGTGAGTGCTGCGTGGTTAACTTCTCGTAACACGCCCAAAACCGTATGGACAATTTTGTCGGTTTGGCTAAGGGGAATTGTTTCCATATCCAAACCACTCGATCTGTGAACTATTTCGAGTACGAGTTGTTCTGCTGGATTTGGCGATTTGGTTCTTCTTTCCATAGGTAATCCTCCTAAATAATTAGGTTCGATGTCGGTTTTTGTTATTTTTTTCATAGTGTGCGGGGTAGGATTCGAACCTACGAAGATTTTGCAATCAGCTGATTTACAGTCAGCCCCGTTAGACCTCTCCGGCACCCACACAAGACAATAAAAAGCCCTTGCGCGCCTACCAAAAATTGGTAGACACACAAGGGCCTTTTAAAATTAGGCGTTACCACCTTGTTTTCCAAAAACACACTTGAAACAAAAACACCCGCATACTGCTTGGGTGCTCAAAGCGTGAGTTTTTGGCTCATTCTTCGAGTGCTTGCTTTGCAGTGACACTCTAGCGCTTTGACGGGCGCACCCGTTTCAGATTTTGTCTGATCAGCTCTGCAGGGTAATTCGTCTTGTAAAATGCGTTGAGCTTTCAGCGACCGCTCAATCTCTTATGTCACTTTTACAAAACTACTTCACTGCTTCACAGCCTTTTATACGAAGTTGAAGACAACTCCGTTGTTTTATTTATTTGTTGAAGAAAGTGTACCTTACTATGGGAGAATTGTCAAGAAGGATGTGTTTTGCAATATTGTATAACTGGCGTATAGGTGATAGATTGTAGCAATGGCATTTACCAGCGAAGACCTAAAAACATTGCGAGGTTTATTTGTAGAAGAAACTTCCAAATCAGAGGAAAGAGTTTTAGCGAAGGTTTCGGAGATGTTTAAACAACAAAAGGCTGAAACTATGGAGATGTTTAAACAACAAAGAAAAGGTATCAACCAAGATCTTGCTGATTTTCTTGATAAGCATATAGATGACGAAAGTAAGGAACATGAAGAAATTAGCAGTCATGTCAGAGAGTTAGAACGTGTTCACCCAGGAGGCAGACATACCATTCCAGGTTCCGCATAACCTGTTCCCCGTGTGTTAGATTTGATATACTCAAGCTAATGTCCTGGAAGTCTGCTTACCACGCAAAGCGCAGGAGAACTGATTATTCTTCGCATCGCCGCAGAAAAAGTAGAACTCACTTTGTGTACCGTTTAAGCCTTTTAACTTTCTTTGGTGTTCTGGCTCTTTTTTTGGGAGCTTTTGTGATTGTGCCAATTTTGGCCATAGGTCTCCCCTCACCCGATAAACTCTCGCAGGACCGCGGATCGGCAACAAAAATTTATGACCGCAACGGTGTGCTTTTGTACGATATATATTCAAACCAAAGGCGAACACCTGTTGAGTCTTCCGAAATGCCCAAATACCTGAAGGAGGCTTTAGTTGCCGCAGAGGATAAGAATTTCTACAAGCACGGCGGTTTTGACCCAACTGGTATGTTGCGGGCTGTTTATAGTATTGTGTTTCAGAGACGGCTTGAAGGAGGGTCAACTATTACTCAACAACTGGTTAAGGTTGTCCTTTTAACCTCTGAGCGTACACTTCCCCGAAAAATTAAAGAATTCGTCCTTTCAATTCAAATCGAAAGAAAATATTCAAAAGATGAAATTTTGACAATGTATCTTAACAATGCGCCTTATGGCGGTACGGCTGTTGGGGTTCAGGCGGCATCCGAGACTTATTTTGGCAAAAATGCCCGCGATCTTACTCTTTTGGAAAGCGCTATTTTGGCAGGACTTCCCCAGCGTCCCAGTGTTTATTCTCCATACAGTTCAAAGCCGGACGCATATATATCCCGCACGAAATATGTCTTGAAAAGAATGCGCGAGGATAAATATATAACACTAGCTCAAGAAGAAGAAGCTGCCAGTCAACTTCCCGATGTCAAATTTGTTGGCAAGTCAGCCTCACTTAAGGCTCCACATTTTGTACTTTATGTTCAAAGTCTTTTGGAGGATCAGTACGGCACAAATGTTTTACAAAGTGGCTTAAGGGTTACAACTACACTGGATTGGGAATTACAGCAAAAGGCCCAGCAGATAGTTTCTGAAGAAATTGCAAAGGTGGAGAGTGTTCACATAACAAACGGAGCTGCAGTTGTTATCGACCCGAACAATGGACAGATATTGGCTATGGTTGGATCAAAAGATTTTAACGCTTCAGATTATGATGGGCAGGTCAATGTTACCCTTTCAAAAAGACAACCCGGTTCGGCAATTAAACCTGTTACTTACGTCACAGGTTTGAAAAAGGGTTACACAGCATCAATGATGCTGATGGATGTAAAAACTACTTTCCCGGGGGGGACGGATCAGCCGCCGTATGAGCCGGTTAATTATGACGGAAAATATCGGGGCCCGGTGCAGCTTAGATACGCCCTTGCCAACTCTTTGAATATTCCGGCGGTTAAAGTACTTGCCCGTACCGGAATAAAAGACATGCTTACAACCGCTTACGATTTAGGTTTAACAACGCTTGAGCCTACAAAAGAAAACATGTCCCGGTTTGGGCTTTCGGCAACTTTGGGAGGCGGAGAGGTTAGACTTCTTGATTTGACTAATGCTTATTCTTCATTTGCAAACGGGGGGACAAGACATAACTCTGTAGCTATTTTAAAAGTCGAAGATAATAAGGGGAAGTTGCTGGAGGAGCACAAAGAAGGTCCGGGTACTAAAGTTTTGACCGAGGCGCAAGCATTTATAATTTCTGATATTTTATCAGACAACAGTGCTCGCTCAGATGTCTTTGGCCCCAACTCGCTTTTGAAAATTCCGGGCAAAACTGTGGCTGTCAAAACCGGGACAACAAACGACCAGCGTGATAATTGGGCGATTGGCTGGACTCCGCATGTTGTAGTTGGGACATGGGTGGGCAATAACGATAATTCGCAAATGAAAAAAGTTGCCTCCGGGGTCTCAGGCGCTACACCAATTTGGAACAGCATTATAAGAGAGGCTTTAGTTGGCAAGCCTGATGAAAGTTTCAAAATTCCCGAGAATATAGTTCAGCTTGATGTGGATGCAGTTTCAGGGTATTTGTCTCATGACGAATTTCCCTCAAGAAAAGAATACTTTATCAAAGGAACAGAACCTGAAGAAGACCAGGTACATAAAATGCTCAAAGTTTGCAAAAGTGAAGGGCGGCTTGCGACTCCATCTCAAATTGCCGCCAACGATTATGACTCTAAAGAATACTTTATTTTTAAAGAAGAAGATCCGACAGTCCAACAAGGAGGAGAAAATTTATGGCAAAAAGGTATTTTAGAATGGCTTTCTACTCAAAACGACCCCCGTTATAATCCGCCCGCGGATTATTGCGGATCGGCAAACCCTCTTAATGTTGAGTTTGTAATGCCGCAGGATAAAAGTCAGGTAAATGCAAATAGCCTTGACGTAAAGATTGACGCAAACTCTACTTCCGACATAACCCAAATTGAAGTCCAAGTTGATAATGGGCAAAAGATTTTACTAACAAGTAAACCCTGGAGAACCACTATCCCAAATGTCGCCAATGGAATTCACACGCTTACTGCAACAGCCATAGATTCAGAGAATCATCAATCAAACCGAGTAATAACAATTGGAGTAAATACTCCTTGGAATGCGACGCCCACCCCGTAAGTTACTTGATGCCTGCACCCAAAGAGGTTAGGAGCTTGACTACTTTATTTCGCAAAATGGCAACTTCCCTGTCTGTCAAAGTTTTTTCAGGATTTTGATATTCAATACGCAAAGTTTGCGTTCCCTGATAAGTATCTACCAAATCCACAGATTTTACCTGTGCGTCCACTTTCTGGATCTTGCCAATGACATCTCCCAAATAGGTACCGTTTGGCAAAATTACCGTTACATCCTCAATCTGGCTTGGGTACTTTGGAATTGGCTGATAAGAAGGCGCAATAGCAGCTTCTTTTTGCAAAGCGCTTATTTCGTATTCGTAATACCAAAGTTTTTGCTCTTCAAGGTGTTTTAATTCGGGTTTTGCGTTTATTCTCAACTCGCCAAGCAATGCTTCAACTATCCCCTTGGCTTTTCTGTACGGAAAATCTGGTGAGAACATGCCCACAAGCATCATCTTTTCTTCCGGAAGGTCACCTTTTTTGGGAGGGTAAACATTGGCCATTTCGAAAATGTGATATGGTTCTTTTTCTCTACTGTTTTCGCTCACAACATGCACCAGTGAAGGCACCAAAGACTGGCGCAGATATTCAGAATCAGCCCCCAAGGGATTTTTAAGGCGTAGAGAATTGGCTGGCGTTTCATCTTTTGAGACAAGCGAAAGCGTATAAACTTCTATTCCCCCTAACGCGCGCAAAGTTTGTTTTGCTTTTTGTTCAAACTCGAAGGGTGATTGAGGTAATGGTTGAGGTAAAGCTCCGGCCATTATTTGGCTTGGCAAATTGTGGTACCCGTAAATGCGCGCAACTTCTTCAACAATGTCTTCAGGGATGGAAACGTCATTGGCACGGCAAGAAGGCACTTCCACGATTACACTGTCATCCTGGCTTGTTTGCTTTGTCATCCTGGCTTGACCAGGATCTGTTTGATTCTGGTGTCGCTGGCGCTCCCCAGAATGACAGATGAAGCCCAGTGAGTTTAATATGGTGACTACTTCTTTGAGTGAGATTTTAATGCCGAGGCGATCGTTGATAAAGTCTACAGACACAGCAACTTTCCTGTTTTTGTAGGGTTTGGGATAAATATCCAGTATTTTTTCCTCAGGTTCGCCGCCAGCCAGTTCCACTAAAAGATCAATTCCACGTCTTATCGTAGGTGTAACGTTTTCCGGATCTAAATCTTTTTCAAAAAGGGCTGCGGCCTCTGTTCTGTGGGCCAGTTTCATTGAAGTGCGCCGAATGGCAAGTGGATTGAAATGTTGCACGAAAAGCAGAACGTTTTGTGTATTTTCATCAATTGCCGATGCATCGCCTCCCATGATTCCAGCAAGATCAATTAGTTTTCCGCTTCCATCCTCAATAACAATATCTCCGCCAGGGAGCGAATGGCTTTTTCCGTCCAACGTTTTTACGGTTTCGCCTTTTTTGGACGCGCGCAAAATCATTTTGGCGCCTTTGATTTTACCGTAGTCAAATGTGTGTAGCGGCTGGCCTAACTCGTGCATTAAATAATTGGTAATATCAACTACGTTATTGATTGGCCTCAGACCGGCATCTTCTAAACGTTCATGCATCCATTTGAGGCTCGGTGCAATTTTGACATTCTTAACCAAAATACAGGTAAAGCGTTTGCAAAGGTTTGAGTCAACAGTTGCATCAAGATAGGGAACCTTTTTGGCTAGTTTCTGTTTGGCGTTAGTTTGAACGGGCTGAAGCTCTGCTGCAATTTTAAACCGCGGCAAGATAGCTGCTGCCTCGCGGGCAATCCCGTAAACGGAGGCAGAATCCACGCGGTTTGTTGTTACCTCGATAGCATAAACCGGTCCGGCTTTACCGCTTCGAATTCGCTCCACAGAAGGCCCGCAAAGCGAAAGATACTTTTGCAAGTCTTCCGGCTTTGCTTCGGTGTTCAAGTAACTTCTTAGCCAATTGTCAGGTATTAGAATATCCATAAAAATTTTCAATTCTCAATTTTGCAATTTTCAATCAATTAACTAATTCTTCAATTTGCAAACGCTATGGCAGCACACTTCAGCATCATTGATTCATTGAAAATTCAATGTAAACTGAAAAATTGAAAATTTAAAATTGTTTTAGGTACCTTAAGTCTGTTGAATATAAAGTTCTCAGGTCATCAAGCTCAATTCCAGGTTTTAATAATTGTGCCCTCTCCACTCCCCAACCGAAAGCAAATCCAGTATATTTTTTAGGGTCAATCCCGCCGGCTTTTAAAACATTGGGGTGAACCATTCCGGCTCCTCCTACCTCATGCCAGCCGCTTTTGCAGAAACGACAGCCCTTCCCCCCGCAATGTACGCAGGAAAAGTCTACCTCAAAAGAAGGCTCGGTAAACATAAAATGGAATGGTCTTATTCTAGACACTGCAGTTGGGCCGTAAAATTGCTTGGCAAAATAATCAATCGTTCCTTTAAGGTGTGTAATATTTATCCCCTCATTAATAACCAGTCCTTCAAATTGGTGAAACATTGGAACGTGGGTGTTGTCAGACTGCCTGCGATAGCATTTGGCAATATTAATCATGCGGATGGGCGGGGTTTTGACCCTTTCCATTTCACGAACCTGCCCGGAAGAAGTGTGCGGCGTTAAAACTACATTGCCGTATTTTGGATTTGATGGAGCATCGACGAAAAACGTTTCCCACTCGTCCCGCGCGGGGTGCTCTTTGGGCATGTTTAAAGATTCAAAGGCAAACCAGTCCCATTCCACTTCCGGATATCGGACGCGCACAAAACCTATTTTTTCAAAAATACTTGCAATTTCGTCAATGGCTTGAGTAACAAGATGAAGATGACCGGTTTGGGGCATAATGGCCGGGACCGTTGGATCAAACCATTCTTTTTTGGACACAAGGTGAAGTTCCTGCTGGCGGGTTCTTAAGGCTTCTTCGATTGCATTTTTAACATCGTTAACCAAACGTCCTGTGACGGCTTTCTCGCTGCTCGAGAGATTGCGTAGATTTTCAATGGCACGGTTTAAGAAGCCTTTGCGCCCCAAGTAGGCTACGCGGACATTTTCCAACTCTTCTTTGCCGGCACTCATAATTTGGGCCAAAGCCTGGTTTTTTATATTGTGTAATTGTTGTTCCATTGTGTTTCTACATTCTAACAAAAAGTGAGCAACTGGGTTGGGGCGGTTTGAGCAAGTAATTTGCCCCAACCCAGTTGTTTTGGTGACTGTTAGGCAGTGACGATCTCGGGCTTCCGGTCCCACGTTTCCCCTACGGGAACCTGGCGGAGTCGAGGTGCTCCTACGTCACCAAAGGAGTACCATTCTCTTTCCACAGTCACGTAAGTGGTCTGTGGGACCAGCCGGCGGCCGATGTCGGCTTTCAGATGAGCCCTGCCATTGCAAAGGTCAAATTCGATCTTGCCTGTGCCATCTTCGCCAATGGTGACTTCGATTCCGTCCCAGGCGATACTCTCGTTGCTTTCGCCTGGTGCAATCCCATTCCCCATAAATCGGGCCGTTGTCTTTGGGTAACGCGGATGCGCCGAGAAGTCGAAACTGGTCAAGTCGACCACTACGTTCCCAGATGGTGTGGCGAACAGAGCGAACGTTATTTGCTCGTCGTCTTGTAGGAGAGTCGAAGTCTGATCTGGGCTGAGGATCAGCTCGCCGTTCCTCCATAGGGACAAGTGAATGGGCTTATGAATCGCTGGATTGAACCTCACGATCTACTCCTTCTGCGTTGTAATGTGCGTTTTGAGCGATAACAAAACCGCCCGTATATATCCACTATTGCTAATGAATACATACGGGCGTTCTTGGACCAAGAACACGGTACCACCGTACTACTTATCTTTCACACTCTCCAAATTTTGCCATTCTGAGGCGAAGCCGAAGAATCTCTGGCGTATGCCAGTTCTCGAACAGATCGAGAGATCCTTCACTAGCGTTCAGGATGACAGCTAATGACAAGTGTTTGTTCTATTACGGGAACTTCCCGGGCTGGACTAATCTGGAATGACATTTCACCCAACCGGCTACGTGGCGAAAGCACCACATCATGGCCTTTGAAATTGCTAACTGATATTGTATCCCTTGGATTTGCCTAATGTCAAATTTTTGCGGGCTTTAAGCTTTCTTGCTTCTTCTGCTTTTGCCCGATTCTCTTCTGAAGAAACCCTTTTTTCGTGGGTAGCGTTATTTTGGGCATCAACAACTTTCTGACAATCTGGATCCGGACAGGCAGTTTCCGTATGAATAATTGTAGAGTTAACAACAATTTCTTTCCATGTTCTAATTACGATGCGTTGCTTTTTGCACCGTGAACATAGGTTGATATTGGTTGATGTTTGCATGCTTACCAACGATTGCGTTTAGCGCCACCAAATCCGCCGCCACTTCGTCGATCTCTATTGTCGCGGTTTCCGCCACCAAATCTATCGCTTTGTGGGCGTTCTTCTCGTGGTCGAGCTTCGTTGACAACGATTTGTCTTCCGTCAAGTTCGTGACCATTAAGCTTCAATGCATTTTCAAACTCTTCGTCTGAACTCATTTCTGCAAAAGCAAAACCTTTGCTTTGTCCTGAAAACTTGTCAGTAATTAAAGTCATAGAAGCAACAGTTCCTGCTTGCGCAAACAACTGTTCCAAATCTTGAGCTGTAGTACTATATGGAAGGTTTCCAATAAATAGTCTTTTTGCCATTTTTAAGTATCCTCCTTTCGTTTTTGTCTTGAATAATTTCTTCTGGAGGATACTTCTTGAAAAGTCTCTTAAAGCCGTCCTGTCGAAATAATCAGTAAGCATAGTATACCTCAATACAGTCTAAAATACCAATTGATATACTTTGGAGGTATGAGAACATACTACTCGACATTTATTCCAGGCCTGGGAGAAGTTGTAACAAGCGCTTTAAAAGAACGATTTTCTGATGTGGAAATAGTTTTATTGCTTGACGGGTTAGTAGTTTACAAGACTGATTTGCCCACAGAGGAAATTGTCAAGCTTCGTTTTTTAAATAATACTTTCTATGTTTTACATTTCTTTAAACATGTTAGGAAAGGGGATCTCCCCTCTTTGGTTAAGTTTACCTTTCAAAGTGATTTTTTAAAGAAGATGGAGCTTCCCCGTCTTTTACCTTCGGTGAGGTCATTTCGTATTATCACCTCGTTCGAAAACGAACTGGGGAAAATTGACCCGAACTTATTAAAAAATATGGAAGAAAAACTTGCGCGCGCAACGGGATTAACTTTGGACCGCGGCAAACCGGATTTGGAATTCTGGTTTCTAGAAAGATCTGAGGGTGTCGGATTTTTTGCGTTGAGGTTAACTCACAAAGCATCGGGCGAAAAACTCTTAAAACCCGGGGAGTTAAGGCCGGAACTGGCCAATCTCCTGTGTTTGCTATCAGAATCTAAAGCAGGAGACGTTTTTCTTGATCCTTTTGCCGGCTGGGGCGGGATAGTTAAAGAAGCTGATAACTTTCCCCACAAGAAAATTTACGCTTCAGATATTTCTAACGAGAGGATTAAGTACGTCAGTGGCGTTTGTCATTCTGGTAAGCCGAAGGCGCATCCAGAATCTAGACTCTGGCCAAGCCAGAGTGACATACAGGTGCGGCAGGCTGACGCAACTAATTTGACTTATTTATCCAATCAATCTGTCGACAAAATTGTGACGGATCCACCCTGGGGGCTTGCGGATCAAATGGAGACACAAGATGTCGAAGATCTTTATGAAAAAGCCTTCAAGGAATTCGTGCGGGTGCTAAAACCTGATGGAGTTATTGTGCTTTTAACTTCGCGAAAGTTGACAATGGAGAAATTTTTAAAGGAGAACACAAATTTTAAACTGGTTTCTAAATATGATGTTTTGGTCAATGGCAAAAAAGCAGGGGTGTACAAAATTACGCGGATTTAATCTTGTTCACAATCTCTGTGAAGGTTTGGGGATCGGAGATAGCGATATCAGATAAAATTTTTCTATCCATTTGGACGTTAGCCTTTTTAAGGACTGCGATAAACTTGCTGTAGGATAACCCTTGTTCGCGCACAGCCGCGTTAAGGCGAACAATCCAAAGGCGGCGAAGGTCTTTCTTTCTTTTCTTTCTTCCTACATAGGCATAATGGCCCGCATGAAGAACCGCTTCGCGGGCTGTCTTATAACGTCTTTGGCGAGCCTGTCTAAAGCCTTTCGCGGCATTTAGGATTTTATTATGTTTTCGTCTTCTGGTAAAACCGGTTTTTGTTCTTGACATACTACCTCATTCCAAGCACCTTCTGTAATTTTTTCTCTAAAGTTTTGTTAACCTCAACCGGCCTTTTATAAATCCGGTTTCTCTTTTTGGATTTACTGTTTTTTAAATGACGTCCAAAACTTCTACCACGTAATATCTTACCGCTTCCGGTAACCTTAACGCGCCTTAAAACTGCATTTTTAGATTTAAATTTTACCTTGCCTCTGTTCATATTCACGATGACACTTCTGGTGTCACTTTCTGCTTTACTGGCGTTAACACCATCATTAATTGTCTCCCCAGGAATTTTGGCGCCTGGTCTATTCCTGCTATGTCCTGCGTGTCACTTTTAACCTTTTCGGCCATCTGATACCCAAATTCTCTATGAGACATTTGGGGTCCGGTAAAACGGACAACTATCCTGACTTTGTTTCCTTCCCCCAAAAACTCTTTAACCCGTTCAAGGCGGACATTATAATCGCTCTCGCCCATAAAAGGAGTAAGCCAGACTTCTTTTTGTTCTGACCCTTTTTTCTCTTTCCGGCGTGACTCTTTTTCCTTCTTTTCCTGTTGGTATCTAAATTTAGCAAAGTCGATAATCTTGGCAACTGGCGGTTTGGCTGCTGGGGCAATTTCAACCAGGTCAAGTTCTGCCTCTGCTGCTTTTTTCAAAGCTTCCTGCACAGAAAGAACGCCAATCTGTTTGCCATCCGCATCAATTACTCGAAGCTCGCGGCTTCTTATATTCTGGTTTATTCGCCAGAATGCCTTTTTTGGTTTAAAAAATCTTCCTGCCAAAGTAGATAGTTTGATAAGTATTTTAGCACAGCTCAAGCGCGTTGCGCAATTTAGGGCGGTTGTTCAAATGTTAACTTTCTCAAAAATAGCCTTTTTGACTTGGGCTGTGAGTTCAGATAGTTTTATGACACCCAAGTTTGTACCGTTTCGCAAACGTACTGCTACGGTTCCGGCTTCCTGTTCTTTATCTCCGATTATTAACATATACGGCACTTTTTTTTTTTGCGCGTCGCGGATTTTGGCTTGCAAAGTCTCTTGCCTGTTATCAAGTTCTATACGAATTTCTTCATTTTGCAGCAAAACTTTAACTGAAGACGCATAGCTTGAGTGGCGTTCGGCAATTGGCAAAATGGTAACCTGAACCGGCGCAAGCCAAACCGGAAAAGCTCCGCCATAGTGTTCAATTAAGAACGAGAAGAACCGTTCAAACGAACCGATAAGTGCCCTGTGCAAAACGTACGGCCGTTTTGGCTGGCCATCAGTATCAATATATTCAAGTTCGAATCTTTTCGGAAAGTTAAAGTCATACTGAATAGTTGAGATAGTATCTTCTTTCCCAAAAACATTTACAGCCTGAATATCAATTTTTGGACCGTAAAACGCAGCTTCTCCGACAGCTTCTTCAAACTCAAGGCCATTCTCTTTCAAAACTTTGCGCAGATTACTTTCAGCTTTTAACCATTCTTCCCGAGGTGCAATATCATACTTTTTGTCGTTTGGATCAGACAACGATAGGCGCATCCAATATTTGGTAAACCCCAAGTCTTTGTAAAACTTTTTAAAGAAGTTAATAACTTCAGTAAGCTGTTCTTTTGTTTGGTCTTCCCTGAAAAAGATGTGCGCATCGTTTTGAGTGAATCCTCGTACACGTTGTAATCCCTGCAGCTCGCCGGATTTTTCGTACCGGTAAACCAGCCCAAACTCACCAAGTTTATAAGGCAGATCGCGATAGCTCTTAGGTTTTGATTTGTAAATCATCATCGCTCCAGGGCAACTCATCGGTTTTAGATAAAGTTTTTCTTCGTCAACAACGACAGGAGGATACATAGAATCCTTATAAAATCCTAAATGTCCGGAAGTCTGGAAAAGTTTTTCATTTGATAAAACCGGCGTAATGGCATGTTTGTAGTCAAGCTTTCGCTCCTCGCGGAGCATGTAATCTTCCAGTTCGCGGCGAACTACAAACCCGTTCGGAAGCCAAACGGGTAAGCCTTGTCCGACTTCGGGGTATATAGCAAACAGCTCCAGTTCTGCCCCAAGTTTTCTGTGGTTTCTTTTTTCGGCTTCTTCTTTTTGCCAAAGATAATGATCTAGTTCTTCTTGGGTGTTAAACGCTGTGCCGTAAATACGGGTCAGCATTTTATTTTTCTCGTCACCATGCCAATACGCACCGGCAATAGAAAGAAGCTTGAAGGGGCCGATTTTACCGGTTGATTCAATGTGTGGGCCGGAGCAAAGGTCGGCAAATGAACCCTCTTTTCCAGGTTCCCCGATCCAGTAAACTGAAGCATTCTCCCCCCCTTTTTTCTATCTCATCAAGCCACTCGAGTTTGTAAGGGTTGCCCGCGAAAAGCTTTCTTGCCTGCCTGATGCTTAATTCTTGATGTGTGATTGGGTAGTCGTTGAGGACAATCTCCTGCATCTTTTTTTCGATGCGCGCAAAATCCTTCTCTTGAATTTTGCCTTCGAAGTCAAAATCGAAGTAAAATCCATCATCCGTTGCCGGACCCATGGCAGGAAGAAGCCCCGGGTAAGTTTTTAGCATGGCAAAAGTAAGAACATGCTCCGCGCTGTGCCTCATTGCTTCTAAATTAGAATTGTTTTGTTTCTTAGTCATTTTTCTTCTATCACTCCCTCCTACGACACGGAATCCTCACAAATTTGTCATCTCGAGTGAAACGAGAGACTCTTAAAAACGAAAAAGCCACATGTTTTTGTTGGGACCCGCATCGCGGATGGTTCCACCCAACTTTTTAGTGGCTTCATTTTCTACACTTCGTAAGTAGACACGTCCTGCCTGCCTAGACTCGACGTCTGTCGAGGCTGGCTTTGAGGTTGGTAAGGCCTCATGCGAGTGCAAGAATTAACTTGTAACATATCCTACTTTGAATTGCCTTACTTGTCAAGGAAAATTATCTGGAAATTCTTGGGCGGTTTCCTTCGGCATATTGAGTTACTTGCTGGACGAATTTACCAATAACTGGCACCCAATTTACTTTGGAGCCTAAAAAGCCAATTGCCCCAAAGAGTATTGAGAGGCCGACTGTGACCCCCAAACCCCAGGCAATACCTCCCCAAAAGTTATTCCATATGATCTTTCCAATTGATCTGTGGACTCGCTCATTTGGTTCCATAGTTTAAGATACATCTATTGGCTTGGCAATACAACTGTGGCTTGCTAGGTGGTGGTCAGAGGTGTGTGGGATTTTTTTCAAACAGGAAACATTGGTGGGCGATACAGGATCCGAACCTCTGATGTGATACACTATATTTGTGAAGTCCAGATGGGCCGAACTAAAGAGCCAAGCGATTGTTCTCCGTAAAAAGGGAGCATCCATCCGTGATATTGAAATCCAGTTGGGGATTCCTCGCTCTACTCTTAGTGGGTGGCTAAGAGACGTTAAGCTTAGCGATGAACAAAAGTCCATTCTTCTTCAACGATGGAACAAAGCCCTAACAGTGGCTCGAGAGCGCGCGAGGCTGTGGCATAATTCTCAAAAGGCTGAACGGCTGAAGATTGCGGAGCAGGAGGCTTCAACTACGCTATTGCAAGTAGAGACAGATAACAGACACATACTTGAGTTGGCACTAGCTATGCTTTATTTGGGTGAGGGTTTTAAAACTCAGCACACTGGAATGGGTAATTCCGATCCAAGAATTCTAAAGTTTTTTATTGCCGCTCTTGTCAAAGTATATAATTTTGATGTTAACAAAATACGTTGTGAGCTACATCTTAGGGCAGACCAGGATTCGCGATCAAGCATAAAATATTGGTCTAGAGAATTAAAAATCCCAAGTAAGAACTTTACTGGAGTTGTTTTTGATAAAAGGACACTGGGACGAGCCACATATCCCACCTATAAAGGAGTTTGTGTTGTTCGTTGTGGAAATATTGCCTTCCAGCGTCGTTTAGTCTATCTTAGCCGTCAGTTTTGCGATATAATAACTTCCGAGAGGACGGTTAGCTCAGTTGGTAGAGCGTCCGATTGACGTTCGGAAGGTTCACAGGTTCGAGCCCTGTACCGTCCACCCTTAAACTTCTTTAGCCTGCGGAGCGTTGAGAGTAGTCTTCATTTGAAAGAAGTCGCTGGGCACCGGATTTGGCTACTTGTCCCCAGAATGTCCTTCTTTTGGCTGCTTTTTTGTTGGCGCTTTGAATCCATAGGTTTGCCTGATTGATCTTTTTTCGGAAAGATTTAATAAAGCTTAAAAGCTTTTCGAAAAAGACAATATGGTATATACCTGGCTCAACTGTAGCCTGTATAGTTGCAATTTTTACCTCTTGGGATAATTGTATTGTGGATTTGGCTACTTCTTCGACCTCACTTTGTAGCGCTTTTAGTTGGAGTTTAAGCTCTTGTGTTTGGCGTGCCGAATATTGCTCCTGGTCCTGCCTTAATGTTCTCTCGTGAATAAGTTGAGTTTGTAGAGATTTATTTTCCTCAGTTTGCGATTCAATCACCTGGTCAATTTCTATTGATTGTCCAAGTTGAATTTCGCCAGAAGCCGAAGCTTTAGGCCGTTCAAGTCCTAAAAGTTGGCGGATAAAGTCCTTGGGAGTTTCCTTGATAAGATCGTCTTTTAAAGTATTGATAGTTTCTCTGCCAATATCGCGCATCGACTCTACAAAATTGTCCGACTGTGGCATATGGGTCTTGCCACCTTTGCCGTTTTGAGTGCTTGGTTTGGATGGTCGGTACTGCTGTGCCATTTATTAAATATTAGCCAATCTGTCAAGGGCCTTGCGTCTTTTGATTACCCCCGCAATCATGGCTTTTTGTTGGGGTGTTGCGTTTTGTGCCTGTTCTTCTGAGCCAGAAGCTCGAATTATTTGATTAATTTCAATCTCGTCAACGGCAATTTGTTCCTCATCGGCGATTTTATTTAACGCAAGCTCCAGCATGATTGCCTCGCGGGCCTGTTGGGCAAGTTCTACCCGCAAGCTTTCAATACTTTTGCCGGTTGAGGCTAAGTATTGTTCAACAGTTAATCCCAGTTTTTGGGTTTGGTCAAGAAGCCGGGACAGTTTATGGTTTACCTCTTCCTCAATAAGAATATTTGGAATTTGTGACTTCGTGTTCCTGATTATTACCTCCAGTATTTTTTGCTCCTTCTCTTCTGGGGTAGTCTCATTTTTTTCTTTCTCTCCGTCTTTGCCGGGCGTCCAAATTTTTGCTGTTTGCAACTCTCCTTTGACAAAGTCTTTGTAATCGCCCACTTCCACAACCGGCAGTTCGCAGGTTATTGCTCGAACAGTCCAGTCGTTACCTTCGCTTATGGATAAGATTTCAAATCTGGGTGCCAAAATTGGTTTTAGCTGATGCTCCTGTACAGCGTCTGCATAAACCTCAGGCAAAAGACGGGAAAGCATCTCATTATAAAGGTCTTGCTTATCGATTCTTTTTTCAGCTAACTCCCGTGGCGCTTTACCTTTGCGGAAGCCAGGGATATTTAATTTTTTGGCCAATGTCTCAAGCGCTTCTTCTTTTTTTATTTGCACTTTCTCGTGCGGAATTGTTAGCGTAAGCTGGATTGTGTTATCTTTGGTCCGCGCAAGAACTGATTTGCCGGTTGTTTTTTTTGCTGCCATATAACTAGTTGCGGATTATACCATGTTTAGAGAATGGAGCACAGAGGGCAGCAATACTACAAGCTCATCCTTTATGTTGAGTCTTAAACGTTCCGGGGTTAAATTTTCCAGCGCCCATTTTCCCAAATTGGTTAAACTTCATTTGGTTCGGCGGCGTGAACACTGGTTTTTTGGGTTGTGGCGACTGTTCTTGTTTAGACTTTTTCATACTTTTAAAGTATACAACATTCTGTCATCGTCATCGCGAGCCCATTCGACTTTGCTCAGGGTGCGGCGATCTTTTTCTGGGCGGGCTCGCCTCGTCTTCGACTTGTCGAAGCGGGCCAGAATGACAGTTTTTTGAGGTTAATGACGTTAATTAGGTGTAAGCGCTTTCCGTGCAGCTTCTTGGTCAGACCAGGGAATTTCAGTCTTGCCGAAGGCCATGCTTTTTTCATGCCCCTTGCCGCAAATAACCACAATGTCCCCTGCTTTTGCTAAGCCTATGACCAGTTTAATGGCTTTTCCACGGTCCGGCTCGCGGATAAAAATATGGTTTAGCCTTCCACCCCCGAGGTGCATGCCTAAACTTTTTAGCTCCTTGGCTTTGGACTTTCGCGCACCTTGTACCATTTGTGCAATGATTTTATTTACATCTTCTGATCGGGGGTCTTCGGCAGTAAAGACCGATATGTCCGCGAGTTTTCCGGCTATTTCCCCCATTAACGGGCGCTTGGTTCTGTCGCGTTCTCCAGCACATCCAAAAACGGTAATCAAACGCCCTTTAGGAGAAAGGTTAGCGCCAAGTGTACTCAAAAGCTGTTCTAAGGCATTTGGCGTGTGGGCAAAGTCCACGACTACTGAGAAAGGACGGGTTTTTACGTATTCCATCCTCCCGGAAATGCCTGCGAAATGGCTTAAGACTTTTTGAATCGTTTTCCAGTCAATCCCTAGAGCTCGAGTTAAACCTATGCTTGCTAAAATATTTGAGACGTTGTACAGCCCAGCTAGTGGCGTTTTTATCAGGTGGCCTACTCCGTTGTCTGAGGCCAGAAAGGAAAGAAGTGTGGATTTTTGTGAGATATTTGTGGCTTTGATATTGGCCAAACCCAGAGTTGAGTAAGAAACGATTTGAGCCTTTTTTGCAGTTTTCCTTTTGAAGAATCCGTACGAAGCATCGTCTTTATTAAGCACTGCAAGTTTGACATTTTTAAAGAGTTTTGCTTTGGTGGCAAGGTAACGGTCAAATGTGCGGTGGTAGTCTAGATGCTCGTGGGTGACATTGGTCAAAACTGCCGCATAAAAGTTGCATCCTAGAACTCTGTGTTGGTCTAGACCGTGGGATGTAACTTCAAGAATCACATGTGTAACCCCGGCACTGGCAAATTTTTTAAGCATTGGCTGCAATATTGTTGCGTCAGGAGTTGTAGTGTGGAGTCCCGTATCAGCAAACCCGCGGGGTCCCCAAGCCCCTACTGTTGAGATGAGTGCAACTTTATACCTGGCTGCTTTTAGAATTTCATATATTAAGTGGGCAGTAGTAGTTTTTCCGTCTGTGCCTGTTACACCAATAACTACCAGCTTTTGGGCGGGATAACCATTTTTTATAGTTTCCCGTAGGGATGTTAGGCAATGACGAATATTCTTGTAGCGGGCAAGTAGCTTT
>CAYYLO010000006.1:0-4739 GCA_964472675.1 uncultured Gammaproteobacteria bacterium | reverse complement strand
AATAGTGTAGACATGAGCCGGTCATGGGCAACTTTAGGTATTAGTATATCGCAAATTCCTTGTCGTTGTGAAGCGAAGCCATGACGTCTGGAAAGGTCTGGTCTTGATATTGCGGTTATAAGTTGATAGCATAGGTCTTACCTGTTCTCAAAAACGACTTAAGCTGTGGTTTCAACATCAACAATAACTGTTACCAGCTCTAACGAAGTACCTGAACTTATTAATATAACAGACAAAATTAAAAAGAATGTTCAGGAATCGGGCATAAAAAATGGGCTGATAGTGGTTTTTTCCCAACACACAACTGCGGCAGTTTTGCTTCAAGAAAACGAAGCAGGAATTCATAAAGACTTAAAAGAATTTCTTGAGAGTATTTCGTCTCGCAAGAAAGATTACCATCATTCTGTTGCTCCGGACCATCTAGTTGACCAAATGCCAAATGGTCATTCTCACTTGTGGCATTTTTTAGTGGGGGGCTCGTCTCAATCTATTCCAATTGTGAATGGGGAACTATTATTGGGGCAATACCAGTCTCTGTTTTTGGTTGAACTGGATCACGCCCGTACCCGTAACGTAGTTGTTCAAATTATAGGAGAGTTCTGATTTCTTTTATAACGAAGTTTGAAGAGAAATTCTGATTTCTTTTATTTTATCTTTCTCTTTGGACTACAAAGTCCACAAGTTTTGAGTAAACCTTCTGAAGCTTTTTATCTCTTGTAATTTTTGGGATTGCAAGCTTGGCCACATCTCCCAGCTTTCTTGCTCTTTTTTGGCAATATTTAAGCGAGCCAGAGTCAACAATAATTTGCCGCACCTCTTTTGCTTCAGTTGAGCCAATATCCTTTTTGCCCCAGAGTCTTTTTAACTGCTGGATTTGTTTGGGCGTGCCCTTTTTTAGAGCATAAAGATAAAGAAGCGTATTTTTCCCTTCTTTTATGTCTGAGGCTGTAGATTTGCCTGTCTTTTTCTCATCCCCAAAAATGCCTAAAATGTCATCCTGAAGTTGAAAAGCAATGCCCAAAGGAAGGCCGAATTCCTCCAAAACTTTCAACTTGTTGGGACTTATACCTGTCAGGCTTGCTCCAACTCCTAGAGGCCCTACAATCGTATACCAGGCAGTTTTTAGTCGGTTAATATTAATGATATCTTTCTCTAAAAGATTCTTGTGATATGTCAAGTCGACATCTAACGCTTCTCCGTAAATAGTGTCAACTAGAAAGCGAGACATAAATTCTACTGCTTGCGACTTTCGCTCCGTGTTAAAGTCTGAATCGGCAACAAGCCGAATAGCTTCATAAATACCCATCAGGCCCACGCAAATTGCCATGCTGTCTCCGTAATGCTGTGGATCATCCTTTTTGTAAGTTTTTTTGTGGTAGGCCTTATATTTTGTGTGAATTGTAGGTACGCCATGGCGCATAGTATCTCTGTCGATAACATCGTCATGCACCAAAAGAGCGCAGTGATTTATTTCTATGGCTGCAGACACCGGAACGACATTTTTTAATTTTTTGCCGCCGAAGGATTCGTAACCAAGTCGCACAAGTCCTCCGCGCATTCTTTTCCCGCCTGCAATAAATATCTCAAACTCTTCCCACATTTTAGGAGCAATTGTGGGGGCAGCGCGCCTAGCCTCTGTCTTTTTTTGCCTGAAGAAATTTTTTAGAAATTTGTTTTGCTCTTGCGCATATGGCTCGAAGTATTGTCTGTAATCCATAGTCAGCTTGTTGCCGATAGTATACTCTACACCTTAGACTTGCGCCAGCCTGATAATTCTGCCTCTTTTTCTGTACAAAACCAGTGTTCTCCTGCCGCCTCATCAACTTGAGTTTTGTCATAATATCGCTGACCGGGCATGTGGTAAATCTTTTCACCTTCCGAATTGATATTCCCCTTAATGCTGCACAATTCTCGCGGATCAAGGGTTGTTTGGACGGATGCTGAAGGTATAGTGGCACACGCGTTGGGTGACCACAAACCTATCTGGTTTTCCTGGGCCTCTTTTTGCGCGGCAGCAAACTGGCTTTGATATTTTACGTCCGGCGGATAAGTACTTGCCTGCGCGTATCCATTGCGAACCAGGTAGTCGTTGACGAATATTTCTTCCACCCACACATAACGCAGCAATCTGCCGTACTTATCAACTTCTGAAACATCTTTTTCAAGCCTTACCTTTTTACCCAACACCAGCTCTTTGTTATTATCTGCGGCATGTTTTCCAAAACACTGAACTGGCGTTCCTGGTTTGACAGTTTCTGGAGTATCAATTCCAATATAACGCACCCTCTGGCCGCCCTCAATCTCGATGGTGTCCCCATCTACAACTCTTGTTACTGTGACAGGGTTCCAACCTGTCGCCTGCGTAGGCTGTGGTGAGGCAGGTGTTGCACTGACAGGGTTCCACCCTGTCAAAGGGGTTGGAAGGTTGGAAGTAGACAATTTGGAGAAGCCAACATATAGAGACAAAAGACCAACTAGAAGCCAAGGAAGAATAAGGATAAATTGACGCTTCACTTCTTAAGATGAGCGATAATAGTCAGGACAATAGACAGCAGGATGCTAATAATAACCGTAGTGGTTAAGGGTGCGTAAAATGAAAAGTTTTTGCGCTGAACATAAATATCACCAGGCAGTTTTCCTAAGAAAGGAAGTTTACCAAAAAACCACAAAAAAGAGCCCAAGATAATGCAAACTATTCCAATGACTATTATTATCCTTCCGGCTTCCTGAAGCATGCATTATTTTAGCACAAATTAGTAACCGGTAATTGCTACACCAAAGCCGTCTTGTGCATAAACGCAGCCCCAAACATACTCTCCGCCGGTTATTAACTTCTTATGTCCTAAAGTATCAAGCCATGCTTCAACTGCCTCGTTGGGAGTAGGATATCCTGAGATCAAAAACTCTGAAACATTGTTTGGCATATTTGGATTGTCTTTATATTTATCATACGTTGCCTGAAATCCATCATGATTATCAAGCTTGCCCAAGCTTCGGATATTGCTTAAGCGGATTGCCGCTATTGTGCAAAGCACGTCCCTTTGAGAAAGCGCTTGTACGCCGTGCTCTACCCTTGCCTCGTTTACGGCGGCCCAAAGCTCAGGCCCTGTGTAATTTGTCCGTGGTAATTTTACCTGAGAGGGTTTTTGTTGCGGATTTGATGTTGGAGTGGCGGAAGCGCTTTTTGCACTTTCCAGCAGTTTGGTAAACTCATCCGCAAGTTTTTGCTCACGGCCAAAGGCAACCTGACTTACCTGGAAAATTCCTGTTAAGTATCCAAGGATAAACCCAGTCATTATCCAAATAATTATTAAAACGGGGGTTAAAAAGTAGCGTGCAACTCCTCTCATTTTATTGTAATGGGTAACTTCGCAACAGTCTGTAGCGAACCAGTCCGCCACGTTCTTGTAAACTTTCGTACATGTTAAGTGTCTCAACGGGAACTTTTTCTCCAGCAAGAGTTTCGTCCTGGATTAATTTTTCTAATGTGTTGGTGTGCACATTGCGGTCGCGGTGCTTTTTTATTCTGCCAATTGTTATGTGAGGATTAAGCCGCTCCGGCGGGTAAAAATCTTCTGCAGCCAGATTCCGTGCCAGTCTTTTATAAAGATTGTGCAGATGCCTCTCTTCGTCCAGAACTGAATTGTATATTACTGAACTATCTTCCTCGTTGCCGGTGTAAAAATAACCCAAATTACCTGTTGATAATTGGAACTTGCTAAAAGATTGGGCGGTTTCTTTTAAAGCACTGGCTGCCGCGCTAATTCTCTCCTGGGCAATCTGACCTAAAAATATTAAAGTTATATGCGCCCGCTGCGGGTCATTCCATGAAACAGACCTGTTTTGAATTTCCAGCTTAGCAACCAAGTGGCTGATTTTCTCTTTTAACTCTTCTGGCAAAGGAATGGCAATAAAAGTACGAGATCTTTTGCTTGTGTTACGCTTACTTTTAAAAATTTTCTCAGGCATTTGAAGTGATAGATTTAAAGAGGTAAGATCACACGATCCCCTACGTTAATACCTTGCTTCCGGGCGACGTTGGCGGGTACCTCCAAAACATAGTCTACTTTGCTTTTTGGAGAGTATTGAGGGATTTTATTGTCAGGTATACCGGAAGCTACTGTTGGGACATCAGATGTAATTTCTGAAACTACATTGTCTTTAATCCAAATAATATCAATTGGGAATTTCATTCCTTTCATCCAAAAAGTTGGGGTAGCACCCTTTTTGTCAAACGTAAAGAGCATCCCCTCATTTTCAGGAAGAGCGTCCCTTGTAGAAAGCCCTACTTTTCTTGCTTGTTCGTTTTGTGCAATCTCGACTTTAAATTGCGCATTTCCCACAGTTACAATCTTTTTTTCCTGGTTTGTGTTGCCGGAATTTGCGGTTGGAATGCCTGTTTTGACAAAGAAGCTTTCCAAATTTCCAGGTTTTGAAGACCAATAAGCCAGGAATAAAACTCCGATTAAGACTGCGACTAATATTAAAATTTGTTTCATATATGTGCTTTGTTGTCATCTCAAACCGAAGGCGAGAGATCTCCCGCTACTCCCGAGATGACATTCATTTCGTGCTTTCCACATCGATAGATGTGGCTGCTCCTTTGACTCTTTCGCCAGGCAAGTTCTCCAAAAGCCAAGCCAAAACAACAGCAAAAATTAAAGCAGGAATTAATAGAACCAGGACAGAATGATGACGGCGAACGCTATGCGCTTTTACATGCAAATGGGCACTATTTG
>CAYYLO010000005.1:61831-64429 GCA_964472675.1 uncultured Gammaproteobacteria bacterium | reverse complement strand
GATCGTTTAAATCTTGCGAAGTTGTCTTGTAAGGAAGATTCCCTACAAATAGTCTTACTGCCAAAAATATCTCACCACCAGTCTTTTCTCAATGTCCCGCATAAACGAAACAATTACTCATAGTATAGCATCATCGTGTCAAGTAAATCCAATGTTGGTCTAAATCTTCGGAGGATATCTTCTCTTCTCCACCTTGATTGAGCCTACCTTTGACTGCTCAAGAGATATTGTCCCAAAAACTGCTTTCTCGTACCAGACAGGCGCATCTCCCTTTCCTGCGTCTGGCTCGATTATCAGAAATACATTGTATTCACACCCCAAATGCGGGTCTTTGTATTCTTCGCTGTTGGGAATGTAGAGATACTTGATAGATTTGGGTAAATTTGAATATTCGCAAGGCAAATAGCCATACTTTTGCCTTCCATACCACCAAAAAAGGTATTGGTACTTATCATCTTCAACCGTTGGAACATATGTGTACTCGTTAAACCCATTTCCGTCGGCGTGTGCATAAATCCAGTCCAGGACTTTCATTTGATTTACCAAAAGTCCAGGATCATCCGAAGGATGCAGGTACTGCAAATACCTACCACCAGAGAGCATTAACTGCGAAACCCCAATTACCCCTACTATCCCAATTATCCCCACCTTGTAGTAGCGAATCTTTAATTCGCGCCACAAAGAAAACAAGATCAACACGACTGAAACAAACAAAAGTGGGGGCAGGAAAACATCATGCCAATCCTGAAAACCACGATTTGAAGAGAAGAAAAGATAAGAAGTAGCAAACTAGCCAAACACAAACACAACAAATGCTCTTGTGTATTTCTCCCCCCTACTTCCCCTGTTGCCCTTATTTCCCCAATGCAACCCCAAAATTCCCAAAAATACCAACACCCCCAACCAGGTAACCTGTGGAATTGTTGCTTCCGATAAGTTCTGCGCATAAATTTGCACCATTTTCAGAAAACTTGTCCCCTGAAAAGTCCCCACATTGGCGCTTTGGATAAAAGGTATCGTATGTGTTCGCAAGTAAACCTGCACAAACTGTTTGATCGTCCCCGCCACACCCAAACCAGGCAAAAGCAAGGTCGACAATACAAACTCTCTACACTTGAGTTTCTCCCTCGTCACTCCAATAACTCCAACCACTCCATAAAACAAAAGAAGAGCCACAGCTCCCGCAAGCTCTGCGTTTAAAGCCACAAGGATAGGAGCAATCCCCCACCAATAGTTTTTCTTGGTATTCCACCATTCTGATAAAATAACCATTAGCACAATCGAGGAAGCAACAAGCGGGAAGGGTGAAAATGCCCAGCGGGAAGTATCATAAAACGGCCAAAAGATTTGCAAAACTGCGCCAACCAAAAGCCCTAAAGCAGGAGAAATACGCTTGCCAATCCACCACATTAACAATCCCGACGCGGCAAGGTTTAACAAAATTATCATTACCAAAGCCCCAAACGGGTCTCCGCCAAAAAGCTTGTAGCCGATTGAAATAAAGTAAAACCACCCAGGCCCGGAATAGACGCCCTGAATCCCTGTTTCCGGCCCACGGGCGATAATCTTTCCCCTATCAAAAAACTCCCTTGCGTGGACAGCATCATCCCCTTGATCGATAGTGAAGTAAAAATTGTGATTCTGAGAAGGATACAGATGAAGAACTAAACCAAAAAGAAGAATCAAGACAAAAATGATCCAAAATACTTTCCTGTTCAAGTTGTTGCCTCCTCCCCTAAAAACTCCGCTGCCAACCCTTTTGCGTCCTCACGCATATAAAAAACCAGCGCCACAATCATTGCACCCAAATAAAAGTCCTTTTTTGCCCCCAAGTCGTCAAGGTCGGCAACCATAGTACCAACCCATCCATAGTAGTCTGGAGAATCAATCTCTAATTTTCTATGAAACCATGTGCTATCTACCCCCACATTGTCCTCACCCTGGCTGCGCTCCAATAAGCTTTGGACGGCCACATCAACATCCCTCTGGAATAAAGGCTCTTTCTTAATTCTGGCAGGAATCATCTCGTAAGTGAGTGCTGCCGCATACCCTAAGGTTAACGAACTTGCAACCTGAAACTGACTTCTCAACCGTGACTGAAAAAAGCCAAAAAGCGGGGGTTGTTCCGTTCTCATTCTTATAACAACTCCTCTGGTAAAAATGGCAATATCGTCTAAATCCTCTGTGTTGATTGAAGCAAGCAACTTACTTTCAACATCTATTATTGCTTCCGCTGAAATTCCAAGTCTTAACCTTTCCATTCTGCTTTGATTGTACCAAAAAGAGGCTGCGAATATGGTATAATAATCGTGCTCTTTCAATATTCCCCTGTAGCTCAATGGTGGAGCAAGAAGCTGTTAACTTCGAGGTTGTAGGTTCGAGTCCTACCGGGGGAGCTGAACGAAGTGAAGATCAACCGACAAGGTCTTTGCTTCAAAGTTCTTACCGTGGGAGCAAAATGTTCAAACCTTCACTAAGTGATATTTACCTCTCCATTGGAATAGTTTTAGGGCTACTTAATATTTATCAGTTTTTTTCAAACAGGAACGAAAGGCAGTTCATCAAAGGGCTTGTCAGGAGTTGGCAAAACCACCTTGA
>CAYYLO010000005.1:0-61821 GCA_964472675.1 uncultured Gammaproteobacteria bacterium | reverse complement strand
AATTCACTCTTACAGATTGCATACACACCAGGACACCAATTAACTAGAGAAAAGCTCCTAGGTAACATTCAAGCATTAGCCCAACAAGCAGCGGCCTTGGACAAGGCTATGATTGAAGAACGTTTTTATAATGACGACAAAGAGACAAAGAGGAAAAGGGAAGAAAATGAAAAGCAGTTTAAGGA
Organism: uncultured Gammaproteobacteria bacterium; assembly: GCA_964472675.1. Classification (GTDB taxonomy): domain Bacteria; phylum Patescibacteriota; class Microgenomatia; order UBA8517; family UBA10165; genus 01-FULL-43-15b. Next base: position 61,636 of record CAYYLO010000005.1, on the reverse strand, counting down.
GTTGTTGTCGCCGAAGCAATAAAATGCGCTGACATCTTATATATGGAGCTAGAAGCTAAAAAGTGGATTATAGAAAACTGGGTAGGATTAGAAGAAACCCAAGATGGCGCTTTTGCTGGGCATGTCTTTGACACAAAAGAAGATGCTTTAAACTTTGTTGACAAGCTTTATGAGCTCGGTGCAACGAAAGTTCTTGTTGGAGAAGTTAAAGGGTATAGTCAAAATGAGCCAGATCGACCTTACGCCGACGAGTTGATTGTAGAACTCCCAGAAGATTCTACAAAAAGACAAGAAATTTTCTCTTTCTTAAAGGCTTCCGAGCCTTCAGAAGATTATAAAGAACAAGGGCAAAAGACTATTTTAGTATTTTGGGACTATTGATCTGTCGGGCAATTCTTTATGTTCGGAAGTTTCTTTTTCAAAATCCTCTAAATTTTCCTGATTCTATTCCCAGGGTAACGAGCCCAACCAGGCAGCAAATGCCCCCCCAAAGCGGCCACGTGGTGTCAGTGCTCGTGTTTATGAGTTTGCAGTAGGTGCAGTTGTCAAGGAATTCTTGACAACTATTGTCCGAAAATTCCAGATTACTGAAAAATCAAAATAGAAAACTTACTGCTTTTAGCCTGGAAATTACCCCTTCGCGCCTCTCTATTATAGTTAACTATCATAGAAAACTTCCTCGCAAAAGGGATTGATAAATAGCCAATTATTTTGTATGCTAGTGTCATCAATTGGTAGGTAATGTACTTATGGAAAAACTCTTAAAACTCAAGGAAGCGGCGGAGATATTGAGTGTTCACTCAAACACCCTTCGGCTTTGGGACAGTAAGGGTATTTTGGTAGCGGTGCGTATTGGTGAGAAGAAAATCAGACGCTATCGCCTTGAGGATATTAAGAAGTTTATAAAGAAGAAGTAATATGGTAAATGAACTGACGCAAACATCTAAATTCATTCTTTACACTTCCCCAGGTGGAGATATAAAGCTGGATGTGTTTATTCAAGACGAAACATTGTGGTTGACTCAGAAAATGATGGCGGATCTGTTCGGTGTAGAAGTGAATACAGTTAACTACCACTTAAAGGAAGTGTTTAAGAGTGGCGAATTATCAGAAAATTCAACCATTCGAAAAATTCGAATAGTTCAAAATGAGGGTGGCAGAGAGGTTTCAAGAGAAGTCGTTTTTTATGATCTTGATGCCATTATTGCGGTTGGCTATCGGGTTAACTCACAAAGAGCCACACAATTCAGAATCTGGGCTACCCAAGTGCTTCGAGAATACATAATCAAGGGTTTTGCCTTGAACGATGATCGTCTTAAGCAAGGAGAGAAAGTTTTTGGTCAGGATTATTTTCGTGAATTGCTGGAAAGGGTTCGTTCGATCCGGTCAAGCGAACGTCGTATTTATCAGCAAATAACTGATATCTTTGCAGAATGTAGCATAGATTACGATCCTCACTCCCAAACCACTAAAGATTTCTTTGCTACTGTTCAAAACAAGTTCCATTACGCCATCACTGGTCACACTGCAGCTGAGTTGATCGATAAGCGGGCAGATCGTCGCCAACCTCACATGGGCTTGACCACTTGGAAACAAGCACCAGCCGGCAGAATTTTATCTGCTGATGTTATGGTAGCTAAAAATTATTTGCCAGAAGAACAGATTAAAAAACTTGAACGAACTGTTACTGGGTTCTTTGACTACATCGAAAATCTGATTGAAAACCGACAGACATTCAACATGGAAGAGTTCGCTGAAAGTGTTAATAAATTCCTGACGTTCAATGAGTACAGAATTTTGGACGGTAAGGGAAAAGTTTCAAAGGATGATGCTGATAAGAAAGCCTTGGCTGAGTATAGAGAGTTCAACAAGATTCAGCCAATTGAGTCTGACTTTGATCGGGTGGTGAAGAAGCTAATCAAGGGAGAAAGTAAACGAAATAAATAGATAAACAAAAATAAATGTAAATGACTATGAACGATATTGTATGTCCACAATGCAAAAAGGTTTTTAAGGTTGATGAAGCCGGATTTGCCGATATCCTCAAGCAAGTCCGTGATCATGTATCTGATAAAGAACTCCACGAACGACTAGAACTGGCTGAAAAAGAATGGATTTGCCGGGTAACTTCCGGCAAGAAAGCGGAGACGAGGAGTATCCGCATTAAGAAGGCCATCTCAAAGCTTAAGGGTGGAATGCGCAGGCCTTGTTGTTGGGTCGGTTGCCCCCATCGTTGAAATAAATGGATGATTTGTAGCAAACTATTTATCTTCCGGAAGATTTTCAAACACCTGTCTCTTATTTTCCATCGATAACAAGTACCCCCAATTTTTTGGGATTCAAATGGTCATGCAAATCAAATATTCCCTTCTCCTCTGGGATAAATGAATAGGTTTCACCCGCTTTAACAATTTTTTCCTCAAAACCTTTTAAGTTTTTGTGGTCATCATGCTTTCCCGCGGCAACCTCCATAACTTTATTCGATTTATTAGAAACAGTAACCGAGTCACCTAGGTCAATTACTAAAAGCACAGGATTAAAAGTAAGACCATCATAAACTATCATGTGCTTTTGGGGAAATTCGGAAAATAACCTAAAAGCCACCAAACCCGTAACAACCCCTAAAACAAAAAAGAATAAAGTGTTCCTCGTCATGGAGATGTTGTCGGCGCTGGCGCAGGCTCTGTGGTGGTTGTAGTGGTAGTGGTATTTTCAGTCGGCGCTGGCGCAGGCTGTGAACTCGTCTCGGTTGTAGTAGTTGTTGTCGGCGTAGTAGTTTGCGCAGGCTCTGTGGTGGTTGTAGTGGTAGATGAAGAAGAGCCACCAGACCCACTACTGCCATCAGACATACACCAGCCTCCACTGTCACTCATCCAGTGGTATCCAGATGGGCAGGAGCCAGAAGAGGATGATCCACCGGAAGTTCCTCCAGATGTAGTAGTTGTGCTGCTTTCAGAGTTTTGTCGGCAAGTACACAAACCTGCATCAAAATACCATCCTGCTCCGCAACTTGAAGCCGATACATTGTAACAGCCTTGTGAGGAAGCCTGTCTGCACGAACACGATCCGCTATCCCACCAGCCTGATCCACACCCGCCTGAGGGAGGAGAACAATAACTACTTCCTCCGCTCGAGCCTGTGCTAGATGAAGAGGATTTACAAGAGCAAGTGCCATAATCATACCAGCCGCCTGGACAACCTGCAGAAGGAGGGTAACAAGTTAGACCGCCTGAGTTGCCAGAAGTTGATCCTGAATACTTGCAACTACAGGTTGAGTAATCTAACCAGGCACCTCCGCCACAGCTTAGACCTTGGCATTGATTGCTTGGCGAGGGACCGCTACCTCCATAATAATTGCTTGAGCTTCGGCAGTAACAGCTTCCATAATCCCAATAAGAATTGGAGCCACAGCCGCCTGAGGGTGGTTGACACCAGGATTGGGATCTGGCAGCTGCATCTGACCAGCCTCCGCCAGAATAGCTGCCTGCTACGCATTTACTGCCGTCCCAGTAATAGCCCGGAGTGCAACCATACTGGTATGAGCCAGGAGCACTCCCTCCTCCCGAATAACCCCCACTGGTCACACACTTACTACCATCCCAGTTATAACCACCAGGACAAGCTCCGTCTTTACATTTTTTCGTAACTGGATCATAAGGCTGGCTACCACAGTTATATCCTCCTGATGGAGGCGTGCTGTCTGTGGTGGTTCCTGCCGGCACATAAGTTGGGCCATCAGACATACACCAGCCTCCACTGTCACTCATCCAGTGGTATCCCGAAGGACATTGACCAGGAGCCGTAGGCTTAGGTCCTGAACCTGGAACAGTTCCGGCAGGCGGATTGGTGGTGTAATAAGTGGGGGCAGTACCATAGTAACTTGGCGGGCTGTATGAGTAAGGCGAGGCAGGGTAGTTGTTATTTCCAGGATAACCATAAGTAGCAGGAGGGGCACCAGGGGCAGTGTAATAGGGGCTGTAAGGAGTATAGCCTGAACCAGTGCCAGTTGGCGTATAAGTGTAAGAAGGGCTATAACTGCCACTGTTGGACATGCACCACCCCCCGCTGTCGTACATCCAATGATATCCCGAAGAACAGACACCTGCGCTCTCAGCTTTTGGGCCTTGACCATAAACCAAAGGTTTACCATCCTTGTCAAGTGATGGTGCGGTTGCCCCAACCCCTTGTCCGCCAACTGCGTTCGTTCCAAACAAGTTAGCTGTATTGTAGTCGTAATACGATGCAATCGGTATTGCTGCTCCTGGCGCCGGACACGGAGTGCCGACTGGGAATGGTGGAGAAGGCAAGAAGCACGAGCTTGCCTGCCCCCTAACTCCAAGGCTATAAGAGAGTGCTTCAATTCTTGCCAGGTCAGGAGGCAAAATGACGTTGGGGTTTCTTCTCCTAAAATCTTCTACCTTCGAAAAAGCCTCTTTTGTAGGACGAAATTCTTCTTGCAAGGTGGCAACCGCCAAAACAACATCTTTACGGTTTGAAAAATCTTCCAGCTTGACAATATCGGGCCTTATGGTCCCAGTCACCTCGTCAATCCTTGTTAATTTAACATAAGAACGGATCTCGTCTGCTACCACTTCTCCAACCTCGAAAGTCTTTTTAAATTCCTCCAGTTTTTGAACAACTTCTTCATTCTTTCCTATCCTTTCTTCTATTTTGTCAATGCTATCGGAAGCACTAGTAATCTCCTCCAGCTTTTTCAGTTCTTCTACTTTGATCTTGGCCGTTTCGTCTACAGCCTCAAAATCCTCGTTTAAGAAAGCTGCGTCAACTTGGGTCAAAACGCCACTTGTCACTAATCCTCCTAGTTTGAGTCTGGCTTCTACACGGGAATCCATATCGAGAAGAGCTTTCTTGTCCTCCTCAGAAATCATCTTTTCTGGCAAGGACTCAATTTTGCTTCTAACTTCATCAGGAACCGGAGGCTCGCCAGCTATGTCTGCCGCCTTATCAACTCCCAAAATAGTGGCTGATACAGCAGCGTTGATGGCAATATCATGCTCCTTAGGAGCCCAAGCTGACAATCTCTCAAGCAATAAATTTTGTTCAGCTGACTCCTCAGCCAGCAGTTTTGAGATTTCCTTCCTGGCCCCCTCGCTCAGTTGTTCCCGGGACACATCGGCCACAATACCCTGCATCGCAGAGGTGTAAGCTTCCAAAGCTTTTTTAACAGTTTTCTCGTCATTTTTCTTTAAAGCATCAGCAGCTTCAACCAATCTCTCTTTAGCTTGAGACAGGCTAACCCGTTCTCTGGCTGGTGCAGTAAATGATAGAGCCAGTTGTGCCCTCTCTGCCGCCTGCTTGAAAATATAAAATGGACTACCAGGAGCTATAAAAGGAGACCTAAAATCATCAATAATTATCTTAGAAGTATTCCCGTCCTCTTGTTTTAACGGGAAAATAGCACTAATACATTTCCCTTCATTCCAACTCCAAAAGGTACCATCTTCTTTGCAAACAGGGTTGGTATTTTTAGGATAAGGCTGTCCTTCTTCGGGAGAGGCAACACATCCCCCTTCCTCAAATGAATAATATTGACGCCGTCCACAACGGTACTGTTCGGAATCATAGACCGATTTGCCGCTTTTATCCCAAACACAGCCATTAGGCGTCTGATAAGAAGACCCTTCCGGGCAACTCTTTGCTCTTTTCTCGCGCTCTTGATCATCCTTTGGCTCGGGTTCCACAGGAGGGGTGGGCAGGGGCAATGACCCCCCACCAGTATAGGCTTGGCAACTCTGGTTTTGCCAACTCCAACTATAGCCTATTGGACAAATGGGTTGAGCATCCTCCACAGCGCCCCCTTTTTGATCACTGGCTACACATTTTCCGACAGCAAAAGAATAATACTGTCTGGGGCCCTCGCACTTATACTGATCATAATCATTAATTCTTCTTCCATTGTCAGCCCAAACACAACCTTCAAATTGCTTAAAAATAGCCCCCTCAGGACAAGCAGATAAGACTGCGTCCTGGGGTTGGGGGGTAACAACTGCGGGCTGAGCGCCAGGCGTTGCTTCTGCTCCAAACTGACCGCCATTAATAGGACGGGGAACCGATGCCAGTCTTTCATAGGTTTTGGCCAGGTCTTCCCTGCCCCCCAAATCTTCCAGTTTGACAAATGCAGGATCAAAAGAGCTAGCTAAGGCTGTCTCTTTTTGGGCTAGAGTGGTTAGGTTGGATTTTAAGGCAGGAGTTTGAGCCAAATCGGCTTGAACCGATCTTAAATTTTGCAGCTCTTCGATTTTTCTAACCTCAACCAGTTGACTATAATCCGAAGGAGAGGTTAAAACCTGACTCTCATCCATCTTCTTGGCATCAGCCAACGGAATCGTATTTAGTTCCACAAGCTTGCGCACCTTTTCTCTGACCTCCTCACGAGAGCTTGATCTAACCAAATCTTCCGCCTCCTCGGCAAGTATCAAACCCTGAGCCTTAAGGTCTCCTAACCTTTGAGACAAAGAAGCAGGTAGTGCGCTCCTTTCCAAAACGTCAGCGCTTCTGTCCATCGCATCCTCTGTGGCACGTATGGCTCCCCGAATTAGTTGTGGATCTTCTCCTGAAGGTAAGAGGCCTTTTTCTAATAAAACTTCATGCCTTCCTGCTTGAGCCTCAAGCCTTTCTGCAACTAAAGTTTTTTGCCCATCATCACCAGCACTATTTTTAAGCAAGATAGAGGCGTCTTCCAAGGTCTTGCGGTAGTTTTCAATCGTCGACTTGTACAAAGAAGCCTTGCCGGGATCCTCCGACAATCGCCTAGCTTCTGCCAAGCGCCGCTCGGCATATTGCATCTTAAGCTGCACCCTGTCAGTCGAGCTAAAAGCGAAAGTATATGCAAGCTGCTCTCCGAATTGCTTTAGAAAGTAGGTCGGCTGCCCGGGCAAAGCCCCGCTAGAATCAGCAAGATAAGGTTCCGCTGAAACTTGGGCAACCGAAGGTGTTGGAGATGGTAAGGGAACCGTGGAAGGGACTTGTTCTGTGAGCTCGGGGCTAATAGACGGAGTTGGCGAAGGTAGAGGAACATATGAGTAAGTGGGGTTTTCTGTTGCAACTTGCGGATACGCCTTTGCGACCTCAAACTGTTGATCTGCCGAAAAATTTGAAAGGTCAACACCCTGTGCAATTTCCTGGGCTCTGCTATACCACAAGTATGGTTTAATCTCGTTTGGTACAGGGACAGAAGTATCCCCTTGCCACTTTTTAATTTCTGCTAACACTTCCTTTGACGGTTGGGGCAACGCCTGGTAGGTGCGCAACTCTGCTACTTGAAAATTGGCTCTTAATGCCTGTTGGACATCCGGAAATTCCTGTGTTATTACTGTATCAAGCCAGCTAAGCTCAGAAGCCGGGAGCTGGCCCGAAGAAGCTAGCTTCTCCATCTCGCTTCTTACTTCAGACCGAGTTTTAAAGCTATACAATTTGTTGCTCTCTTCTTCACCCAACAACCCCTGATCCTTGAGTTTTTGAATTCTGGAAGACAAGTCTTGAGGTATTGGAGACTCCCCTCTTGTTTCCGCTACCTCATCCAATAGCCTTTGGCCTTCTCTGCTCGCCGCGGTCCAGCTTTCCGCTTGTGCGGGAGCAATGTCCAAACTTAAGGTTTGCCCAACTATTGCCTGACTGCCCACAACCTCTCCCACCTTATCAACTAACACTGACAACGAAGAATCACCTTGTTGGGTTAAGTTCGATAAAGCCTCAGCAATATCCTTTATGCCCTTTTGATAATCACTTAAGGCTTGCGAGGCCGCCTCGGTTTTGCCCTGATCAACTAAGGTTTTTGCCTCCGAAAACCTCTCCGTAGCAAACTCAAGCCTTAACTCCTCCTTCTTAATGGGGTTAAATGTAAAAGTAAGTTGTAGATTTTCCGCCGCACGCTCAAGCGGGTAAAAAATACTTCCTGGAGTAATACCGCCAGCTTCCTTGGGCAAAAGATTGTCCGGAATTTTAGGAACAGGCAAATTTTCCAGACTGGAAAAAGAATAACCTAGCACCTGACTTCGACCATAGTATGGCCCAAAGTCGTAATAAGAAGATTTTTGAGAAGACGCTAGAGCGAATCCGGGAAAAAACGCGCAAACCCCTAACAGCAAGAGAGAAATTACTCCTCCCCTAGCAATTTGCGGAACAGAAAAAACAGGTTTCTTGTTCACTAGAGCAGTTAAAATGGTTACGCTTTCCAGTTAAACATCAATAGCTAACCCTTGTCAAATTTCTACCCAAATTGAACCATTAAATTAGATATAGTATTTACGGCTTGCAGGATTACTATTATTTTTTAGGGTACCAGTGAAACAGCTTTGTCTTATATTCCACTAAACTTAATAAAAAAGATGCCAAGATTATAAAACCTACGTATAATACAATTGTAAAGATATCAGTATTTTTAAACAGGCTGGCGAGTACCCCTCCTGAAAAAACACCCATCCCTACAAATGTTAGTAACCCCGCCCGGATTGCCTTTTTACCTGTAAATTTTGCAAAACTACCTGAGGTTGCGCCTCTCGGAAGGTATATCTCTTTATTTATTGCTCCTATTAATCCATAAAAGCCAAAACTTAAAATCAGTACTGATCCCAACAAGAGTTCGATATCAAGCATGTATTAATAAATATATCATTATACTTAACCTTTTTGTCTGCCCCCACAAAAAGCCCCCCAATAGTAGCTGCGGTTCTGAACACCCCGGGAACCACAGGTAAAGACTGACAAACTTCGATTGGAAAAGATTGTTTTAAACTTAAATCCCCGACTTTCTTTACATCTTGTTCTTTCTCCTGGTGAAAGAGCTCAAGAATAATGAGTGCAACGCCCCCCCAGCAATGTAATGTTTGGTGCCAATCAAGGAACTTTAAGCCACATGCTCACAACAATATTACCTCTCAAATTACTGGGTCCATCATGCCTGTTGTAGATAATAAACGGCCGCGCCGATAAAAGCCAAACCGTAAGCGCCACCTGAAACACCCCTTCCGCTCGTGTATTTTGCCATTTTCTCCTCCTTTCTGTTGTCCCCACTCTGCACCTAATTGTATCCCCCAAATACGAATGTTTGCTACAGTTTGTCCATGAACCAATATAAAAACCAGGTGTTTACGACAAAAGAGTTGAGTGGACAAGATTTTGCGCAGAACACTTTTACCAACTGCAAGTTTGTAAACATTAGTCTACATTTTGTAAATTTTGACAGCTGTACTTTTTCTGCTTGCGAATTTCAGGGCGATCTTTTTGAGATTACTAACCTTTCCCAATGTACCTTTAAGGAATGTAGTTTTAGCAACCTGAATTTTGCCCAAGCTAGTATTGAGAAATGTGACCTTACAGGTTCTTCCTTAGTCAACTGCATTTTCCAAAAATTTAAAGCTAGCAATAAAGGCGCAAGGAAAAATTTCGACTTAAAATCCTGTACTTTTGTAAAAACAAATCTCGCAAGAACTGTGTTTATATCTTGTGACCTGGCAGGTGTCGATTATCATGGATCAAACTTAGAAGAAACTGTTTTTGAAAAATGTAATCTTGAGGGAACCAACTTGTCGGATACAAATCTTGACAGAACTGTATTTGAACAATCGAATATCAAAAACACAATTTTGGATATCTCCGGTTTTCTTCAATTCGGCCAGTCAAAAGGTTTCGTTTTGAGAGCTATTTGAAATCTACTTATTAGCGTATTTGTGGAGAATTGAAGAAGCAAGAGTTTGGATGGAACCAAATAATCCCACAAGAAACCCGAGGCCGGCCTCGGGTTCGCTTGCGCTTTTCTTGTGTGAGCTACTCACTCTTTCACTACCGCCTCTTTTGCACGAGGCTTAACTTGAATCTTTTTTGGAGGAGCCTTTTTTACTTTTGCAAAGCGGAGGGTCAAGACTCCATTCCCAAGTTCTGCACCTGGTTCTGTATTTGCCACTATTCCCTCCGGCAAGCGGAAGGAGTAGTTGTAATTCGAAGCCATGGACGTCATAAAATAACGCCTATCGCTCTTTTCTTCCTGCTTATCCCGAACAGATGCAGTTATACGAACAATGTTGTCATCAACACTTACGTCAACTTTGTCCTCAGGTACTCCCGGAAGAGCTGCTTCGGCAACTAACTCGTTTTCTGTCTCGTAAATGTTTAAGCCCTGCCCCAAGCGGGACAGTCCAGGAATGGTGGGCAAATCCCAGTCTTCTTCAAGAAGCGAAGACAAGTTCCAAGGATTCCAGCGAATCAATGCCATTATTTCTCACCTCCTTTTGTTACTAGTTAGCAATAACATAACACGAGTGCCAATTTGTGTCAAGTGGTTTTCCAGACTGTGTGCTACAATTCTCGCGCATTAACTTTTTGTTGCCTTTTTTAAATGGATCTGTCCAAACTAGCTTTTGTCGACATAGAAACTACTGGAACAAGTATTTACAATGATCGCATTATCGAGGTTGGGATTTTGCGTGTAGAAAATGGCAAGCTGGTAAATACATACTCTACACTTATTAATCCTGAAACATACCTTCCTGCCTTTATTGAGGGTATAACTGGCATAAACACCCAAGAACTTGAAAAAGCCCCCACATTTTCTCAAGTCAAAGAAGTGATATTAAGCCATCTTCAAGGTTCTATATTTATTGCCCACAACGTCCGGTTTGATTACGGCTTTTTAAGAAACGAGTTTAAGCGCTTCGGGATTAATTTTCGCTCAAAACATTTTTGCACCGTTAAGTTGTCAAGATATTTCTACCCCAGACGAAAGTACCACAACCTGGATAGTATTATTGAAAAATTTAACATCGCCTGCTCTGCCCGCCACAGAGCTTTGGGAGATGCTGGAGTGCTTTGGAACTTCTATCAGTTGCTAACCAAAGAGCACGGAAGAAAAAAACTGGTCGAGGCTGTTAAAAAGATCTCGGCCAGACCAGCCCTACCACCCCACCTGAAAGATTCTCTTGTGGGCAATCTACCTTCTGCGCCAGGAGTATACATTTTCTATGGCGAAAATGATATGCCGCTTTATGTTGGCAAAAGCATAAACATCAAAAACCGCGTGCTTTCTCACTTTTCCAATGACCACACCTCTCCCAGAGAAATGAAAATCTGCCAGCAAACCCATAGAATTGAGGTCATTCCCACAGCCGGAGAACTTTCAGCTCTAATTTGCGAGGCGTCACTGGTTAAGAAAATTCAACCCGTATACAACCGCAAGCTAAGAATAACCCGCCAGCTTGTTGTAGCAAAACATTCCACCTTTGGCGGTTTTGACACAGTCGTTTTGGAAACTGTCGATAAACTTCAACCCCACAAAGCGCAAGGGGTCTTGTCTGTCTTCAGATCTCACCACCAGGCCAAAGAGTTTTTACATCAACTCTCGCGCGAGCATAACCTTTGCCATAAACTCTTAGGGCTGGAAAACCCCAGAGGGTCCTGTTTTGCTTATAGTTTAGGTTGGTGTAAGGGTGCTTGTTGCGGACGCGAAGATGCTTTGCGCTACAACATACGTTTTGCTCAAAGTTTTTCCAAAACAAAAGTTAAACCCTGGCCTTTTGCCGGACCAGTTGCCATAGAAGAAAAGCACCCCACTTTGGAAAAGTTTGCCACACTTATAGTTAATGACTGGTGTCTTTTGGATAAAAACTGCAAAAATACATTTGACTTTGACACGTATAAAATCCTGTGGCGTTATTTGGACAACCCAAGCCATCTCAAAAACGTCAAGACTATCCCCGCTTCCCAACTTACCCAGACACTTCAAACTTTGGCAAATATTTAGCCACACAAGGTTCTGGTTTACCAGGTTCTTATTGTGAGGCTGCGAACAACAAGGTTCTGGTTTACCAGGTTCTTACCTGTTATTGCCAGGGTTTTAACCCTCGGGTGTCACCATCTTTTAATAAAAGGAGGTGAGTTTTTAATAAAAACATATGGGTATTTTGGGTTGGGTAGCTTTTGGCCTTATTGTAGGAACCATAGCTAACATAATTGACCGTAGACCTTCCAAGGGCGGGCTGTTGGGATCAATTGTTTTAGGTGTTGTAGGTGCGCTTGTGGGAGGATTTTTAGGAAGCATGTTACTAGGTCGGGGAATTACGGGTTTTGATATGCCTTCCATTTTGGTAGCAATTGGCGGAGCATTAGTATTGCTGTTCGTGGGACGGACGCTCTCGCGAGCCTGAGGAAAACTGTCCAGGCCACCAAGTGTGCTTGTTAAGCGCAAGGAGGAAGGGTGTGGTCGAGGGTATTTTTACCAGGTATACTAGTTAAAGTAAAATGTCTAACCAACAAGATCAACTTGATGCAGAAACTTTCGACCAGGCTCTTCATGACTTAAAAACACCACTAACAAACGTAAAAACTTTCAGCCATCTTTTGACATTACAACTTCAAAAAAACCCGGACGCAGAAGCCTGTATAAATTATGTTGGCAAAATCCAATCCAACCTCGATCGAGCTCTGGACCTTCTAAGTGATTTTGCAACAACAATACGAAAATCTCTCAAAAACCCCAAAAACACCTAAAAAAGGTTCTCATAAGTCTTCTTCCAAGGTTCTTATTGTGAATCTGCGAACAACAAGGTTCTGGTTTACCAGGTTCTTACCGAATTTTACCACTACTTTAAAAATTTAGAAGTAGTATTCGCTTACAACTTATATAGCTTATGAAATTTCTGCCCGGACGACATAAAATTAGTTTGAATCCATCAACTCATATCGCCTACTTTCCCTATGAGATGGTGGTCGTTCAAAATAGTGTAGCTCTACACTCTTCTGTAAAAAGGGTTTACCACTCGCAAATAAAACCAATCCAACCCTTTATCCACCCCGCCTCTTACCAGCCAAACAACTACAACCAGACATTGGATACAAACAATTCACCCGGAAAAACAAACAGGGTTCGCAATCTCCTTAAGGGCACTCTAGCGGAACATTTGTATAACCTTTTTACTGCACCTGTCGAATAAGCAAGCCTTATGGGTATATATAGCGAACGAAGTCCGCCCTAGATGTTTTTTGAAATTTAAGAAAAAAAGGTCTCCAAACTCAAAAACCTTTGGGCTTTTTTTTAATTTCTACTCCTTAAGGACATACCCAAAACCGCGTACCGACGAAAGAAGTTTTCTTTTAAAACCTTTATCTACCTTTTTGCGAAGATAACCGATATAGACATCTACAACTCTGGTTTCAACTTCAGGGGAATAGAACCACACCCGGTTTAATATAGCGTCACGCGTCAGCACTCGCCCTTGGTTGGCCATAAGGTATTGTAATAATTTAAATTCCTGAGGTGTTAAACTAATAAGCCTTCCACCTCGCTTGACTTCAAATGTAGTTGGGTCAAGCTCCAAATCTCCCACTTTCATCTTTTGCTCTCCGGACTGACGAGACCTTAGCCTGGCTTTGGCCCGCGCTATTAACTCATCAGCCACAAAAGGTTTAGTTACATAATCGTCGGCACCCAAATTTAATCCTCTAATCACATCAGAGGTGGTATCACGAGCCGTGAGAACAACAACAGGAATCTCAGGATACTTTTTCCGTACCTCCATCAAAACACTCTCTCCGCTCATTACAGGTAAACCCAAATCCAGAATTAGCAAATCAAATTCTCCCTTGTTTATAACTTTGAGCGCTTCAACACCATCAGAGGCTGTTTTTACAAAAAATCCTTCTGCTGTAAAAAGTTCCTTCAGGGAATCCTGGAGATCCTTATCATCCTCAACTAAAAGTATTTTAGAAACCATAATATTTACAGGCTATTGTCCCGATATTAGACTAAAATTATAAGAAATGTGTGAGAAATGTAAAGCCGCAATTTGACAAACAATCAAATTATGCTACGCTCTATATTAGTCCCCATGGAAAATCGCGCACTTTTGGGTTTTGTGATTGGCGTTGGCGTCTTCTTTGCTGCGCTTTTTATTTTGCCTCTAAGCCGAATTGACTGGGGCAATATCCACTTTACTCCCGGAAAAACTATTACTGTTCTTGGGCAATCACAAACAAGCCAAAAGAACCAGGTGGCCAACTTTACAGCGGGCGTGAGCGTAACCAATGACGATAAAGACAAGGCAGTAGAAGAGGTTAATAAAAAAATGGAAAGTATTATCAAGTCTGTTAAAGATTTTGGTATTAAAAGTGAGGATATTCAGACTCAAAACATAAGTGTTTACCAAAACCAGGAAAGCTATTACGACACAGATGGCAGACAAAAAACCAGGCCAGGCCAATGGCAGGTTTCTAATTCCATTCAAGTGACCTTGCGCGACATAAACCGCGCTTCGGAACTGGCGAATTTGTTAACCTCCAGCGGAGCAAATAATGTGTATGGACCAAATTTCTCCCTGGAAAACTCTAAAGATGCTGAAAACCAGCTATTGCAAGATGCAATCGAAGACGCAAAGAAAAAAGCCGCCACAGTTGCCACGTCCTCAGGCGGTAAACTTGGAAAGGTAATTAGTGTCACAGAAGGCTTTCAATCCTCCACAACACCCTTGTTTGCAAGAGAAGGGATAGGTGGAGGCGGAATACCCACAGAGCCGGGATCCACAACCACAGGCAAAACAGTCACTGTCGTATTCCAACTACTGCTAAGATGAAACTCCTCCTGGTTTTTCTATCCTTTATTGTTTGTTTTCTCTTGCTATCGCAAACTGCCTCTGCACAAACCAAATCCAGCACCAGAGGTAAATCCCCCACGGTTTCTGCCTCCATCACCAAAAACCGCAAGTCGGCCTCAGTTAAATTTACAAACCTGACTAATACAAAATCCATTCGCTACACCCTAACCTACGACTCAAAAGGCGGACCACAGGGAGCTAGTGGAACGATAAAAGTAAAGTCCGGAACCAAATCATTATCCCGAAGTCTGTTGTTTGGGACATGTTCTAAAAATGTGTGTACTTATCACAAAAACGTAACAGGTGTTAGACTAAATGTCGACTTTACATTAAAGTCCGGCGGAGTTGTCTCGTTTGAAAAGAAACTCAAGTAGTCAACAAAATATCCACAGCCTGCAAAGAACGCTTTCCACCACATTTCAACATACTTATCCACAATGAACTTCATTTATTTGGAGCCGGATAGGAAGCTAAAATTTGACCAATTTTGCCAGTCAAGCTACTTAAAATATTTTCTATAGTATAACGTTTCTCCACTTCTTCTAGGGCAACCTTATAAGCAGCAGAAAATTTTGAGTTGATACCGGAAAAACCATCGTTGGTATTTGAGGACAGATAAGAAGAATGGGCACTTAATGCCTCCTGTGTGTAAACTCCCAGAATAGGGTCACTTGAATAATTCCCTGCCAAATCTACTCTTGAAGGAAGAAATGCCCTGCCTCCGGCTATTTTTTGATTAGCTTGTAAAACAGGCAAAACAGAAACTGACGTTGCAAAATTTAAAAATTCCCAGGCTTCCTTTTTGTGTTTACTTTTACTTGAAACACTTTCTACCTTATATGACGCAAAATTTATATCCTGAGGGGTAGTATTAATTTTCGGCAACTGAGGCACCATACTAACTTTGAATACAAGAGCCGGGTTTGTTTTAACAATTTTAAAAACCTCAGAAGCTGGAGCAATATACATAGCTACTCTCCCTTGAGAAAAAGCATCAAGCGAGTTTGGCAGAGAACTATCCCAATAACCATTTTCCCCACTGAAATTTAAAAAAGTTTCCAAAACGCCTATTGTGCCTGCGGTATTAGGGTCTTTTGGATCAATCTTACTTTGTAAAAACATCAAGGAAAGCACATCTTCCCAATGGTTAACATTCTGAGTAGTACCCATAGCTATTCCACCTCTTGTTATTCTTTTATTTTCATCTCTTATCGTCAAAGTTTTCGCCAAAGCGACAAGTTCATTCCAATCTTTTGGGGGTAAAGCATTTTTCTCTTCTAAAATCGCTGTATTTGTCAATAAAGCCAAACCGTCAAAATTGAGGGGGATGCCAGCAAAGGCTGAGCCCAAAGTTAGATCGCGCACAACAACGGGGTAGAATGTCTTTTTGTAGACGTCAGGCGCCATCGTGATTGCCGGCAACGGATCTAAATCCGTGGTAAACATCGGCACCCAAGTGTTGTGTATTTCAAAAATATCAGGCCCATTCTCTTTGTTTAGTAAACTTTTTAGCCTGTCTTTGTAGTCTTGCGCGTCCTGTTTCGCATAAACCACTTTGACATTATTTTTCTTCTCATACTCTTCAATTATGGGGGCAACTGCCGCTTGCTCAAGCTCTGTCCCCCACCATATAATCTCAACAGGTTTATTCTTTGTATTGTTTTGCTTTGTTAAAAAGTATTTAACTCCCCAGGTAGAAGCCAAAACTAGAACTAACCCGGTAATTACCCCCAAAACCAGAAATATGGGAAGTTTTCTTTTTGGGGCTTGCCCCAAAACAGGCGCAGGTGGCGTTGCAGGCGGCGCCACACCCTCTCCCGTATTTTGATTCATCACTTCCCCCTCGTCACTTTCCACTAATTCTTGAGGCTCCATAGCTTGTTACATGGTATCATATGGGTGTGCCAATTAGTATTCCGCCATTAAAGGAAGATGTCGTTCCATCTTCTATCAAAGCGCTTGTTTTGAAAACTCTTTTTTGGACATTTTTATTCCTGGCAATTTTAACTGCCGTCTACACTATTTATTTCTTTAATAAAATCTTCCCCGGCGTACAGCTGGCAGGAATTAACTTATCAGGAAAAACCAAAGAGCAGGCTCTAAAACTACTATTACCCGAGAACAAGCCCCCCGGCCTGACTTTGGTGGCTGATGACCCTAAAATCCAAATGTCACTGGACGTGGAAGTTAATTACAATTATGAACAATCCGTAGAGGCAGCATACGCTGTTGGCCGCACTGGCAGTTTTGAGGATAGACTTTTGGCTAAAGTGTCCTCCTTAGTTCAGAAACCCAACCTGCCTTATGCATACTCCTTACGCCAGGAGGCCCTTGATAAAAGTTTGGCCGACATAGCCGACCAGATTGGTGTTCCACCCACAGAACCTACTCTGATAATTGAAAAAAACGCAATCATTGTCAACAAAGGTAAAGATGGTATTGAAGTTGACCAGGTAAAGCTTAGAGAGCAAGTTCTGGAAAGTTTAAAGTATAAAAACAGTAACTCTATTAGCATTCCACTAAAAAAGACTAAAGCTCAACTTTCTGATACTGAAGCAGAAGAAATTAAGGTGAGGGCGCAAAATATAGTCGGCAAATCGCTACAGCTTTCAGTCGACTACAAAGATTTTACCTACAAAGCTGCGGATATTTTGCCTCTTTTGACCCCGAATGGTGTCAAAGAAGAAAAGCTGGCTTCATTAATTAATAACATTGCCTCTTCAGTTGATACAGAACCACAAAACGCCCGCCTGGTGTTTGAGGATGGAAAAGTGAAAGAATTTGCGCCCGGAAAAGACGGGTTGGAAACCAACAAAGTTGAATTGGGCAACAGATTAAAGGCAGGTGTGGAAAACCTAATAGTCAGTGAGGCAAAAGCAACCAAAGTCGAAATTCCGGTTAATCGAAAAGAGCCTCAGGTGGGAACCAGTGAGGTAAACAATTTGGGGATAAAAGAGCTTATTGGTCGCGGCACTTCGCTTTTTGCCGGCTCTATACCCGGAAGAGTACACAATGTAACGCTGGCCGCAAGCAGACTTAATGGGCTTTTAATAAAGCCAGGAGAAACCTTTTCTTTTAATAACGCCCTTGGAGACGTGTCCGCTTACACAGGCTACCAACAGGCTTATGTCATAAAAGACGGAAAAACAGTTTTGGGTGATGGCGGCGGTGTTTGCCAGGTTTCAACCACACTTTTCCGTGCAGCCTTAAATGCAGGACTTCCCATAACCGAACGCCATCCTCACGCCTATCGTGTTCATTATTACGAAGAAGATACTAAGCCCGGTATCGACGCCACGGTTTATTCTCCCGGTACCGACCTAAGAATTCAAAACGATACGCCGGCTAACATTCTTATTCAAACTTCAACTGATACAAAAAAGATGGCGCTTGTATTTGAGCTCTATGGAACTTCTGACGGAAGAGTGTCTCAGATTTTAAATCACAGAATTTGGGACGTCGTCTCTGCTCCCCCACCCCTTTATCAGGATGACCCCACACTTGCGCCAGGTGTGATAAAACAGGTAGACTTTGCCGCCCCGGGGACAAAAGCGGCGTTTGACTATAAAGTCACCAGAAATGGTGAGGTTTTGCAAAACAGAACCTTCTATTCAAATTACCGCTCCTGGCAAGCAATATACTTGCGGGGCGTAACCCCCTAGGTAAATTCCAAATCCTAATTTCTAAATCCCAAACAAATTACAATGGCCAAAAGCACAAATTCTAAACAGTTTAAAATGATTGATGGCCGGAGCGTTCCCTTGCCAGTCTTTTTCCCCGATGCCACCCGCGCTATTGTCAAAACAATAGATAGCAAAGATATTGAAAACACTAACACTCCTGGAATCTTAGTGAACACCTATCACCTCATGCGCGAACTGGGTAGCAAAGTAATAAAAAGCCATGAAGGTGTAAGGAATTTTATGTCCTGGAATGGTGCAGTAATTTCTGACTCAGGAGGATTTCAAGTCATGTCAATTGCCAAAAAGATAAGCGGCAGAAAGGCAATCACTGATCGGGGTGTAACTTTTACCCAAAACGGCAAAAAGGTTTCACTTACCCCCGAGGAATCGATAGAATTTCAAATGTCTCTAAAAACCGATATGGTTGTAGTTTTGGATGACTTTACTCCCCAAAACGCAAGCTTTGAAGAGGCAAAAGATACCGTTACCAGGACATTAGCCTGGGCAACAAGAAGCAAGTATGAATTTGAAAGAATTTGCGATAAGGAAAAACTGGGAAACAAGTCTCGTCCTTATCTTTTGGGTGTGGTACAAGGAGGAGATTATTTGGATCTTCGCGCTGAATGTACCCAAAAACTTGCAAGAATTGGCTTTGATGGTCTGGGTTACGGCGGTTGGCCGATTGATTCTGAAGGATTATTCAACTATGCAGTCGCTCAAACCATTGCCGACAATTCTCCAAAAGACTACCTGCTCTACGGCTTAGGTATTGGTAAGCCGCATGAGGTCGTAGCACTTTGCAAATTAGGCTATGACATTTTTGATTGCGTACTCCCTACCCGCGATGCTAGACACAAGCGACTATATGTTTACAATGCGCCTTCTATGGACAAAATAAGCATCGAGGAAGATAAATTTTCTAGCTACTACGTCCCCGACAAAGAGCGCTATTACAACGATACAGAACCGGTTTCAACCGCGTGCGACTGCCTATTGTGTACCCGCTACTCCCGCGCCTATTTGGCTCACCTTTTCAGAATTGAAGAGTCAACTGCACTTAGACTCGCCACAATTCACAATTTGCGCTTCTATTCAATACTTATGGAAAAAATTCGCGAAAGCCAAAAAATATGACTATTCTAGGTATCGAAACCAGTTGCGACGAAACAGCAGCCGCAGTTGTAAAAGATGGGAAAGAAATACTCTCCAACGCGATTGCCTCCTCGGTTGAAATGCATGCAAAAACCGGAGGTATTATTCCCGAACAGGCAGCCCGCGAACAAGTCAAATCCATAATTCCTGTTATCAACGAGGCCATTGGAAATTGTAAATTGAAAATTGAAAATTTGGACGCAATAGCGGTCACTTATGGCCCGGGCTTAATCGGTTCCCTGTTGGTTGGCGTAGAAACCGCCAGGACTCTTTCTTGGGTTTGGGATAAGCCTATTGTCCCCATAAACCACCTTTTGGGACATATTTACGCCAATTGGCTAGATAACCCCCCAACGCTTCCAGCAATTGCGCTAGTGGTCTCTGGCGGTCACACAGATATTGTTTTGTTGAAAGACCACAGAGAAGTTGAATGGATCGGCGGCACACGCGATGACGCTGCCGGAGAAACCTTTGACAAAGCGGCACGGCTTCTCACGTTGGGCTATCCAGGCGGACCAGCGATTGCTGCCTCAGCAGCAAAATTTCCAATTTCCAATTTTCAATTTCCAATTAAACTTCCGAGGCCTTTGTTGGATCAAAATAATTTTGACTTTTCTTTCAGTGGTTTAAAGACAGCAGTACTCCGAGAAGTAAATCAACTTAAAGAAGCAAACCAGTTAAGCAATCAAGCAATAAATCAGATTGCTTACGAGGTACAGGAAGCTATCACTGATGTGTTGGTAGCCAAAACTTTAAAAGCTGCACAAAGGTGTGGCGTTAAAACAATTCTAGTGTCAGGTGGGGTCGCCGCGAACTCCCGCCTCTGCGAAAAGTTTGAATTTAGCATTGGTCATTTATCATTGGACATTAATCTCCATATTCCTTCTCCGAAGTTGTGCACCGACAATGCCGCTATGATTGCTGCTGCTGCAGAATTCAATTACCACCCTATCCCCTGGCAAGAAGTTACAACCAACCCAAGTCTAACCATCACCACCACATAGAACAGCGCACACATGAACTACCACTCCTGGCGCCGTGGTATCCTTCGGCTTCGCCGACTTCGCCTCTGGCGAGTTCGATCTTGTTCAATTCATCCCGCTAAGCGGGACTTCTTGAACAATCTTAAAAGTGCGCTACTACAAAAATTCATTCTGCGCTCCAAATGTCATATAATTGAATTGGTGAACAATAACCAGCAACAACTAAACAAAGAAAAAGAAATATACGAGGCCTGGGAAGCCTCGAGGCTTTTTCGTGCCAATCCAGAATCTGACAAACCCCGCTACTCCCTATTAATGCCTCCACCCAACTTAACCGGTGACCTTCATTTGGGTCATGCAATGCAGCACGCAATTTTAGATGCTTTAGCCCGCTATAAACGTATGCAAGGCTACGACGTTTTACTGCTTCCCGGAGTCGACCATGCAGGAATTCAATTTGAGGGCACGTTTAACAAAATCCTTGAAAAAGAAGGTTTGTCAAAACACAAACTAGGCCGCGAAGAATGGTTGAAACGAGCTTGGAAGTTTAAAGACGAGGTTTATAAATCCTTCCATAACACCTGGACAGTACTCGGAATTTCTGCCGACTGGTTACGAGAGGTGTTTACTTTTGAGCCTAAGATCCAAAAAGCTGTTTTTACCGAGTTTAAAACTTTTTGGGAACAGGGCCTTTTATATAAAGGCGCCTACATCGTCCAATGGTGTCCAAAATGCGGAACCGCTATTGAAGATGTGGAGATGGAATATCTGGAAAAGGAAGAAAAGCTCTACTTTGTGAGATATCAAATTGAACAAAGCCAAGCCGAAGGCGATTGTGTTGTCATTGCCACTGCTCGTCCGGAAACAATCTACGCCGATACGGGTATTGCAGTCTACCCCAACCACCCTAAGTACGCCCAATTTATTGGCAAAAAAGCCAAAAACCCCTTGACCGGAGAGTATGTCCCCATTTTTGAAGATGAAAGGGTTGATCCGGAGTTTGGAACAGGAGCATTAAAAATCACACCAGGCCACGATCCTTTGGATTACCAGATTGGCAAAGACCACAATCTTCCGATTCTACACGCTATTGACAAAACAGGCCGCACAACAGAACTGGCACAAGATTTGTCCGGCTTAAAAATTGAAGAAGCAAGAGAAAAAGCAGCCCAAAAATTAGAAAGTCTGGATGCTTTGGAGAAAGTTGAAAATTATACCCATTCTGTCCCGATTTGCGAGCGCTGCAAAACAACAGTTGAGCCTTTGATCTCTGAAGAATGGTTTATCAAAATGGAGCCTTTGGCCAAAAAGGCTTTAGAGCACATTGGAGAAATTAACTTCTATCCTGAAAATTATCAAAAAATTCTCACCGACTGGCTGGAAAATATTCATGACTGGTGCATTTCCCGCTCGCTTTGGTGGGGGCACAGAATTCCTGTTTGGTACTGTATAAAATGTAACCACGGAAAGCTTGTGGGTAAGGACAAAGAAATAATGGTTTCTTTCGAAGAGCCAACCCGGGAGTGTACCTCTTGCGGTAAAAAGCACTGGGCACAGGACGAGCAGGTTTTTGATACATGGTTTTCATCCGGCATGTGGCCAATCACTACCCTCGGCTGGCCTTGGCTCGACGAAACTGAAGGCGAAGGCGGCCCTGAAAAATCTAAAGATTTTAAAGCCTACTTCCCTTGGGATTTTGAGATCACTGCTCCCGAAATTAAATATTTATGGATTGCTCGCATGATTATGCTTTCGTTGTGGTTTAAAGACGAAATTCCATTCAAACATATGTTTTTCCATGGAATGTTGCGCCCTCTAACTGGCGCTAAGTTTTCCAAATCTTTGGGGAACGCAGTTTACCCTAACGAGCTGCGCGATGCTTGGGGAACTGACAGTGTGAGAATGACTCTTTACACCTATGCCGCCCCTGGCCGCGACTCCCGCACTTCAAAGCAGTTAATGGATGAGCGTGCCAAAAACTTTCGCAATTTCGGCAATAAGCTCCGGAACATCGCCCGTTTTATTGTTGACTTAAGACCAAATGGTGTCACCCTGAGGCAATCGGCCGAAAGGTCTCTCGCGCATGCGAGTCCTGGGGAACCTGGGACAAGTGTACACGCTCCGACAGCAGAGATTCTGAGCCAGGTACCGTCCGGTAACCTGGCTCAGAATGACAACTTACACCAAGATGATATGTGGATTCTGGAAGAATTGGAGAAAACCACCCAAGAAGTAACTAAAAATATCGAAGGTTTTCAGCTGCATTTAGCGACAGAGGAGCTCTATGACTTTATATGGCATAAATTTGCCGATGTCTATATTGAAAATTCCAAATCCCGCCGCGAGGGCGCTCAGCCTACTTTAGAGTATGTACTAGACTCTATACTTAGACTGCTCCATCCCTTTATACCCTTCTTAACTGAAGAGTTGTGGTTGGAGAAACTGGAAAAGAGTGAGTCCATCATGCTGGCCCCCTGGCCAACTCCACAAGAGTAGTATAATTGAAATCATAATTTCGCTTCAATCTGCGATATAATTAAGGCGTGGTTAAAGTAACTGGCGTCCACCATATAGTTCTTAAAGTTAAAGATCCGAAAAAATCTGCTGACTTCTATGTTAAAGCATGTGGTATGAAGATCTTTTCCGAAGAAGGTGGCGCATACGGGCTAAGTGGTGCAGGGCTTGATTCCTTGTGGTTGTCTCCACCGAACAACAGTGAGGGAGCTGTTCCTTTTAATCGCAGAGGCAATGTCGGCCTCGACCATTGGGCTTTCAGTGTTGCTTCAATGGAAGACCTAAAAGAGATTGAACAACACTTAAAGCATGGGGGTATTGAGATGGAAGACGGTGGTGTTACAGACGACGGCTACGGCGGAACTGCGATATTTACGCAAGATCCCGACGGCATGCCTCTTGAGTTTCACTTGATCGGAAATAATGAAAAGTAAAAAGCTAAAGTTTAGGCAGATAGTAGAAATTGTCCCTACTTCCCCGTTTCATTTTGACTCAACCTTCCACAAACCAGACCATTTCCCCTCTGATGATAATTACTGGGAACCAGGCAAAAAGTGGCAAACATGGAACTTTAAAGGTGAATGTCTGGGATTAGAGTTTCAGGAAGTCGGAAACACAAATAATCCAAAAATCGAAATGTCTGTTTATTCCCCAGAACCACTACCAGAAAGCATGCTGAAAGAATTAACCGAAGAAGTTAAATACAGATACAATCTTGACCTCGATCTAAGAGATTTTTATGGCAAGTTCGAAAACAACAAGATTCTTGGACCGATTATTAAAAAATGGCGCGGCATGAGGCCTGGACATCCAGGCAACTTGTACACTTACTTAATAATCGGTATTATCCTGCAAAACACCACAGTTAAGAGATCTATCTCCATGCTTAAAACTCTTTTTGAGAACTACGGAACAAAGCTGGAGTTTGTCGACAAAGAACTTTACTGTTTTTGGAACCCGGGAGGTTTAAAAGATGTTTCAGAGCAAGAACTGAGAGATTTGAAGCTTGGCTATCGAGCTAAATCTATAAAAATCATTGACGAACAATTTGGTGCGAGATTAATTGATGAAACAAAGCTGAGAAACAAAGATCGGGATGCCAAAATGAAAGAGCTTTTGAAAATCTACGGCGTAGGCCCGGCTACCGTCTGGTACCTACTGTTTGATGTTTTTCACCACTTTGATTTTTTCAACCACATCTCACCTTGGGAGCAAAAGATCTACTCAAAAGTCTTCTTTGGCAGCGACCCGGAAAACCCCGTTCCTGTTGAAAAGCTAATCGAGCATTTTGAAAAATATGCTCCTTACCAACAACTTGCGGTACATTACATTTGGGAAAATTTATGGTGGAAAAGGAAGAATGAGAATATTCCGTGGCTGGAAAAATTAATAAGAATCTAGAAGATTTATTCCTGGTTTTTTTCTTCCACAGGCTTCTCCTCTGCACCTTCAGCTGGGGTTTCCCCTTCCCCTGTCTCGCCTTCCGCTGGAGCACCTTCTTCGCCTTCGGCGGCACTAGGAGCTACTTCTTCAACTTCTTCTTTGGCTGGTTCAGCGATAGAAACGACAATTCTTTCTGGGTCTTCCTCCTTAATTTCTACCTTCGACCGGTCAACTTTAAGGTCAGAAACTTTTATGGCATCATCAACCGCGGTAAGGCCGGAAATATCAACCTGGATGCTGTCTGGAAGATCGGTCGGCAATGCTTCAACCTCAACTTCATGCATTTGAGTAACCAAAACTCCCGTTTCTGAAGCTACAGCTGGAGATTCACCCACAATTTCAACCGGAACTGTAGCAGTTACCTTTTCAGACAGGTTAACCTCTAGAAAGTCAACATGAAGAGCAGAATCGTAAACTGGATCTTTGTGTATTTCGTGGATTAAAACCGGATGGACTGCTCCGTCAACAGTCAAGCCTACAACTCCGGTTTCCCCTGCCTCGGAAAAAACCTTTTTAAACTCATCGGCTTTCACCTGTATAGAAAAAGACTTTATATGTTTTCCGGAAACATTCGCAGGAATAATGCCATTTTTCCTTAGCTTTTTTATCTTTCTGCCAAAAATCTCGCGCTTTTCAGCTTGCAAACTATTTTCAAATTGAGACTTTTTAGAAACCGGAGCCTTTTTGTCTTCTATTTTTGCCATTTGGTTGTTAGCAAGAAATCTCTTACTAATGTGCTATTGTACCCAACTGACCCTGAGCCTGTCAATGAAGGAGTCGGTTTTGCCTCTTTTAAGCTTGATTTTGGGTTGTTTACGGTCAGCCAAAAGGCTTCTTTTGAAGTGCCGGGTTGTTTTTGCCACACCAGCGTATAGTCAGAAAGAGCGCCTTGGTCAGATTCCCAGGAAAGCATAAGTTGCCGTTCCTCTCCGCCTGGTATAACCATGTATCCTCCGAGTAAGCTTTTGTTATTTTGGTTTTGAATATCTAAGCTTACGCTCTCTTGTGTACCCTTCTTTTGATCTACTAAAAAAGCTTTAGAGTTTACAGCACCTGATGGGATAAGAATTTTAAAATAATTCTTGTAGCCGTTTTTTGAGCTACTTTTATAAAATACTGTCAGCTTTCTTAAAACTTTCCCGTTTTGTATAAAAACATCCAAAGAGAAAGATCTTTTTAGGTAATAGTTCACACTCCCCTCGCCCATGTTGGCGTCTGCGAAATTAAGGTAATCAGCAAAACAGGACTCTCCCTCCGTGCAGGTTGTATATTTAGTTGAGCCCCCCCATCCACCTTCGGCTAATATGTTTTGTACTTGAGCGTTGTTAACATAGAGCATGATGTGTTTTTGGTCCAAGTTTTCCAAACTTTTTACACCCAACACATCCCCTATTTTACCTGGGTTTTTGATTAGACTATCGTAAATTTGATTAAAAATGTTTACCACAACCGCTTGCTTCTCCTCACCATCTTTACTTAAAACCAGCTTGTATAAATTTTTAGAATCAACCTTTGTCCCTTCTATTGCTATTGGACCAGATTCTTTAACAACGTCCGCCAAAAAATCCAGGTCAACAGAGATCACCCCATCCATTTTTTGATCCAATTCTTTGTCTGCAAACCAAATTGCCCTTTTGGCAACTACTGAAAAGTCCTGATCCCAAGAAACATCCTTAAGCATCCATGTATTCTGGTTTTTGTATTTTGCAAGCGGTTGGGGCGGATCTACTCTGCCTTTAAGCTGACCATCTGCAACAACTGTTTTAAAAAATTCTCCTGAGATTAGCCTGCCTTTATCAAGAGTGAGGACTCCATATCCTAAAATAGAACCCCCACCTGGCCTTGCATAAGTATTGTCTTGAATAAGTACCAAATAAGACTTCCTAGTCTTAGATCCTAAAATATCTCCTAAATTTGCTGCCAGGCCTGAAATAATTCGTGCTTGTCCCCGTAAATCAGACAGTTGGGCGCTTGAGTCACCCAACCGCTTCGTCACCATACTTAATAAGTTTTTGTCGTCCTGTATCTCTGTGGCCAAAAAGGCCAAACCTTGATCTAGTGAAGAGCTTTGCACTGAAAGTGAACTGGCAAAGGGCGCAATTGAGTAAGAGTCTTCACCTAAAACTTTTTCAAATAACTCATCAGAAGATTCTCTTATGTCTTTTTTCTTTTTGACAATATCAACAACCCGATCCATTATTCTCCCCTTTTGGGCCATATTGGTGGAATATGCTTTTAAAAGAGGCAGCGATGACCATCTTAAGAAACTTTCCTGAGAGTTTTTAAACCAAAAGCTTGAGATACTTGCCCAAGTTTCAACATCACGAAAATCTTTTTGGCCCATTTTGCTTTGGGCTATTTGCAAATTAGCCAGTCCCAAAAACAATTCAACAAACGGAAAAGCCAAAAACCACAATATAAAAATAGTAAGCGAAAAAATTCCAGCAAGGATTGGTTTAATAAAAACATTTTTTTTAATAGCCTTTTTGGGAGGAGTTACTTCTTTTTCTTTAGATAAGGTGTCCTGCCAAAACCCGGTATATGCCTTTACAACTTTTAGGGGCATAGTCTTCCTGACTGGTGCTGGCTTGTTAACAAGAGTTGTTTTCTCCTTCTTTTGTGCAACTTTGGTAAAACTAAGTTTTTTCTTATTTTTATCCAACCACTCGAGTGTATGTGCCAAACCCTCTGTTGGTGTGGTATGCGGCTCCCAGTTGATAAGTTCTCTTCCTTTTCGCAAAAACCCCTCACCCAAAAATTTTTGCCGGTTTGGAAATTTGTCCTGACTTATATATTCAACAGGAGTACCACTTTTAAGAGACTTTATAGTCTCTGCAGTCTCCGAAAATGTTAACCGGTCTCCGGTTAAAGAAATTACCGACCCCTTTGTGCCAGGTGATAATAATGTTTTGACAATCCCCCATATCGCATCATCAATAAATAAGGGGTACACGTATGACTCATCTCCGTGAACTTTGACCTTTCGCTCTCTGGTATATTCTCCAACCAAAAAAGAAAGGGGGTTGTCATCTAATAAATGCATCCGCGGTCCGTAGACATCACCCAGGCGGACAATGCGGAAGTTGAATTTTTGTTTTGAATATTCAGTGGTTAGGTTTCTTAGAAAATCTTCTTCTTGTTCATTTTTATGAACAAAACTAAATTCTGATTCTTCACTCAAAAAAGATGAGACGTACAAATAACGTGAGTTAAATTTGTCTGCCAGTTTGATTAATAATTTTGTACATTTATTATCAACGCCATAAATATCAACAACATAATTAACTCTTTCAATACTTTCAAAAAGTCTTTCAATATTTTTACTATCAACAGCAACAAATTGAGAATTGCCTTTTAAATGAGAAATATTTTCTTCAGGTAAAATCTCAAAGTCGTCAATACAAATTACACGGATATTTTTTTTTAAAAGTTCTTCACATAGATGACTACCAATAAAACTTGCTCCACCAAAAACTAAGGATATGGGAGAGTTGCCATCAAAAAAAAATTCCGGCAGTGGGTACATGCTTTAATGGTAGGCAAATTCACAAATTAATGCAAGAAACTTCCAAAATAAAAAATGAGTAAATTTTGTGTTAGCGAGACGTGAAAGTCAGTTGCAAAAGTAAAATTTTATTGTGAAACTATGAAAGTATTGGAGAGCCATCAAGTGCCATGTTCACTAAAAGATCTGCCTCCTTATTTTGTTCGCGGGGTATATGTTGATAAGTTACTCCCGCTTTTAGTTTGTTTTCCAGCACTTTAATTGATAAAACTATTTTCCTTAAGTTTTCATTTTTAATTTTAAAAAGTCCTTTTAATTGATTAACAACTAGTTGAGAATCCAAAAAAAAATTTATTTTAAAATTCTCTTTATTGTTTTCAACTAGCCAATCCATTGCCATTTTCACTCCTGTATACTCTGCAATATTGTTTGTGGTGTTGCCAATTGTTTTGCCACTTTTATAAATTATATTGTCCTGAAAATCTTTAACTACAAAAGCACTGGCAGCAGGACCGGGGTTGCCGCGAGCCCCTCCATCTGAAAAAACCTTAAGCGAATTACTTTCCATTTTTTCTCCTTGCAAACAAGAGTGAGTATATGGTTTTGGGAAAAGAAAGAAAAGAGGGACGAAGATCTGTCAGTTGATAAAGGGCAACAGAGGAACACACAAAAACAAAACCCTCTGTCACAACAGTCATTACTGAGGCAGCCTGATAAGAATAGTGGGGAATTAACAGAAAGTTAAGAGACAAATTTAAAAGTAAAGCAAATACTCCAATTAACAATGATATTTTTTGTTTGCCTAAAGCAATTAAGGAATAACCAGTTAAATGGTTAAGGTAGGAAAAAATTAAAGCAACAGATAAAATTCGCAGCGGCAAAACAGAGGCGAGAGAGCTTTCACCCCAAAGTAATTTTATTGATGGGGCTAAAATAAAAGTTACCAAAAATAATACTAGACAGGTGGCAGCAAGAATATTAAAGGTTTTTTGATAAACGTGTCGAACATCTTCTGTGTGTTTTAAGGAAGACAAAAGGGGATAGGCGGCACTAACGATAAAAGCGGCGCCAGTTATTAAAGTCTCGTAAATCTTGTAAGAAAGTCCATAGACACCAACGCTGTCCGTTCCCCAAAAATGCTGCAAAATAAGAATGTCTATTCTGTTGTAAATGGAAAAAACGATAAGTAGTGTTCCTGTAGGCAACGCCTCCTTAATTATTTTTTTGCTCACATTCCAGTCAAAGGAAAATCTTTTCAGGTGTTGTCTGGTAAACCAAAAACCCAAAAATGCTGAAATAGCTGTAGCCACAACCCAGGCAAGCATTACATAGTGCACATTAAAGTTGTTAATTAAAAAAGCAACAGAAAGTAACAAAAAGGAAATGGACAATAAAACCTCCATCATTGTAAGCAGCCCAAATCGCATAATTGTCTGGAGAATGATCGCCAGGGAATTCTTTAGGGAAAGGGCCAACAGAACAAAAGACGCGATAGTTGCTGGTAAAACAAAAGGCTGCCACTCAAGGTTGGCACGAATAAAAATATTGACCAGAATAACAGCAATGAAAGAGAGAAGCAGACGAAAACTTATACTACTTGTAAAGATGGTGTTTTGATTTTCCTGGTTTACTCTTGATGCTTCGCGGACCACGATCAAATTGGTACCCCAATCGGCAATATTGCCAAAAAACAAAACAAATGCTGTAACAAAAACGTAAACGCCGTACCCTTCATTGCCAAGCCTATCTCGCAAAAACCAAGTGAGGAGGAGCGAGGAGAAAATAGTAATTACTTTACCAATTACCTGAAAAGAGGCATTCTTAAAAATTAAACGTCCAATATCCACAAAGCTATTGTAACAAATATGGAGAAATTTATACGAAGTTTGAGAAAATTCTAATTTTCAATATACGAAGTGTATACGCTCTGACAGGATGAGAAATTCAGATTTCTTTTATACGAAGTTGAAGAGAAATTCTGCTTTCTTTTACGCGTAGCCGAAGAGAAATTCTGCTTTCTTTTATACGTTAGGTTTAATAACTAAATGGCGCTCCCGTCCTTCACCTTCTGATTCAGTTACAACTTCACCATCATCTTCTAATAATACATGTACAAACCTGCGCTCTGCTGGTGTTAAATCGTAAACATGTTGAGCAACACCTGTGTTTTTAACTTTATTTACTGCCACTTGGGCAATATTTTTCAAAGTTTCTTCGCGCTTTGTCTTCCAGTCTCCAACATTTATAAGTATATTTGTATTCTCACCCAGTTTGTTAAAAGCAATCTGCCTTACAACCGTTTGAAGAGAGGAAAGGGTTTCTCCACGGTGTCCAATTAAAACCCCTGCTTGTTCCGTTTCTATTTGAACATTAAAAAATCCATTTTCCTTATCTTCAGCAACTTCAGCTGACCCCTCAATACCCGCGAGCCTTAACAACTCCTCAACAATTTCCTTGATTAAATCCTGTTTTTTAGCAACCATGTTCAGGTATTGTACCAGTTTTGTTTGAATCTGACAAAGAGAGGTTTTCTAGACAACTTTCCTAAACTTATTAACCCAAGGGGCCAAACCTCCCCAACCGGACACAAAATACTGCTGGACTGCTTGAAAAAGAGAGAAGGTGCCCCAATATAAAACTACCCCTAGAGGGAAATTTAAGCCAATAAACAAGGTAACTAGGGGGAAAATATATGTCATTTGTGATTGCATAGAGGCTGCAATATCATCAAACCCTTCTTCGGTCTTTTTGGCTACTTTCTCAGCAGCTTGAACGTTAGGCATCATCATTTTAGAGGAAAGTAGCTGAACCAACGCCACCACAATTAAAAACAAACCCGGGAGCGCAAAGGGTATACCGCTAATATTAAGAACGTCGGGCCGCGTTAAATCGCGGCCAAAGAAAAAATGATTAATTTCTCCGTTAATTTGTAAAACAGGGTAAAGAACCTTATTTAATTGTTGAGTTATATTGGATCCTTGAAAAACTTGAGAAAAGCCGTTGAATAACGCAATAAGAATTACAATACTTACTATTTGTGGTAAACATCCCGATGCAGGATTAATACCTTTTTCTTTATAGAAATCGGTTTGTGCCTGTAACAACTTCTTTTTGTCATCTTTATATTTAGCTTTAATTTTGTTTAACTCCGGAGTGTACTCCTTCATTTTTTGCATCATTTTCATTGACGGCAAAGTTAATGGGGTAAGCAAAAGCCGAACAAAAACAGTAAAACCAATAATAGCCAAACCCAAATTACTAAATAATAAATGGTAGAAAATTATTAAGAGATTTAATAATGGTTGAGTAATCAGTTCCATAACAGAATAGAGCGGCTACACTTAATAATACGCATTGTCCCCAGCTTTAACCCTTTAACAACTCCAAACTTCCCAACTGCCTGGTATGTATACTCTGAACAGCTGGGGGATTGAGGACAGCCACCCCCGACAACAAAAGACAAAAAACCATTCCTTCCACCAAGTATTACCTGGTAAGTCCGGATCAGGAAACAAACAAATTTTTTTAACATTATCAAAAATGATTTACAATCTATCGAAACAACTTTTAAGGTCTTCTGCAAGTACAGTGTTTTCCTGGAAAGATGAATTATTTCTGGCAACAACTAAAATATTTATACCATTTTCCAATTCTAATATGTGATCTTGTATAAATGACCTAACCACCCTCTTGATTCGATTGCGCAAAACAGCTCTTTTTGAAACTTTGTTTGAAACAATTATTCCAAACTTGCTTTTTTTGCCCGAATCACTGTGTAGTATAACAATATTAAAAAACCTGCCACTAATGTTCTTACCTTTTAAAAAAACTTCTTGAAAATCCTTCTTTGAAGTGAGCCTGTGTTGACGGGGGAGCATTAGCTATGGGCAATAATTCTGCGACCTTTCCTTTGCCTTCTTGATATTACTTTTTTACCTGATCTACTCTTTGCACGGGCTCTATACCCACTAACCCTTATTCTTCTGGTTTTACTAGGTTGATAAGTTCTTTTGGTAGACATCGTTATGAAGCTGTTTTGAAACGAGTTGTATTATTTTACACAACAATGTCGTGTAAAACAACAGGGAGCGTTTCGTCCTTTTTAGGGGTTGACACTAATTGTGGATAACTCTTTAATGTGGAAACAAAACATGGAACAAGATCAAGTGTGGAAAAATGTTTTATCAACCTTAAAATTATCGCTTTCTCAAGCTAACTTTCAAACATGGTTTTCTTCAACTTTTATCGTTTCTATAAAGAAAATTTCAGACATACGGCAAGCTATTGAAATTGGTTGTTCGTCCTCGTTTATAGCCGATGGAATTGAGAAAAGGTATTTCGACATCTTGCAAGATGCTTTAAACCAAACTACAAACTTGAAAAATGATATTACCTTTATTGTACGCCAAAAGATAAAAACAGATAATAAGAGGGAGGAGCCATTGTTTGCCAACCTGCAGCCCCAAAGTTCAGCTTTAGTTTCCGATGCTTTAAAAAGGGTAAGAATAAGGCCGGGTTTTACTTTTGAAAACTTTGCAGTCTCCGGAACTAACCAAATGGCCCATGCTGCAGCAGAAGCAGTAAGTAAAAACCCAGGGTATGCATATAACCCGTTGTTTTTATATGGAGGAGTAGGGGTAGGCAAGACACATTTAATGCTATCTGTTGCTTGCGAATTATTAAAAAAAGATTCTGAGACCCCCATGCTTTACTGTATGGGAGAAGAATTTACCAACGAGATAGTTGATGCCATAAGAAACAAGACAACGCCTGCGTTTAAAAACAGATACCGCAAACTAAAACTGTTGATGGTTGATGATATTCAATTTATTGCTGGAAAAACAGCCGTACAGGAAGAGTTTTTTCATACCTTTAACACCCTTCAAAGGGAAGGTGGACAGGTAATTCTTACTTCTGACAGACCACCACATGAGATTGAACGCCTGGAAGAACGTCTAAAAAGCAGGTTTGAGGCTGGATTAATAGTAGATATTGCGCCACCAGATTTTGAATTGCGTGCCGCTATCACTTTGATTAAATCTCAAGAAAGGGGATTGGAGCTTCCAACAGAAATAGCTCAAGTTATTGCCGCCAATATTGATAGCCCCAGAAGAATTGAGGGTTTTTTAACCAAACTCAATAGCCACTTTACCTTAACACACGAGACTTTAACCATTGAACTGGTTAATAAACTCCTAGGAACATCAAACGGAGATATACAACCGTATAAAAAACCTGTTTCCCCACAATCTGTGATTAATGCCGTTTCAAATTATTATTCATTAGGTAAACGAAGCTTACTGGGTGATAGTAGAGTTCAAACAGTAGCCTTACCAAGACAAATATTAATGTATATTTTACGTATAGATTTAGGCCTTTCACTTCAGGAGGTAGGCAGGTTGGTTGGCGGAAGAGATCATACTACAGTTATGCATGCTGTGGATAAGATATCTAAAAATATTTTAGAAAAAGGTGGATTGCATGAGGATATCCTGGGGATTAAAAAAACCATTTCCTGATAACTTGTGTATTAATTCAATTTTACAACACCCTTGTGTGTAACAAGTGTACAATTTATCAGCAAAATGCTTATACCTGTTATAAACAGAATTCAGGTTCATTTTACACATATCAACAATACCTACTACTACAACTAATTAAAATACAATAAACAACAGAGGGCGCACAATCTTAAGAAGATGAACTTCTTGTCTTTACTTGTCTTATGTTGTATGTTGTTTTAACTATAGTCTATGAAACTCTCAATATTACAGGAAGACTTGTCCAGTAATACCACATTTGCTTCGAAATTTGTTTCAACGCGTGCACAACTTCCGGTACTTTCAAATATTTTACTAAAAGCCGAAAATGGCAAATTGTCTTTGTCGGCTACCAATCTTGAAACAGGAATCCATATTTCAACAGGTGTAAAAGTAGAAGTAGAAGGAAGTATTACAGTTCCTGCAAAAATTTTAGTTGATCTTGTAAACCATTTGCCTGCTGGTAAGGTTTTATTAGAAACAGATAAAGATCAGTTAAAAATTTCCTGCAACAACTTTTCAGCCAATATTTCCGGATTACCGGCAACAGAGTTCCCGAATATTCCAGACTTTTTAGAAAATGCAACATTTTCTTTAAAAAAAGAAACACTGGAGGCATTAACTGATAATGTTACATTTTCTGCAGCAACAGACGACACCAGGCCAATTCTAACAGGGGTTAACCTGATAGTTGGTGATAAGGTTATTGCTGTGGCCACAGACGGTTTTAGAATGTCATATAAAGAGCTTGATGGAGTAAGTTTTGACGCAGCCGGATCTAAATTTCTTCTTCCGGCAAGAGTTATTGAAGAATTAAATAAGACATTAGGCACAAAGACAGAAGATGTAAAAGTTGCTGTTTTAGAAAAAGAAGGTCAGATAATTTTTCAATCAGAAAATACAATATTAACCAGTCGTTTAATAGATGGTGAGTATCCGGACTACAACAGGGTAATGCCTAAAGCATGGACGACCAAAACAGCATTAGGAAGAGATGAGTTTTTTCAGGCTGTTAAAGCTACCTCAGTTTTTGCGCGGGAATCGGCTAGTATTGTTAGGATAAACTTCAACAAAGACGGGTTGGTTTTGACATCTGAAAGCAACCAGTATGGTAAAGAAGAGATACAAATTGAAGCAAAAACTGAGGGCGATGAGACGACTGTAGCTTTTAACTATAAATATCTTTTAGATTTTTTGAATTCAATAGATGGGGATACAGTTCTTATAGAGACACAAGGTCCGACCTCTCCAGGAGTTTTCTGCGATCCACAAGATCCCACATATAAACACATCATTATGCCCGTAAGGGTTTAACGCACATACTTTGAGTTTATGGCTGGAGTATAAATATAGACTGGCTGGTCTCCTTCGTTGGTTTTGGATGTGCCCGTAAGAATATAAATTGGGTATAAAGCGTCTGGCTGTGTAGGGTAAAAAAGTAAGGCACTTTCAATCCTTATAATATTGACTGAAACAGGGACATAAAGCGCAGGCTCAGTGGTTGGTGCCCCAAGTGTGACAATTTTACCTTCTTTTACCAAAGACTCTTTAATTTGTTCTAGAGTTTTGGAAGGGTAGCCGGTTGGATTATGGGGATTTGTAAAACCTGCTTTGTAAAGCAGAGAATAAACTTTGCCGTCTTTCCCCAAATAGGAAGTGACCAGGGAGGTTGTGGTGTTATTATCGACAACTTTTGTTTGCCCGATTATTGGGTCAAGTTTTAACTCAAGAATATTATCTTCCGATGTTTTGCGGGAACCACTAACGGCCAAAGTTGTTCCAATCAGGTTTAGATCATTGGTCGATAGAAGGTTTTGGACAAAAGTGAATGCTGTTTGTTTATTGGGCAATTCTCCTTCGGAAGGCGGTGGGGAACTGCCTGGGTCTTGGACGAAGTTGATATCTAATGGCGAGAGTCTAACTGATAAACTTTTTGACCCTGAAAGCCAAAGATAATAATCTCCCAAAGCGCTGTCGGTTGAAATATTAGACGGATTTTCAGGAAAGCCAAAATTTCTAGCCAAAGCTTTAGCCTGGGTGGAATTTAAACTCTTGGGAGATATTTGATAAAGAGAAACCTGGGTTGGCAGATCTACCCCTGTGAGATTGAAAGTAATCGCGGGAGGAACGTTCTGGCCCGTCAGGTTTGGATAAGTAATCGCGGGTAGGTTGGGGAGAGATTGTTTGGCAGTTTTGTTGCTTTCCCCCTGAACCCAGACTATGGCCAGCAGGGTAGCAATTACAGCCAGCATTATTAGAAGCCAGTGGTTTTTGAAAAAATTTAACATAGTTTTTGGGATGACACCTTCTTTGTTACCATGTAGTTCCGCGTTTTCCGTGCAAGGGTATATATGGTGGTGCCATTGGAATTGTAACAGAACCACTAATTTTTAAGAATTCATAATGCAAATGGTTTGGATCGCTGCCAAAGACGTTACCTGTTGCTCCAACACTTCCAATTTGAGTTCCTGAAGAAACACCTTGGCCGTCCTGGACACTTCTGTTCATCATGTGGGCATATATTATTTCGACTGTTTTACCGTTGCAGGAAGTTGTTATCCGAACACAGTTTCCATATAAAGAGCTGTAGCAGTTAAACGAGGTCACACCACGGCTGGTTGCGTAAATTGGCGCGCCCTGAATTCTACCTTTCGGGCTGTTGCCGATATCGATCGCTTCTGCGGTTCGGTGGGTTGAGACGACTGAATCATTTGGTTCGGAGGTTATGGTTCCATAAGTTGTTGCCCAACCACTGGGGCAATCATCAGGTGGGTTTCCCACCCTAATTGAAGCGTTGTTGGCAGCGGTTTGGCTGTCTGGTTGTTCTTCGACTCTAGCACTAACACTAACGGCCAGGATAACATTGACGTCTTCCAAGTTTTCCAGCTTTAGATTGATTTGGTGAGTTTCTTCCGACCAACTTTCACTTACCAGGGTTTTTGTGCCATCTTTACCTGATGCAGTTATAGTTGCTGAAATATTAGGATCTTCCTGAAATGGCTGCTTTTTTGGTTTGACTGTAACAGTAAAAGTTACATCTTGAGGCAACTCTTCATTTTTAAGCGTATTTTTAGAAGAAGAGATTTCAATTGAAATATATTGGTTGCCTTTGGCAAGTACGTCTCCTGTACCGCCAGCACTACTTAAGGCTGCGCGCTGAGTAAAAATAGGACCGGTGTTATTGAGAACCAAAGGTAAAGCGATAACCAGAATTAGTATTAAAGCCAAAGCGCCCCCGCCGATGGCTGCTGCTTGTCCGCCTCCAGCAAAGATAGCCAGCAATCTTCCAGCACCCATGGCTGTCCTCAATAATCCAGAACTCAATCCGCGAGCTGCTCCCGAAATCAGACCTCTCCCCAGAATTGCTGATTGGGAAGCGGCGTTTTGGGCTGCACTGCCCGCAAACTGTTTCAAAACAGGGGCAAATTTGGGAGAAATAAACCGATTAAAGGGTTCTTGGGCGATGCGAACAATATTTGAGGAGGGGCTGATATTTAAGTTAAAAACATGATCGCCGGAGCCTATGCGGGGTTGTTCATAGTCGTAGCTTTTTGGGGGCACAAATCGGACATCTTTTACTTGTCCGGTTAAGGTTTCAACTTCCTCAAGGATTCCTTTTTTAGAATCTTTAACAACCCTAACTTCCTCGGAGTTGGCAAATTCGGGATTTTGGGCAATAAGTTGATTGATAGCATCTTCCAGTCTCTCTTCTGAGGTGTGTGATTTTGGGAGAAAGGGAATAGCATCTTTTAAACCATCAACAATACGGTCCTGCCAACTTTTAGGGCGGGAAACTAAGGCTAAAAGATATTGTTCCCGGCTTATGTCGGGTGTTGCAACTTTCTCTGTTTGTATTGATATAGGCCTTACTGGGCGGGATATGGGAATAAACGGAACTTTTATGGGGTTTTCTGTCGTTTCTGGCGTAACCGGTGTTTGTTTTTGTAATTCTTGCCATTGTTCAAGTTGGGTGCCTTTTTCAAGCGCCTGCTCAAGTGGCGATTGGGATTTGATACGTTGCTTTTCTCCCTGGGGAATTTCCTTAAGTTCTGTTTTAGTTTGCTGATAAACTAGCTTGTCCGAGTCATCTGATATCCAAGGAGGACTTTGTTGGATTCTTGTGGTTGGCGGAACAGCTGTGGTTGGGGGAACCCCATGTGCAGGGTTTTGAGAACGAAACAAAGTCCGGTTTACGCGCTGTTGTAGGTCGGAAACAATATTGGAGAAGACGCTAAAAAAGCCACCAGGTTTTGTAGCCATATTTGTATTGTACCGTATTTACTGAGCTTCTTCGACGCGAAGGATAGGACCTGAATTAACTGGGGGTGAGGTAGGAGTTGGGGTAATGGGTGTATTTGGGGAAGTAGGGGTTGTTGGTGTGGGATTTTTAAGTGTTTCTGCAGGGTTGGTGGTAACTAATTTATGTTCTTCGTCTGAGGCCACGACACGGATAGCAACATGATTTGGTCCGGCAAAGAAAATTCCTTCTCCCACGTCAGCAGATAATAACAGCTGTTTTTCTCCCTGGGAAAGTTTAAAAACCTCACCAACCTTATCTATAGCCGTAGGGGACTGTTTCATCAGAAGTTTCAAGGCTGAGTTAGTAACAATAGCCTTGCCAATATCTAAGGATAAAAAGTCTTCTACGTCTTGAGTTATAGTTGTTAAACCCAAATAATATTTGCGCGAGCGTTTGGCGATAGAGAAGAGAAATTGAGCAGTATCCGGATAGCGCATCATATGCCACGCCTCATCAACGATTAAAATGCGCTTTTTCAAGTTTTCTTTGACGCGGGTCCAGATAAAATCCAAAACTACAAACATCGCAATCGGCCGCAATGATTCTTCCAGGTCGCGGACAGAAAAAACAGTAAACGGGTTTTTAAGACTTATGTTTGTGTGCTGATCAAAAATTCCGGCAAAAGAGCCCTTAACAAACTTTTCAATCCGGTCGGCAAGAGAGCGGGAGACGGCATCTTCCATACCGATTAGTGTTTTATAAAGATCTTCCATTAAGGGGGGAGTTTTGGTTTGTGTAGCCGGGTCAGGAGTGATTCCTTTTGCTTTGTATGTCGCAATTAAAGCCCTGTCTAAAACTGCCTGTTCGGAAGGATTTAGAGCGCCCATAATTACTCCAAACAAAGAATGCAAAGAAAGAATTTTTAAGCCCAACTGATTTTCGTCCTGGTCGACAATGTTGGACAAATCAAAAGGGTTAATTTTTGCAGTCGAGTTAAAGGAAAATGAAATAAATTCACCGCCTACTGCTTCGGCCAGCTTTTTATATTCCTGCTCGGGATCAATAATAAAAACCTCCGCCCCCAACATTAAGGATCGCAGTGCTTCTAACTTCACGCTGTAGCTTTTGCCGGATCCCGAAGTTGCAAAAACTGCCGAGTTGTAATTCTCGAGGGAAAATCTGTCAAAAACAACCAACGAATCGTTATCTTCGTTGATTCCATATAAAACTCCGCTATCTGAGGAGAGTTCAGCTGAAGAAAATGGAAACGTAGTTGAAAGAGAAGTTGTATCCATATTGCGGGTTATAGAAAGCCGGTCTTCTCCTAAAGGTAGGCTTGTTAAGAAACCGTCTTCCATACGTAATGTTGTTTTTTTAGCTACAACCAACAATGACCCCAAAGTTGATTCAACTTGGGCGGTAATATTGTTTAACTCTTCCAGGTTTGAAGCCGGAATGGTGATATAAAAAGAAAACTGAAAAAAGCGCTCTGCACCTTTTACTAATTGGTCTTGCAAATCTCGAGCATCTTCTAATTTTGCCTGTGTTGAAGGATTTAGCACCTTCCCGCGTTGTAAGTCGGTAGCAAGTTCTGCCTCCATTTCAGTTATCTTGCGTCTTAAATCATCAAGGACTGTTTTTCCGGCAACTGGATAGGTGAAAAAGGAGATGTCTAATGAGTGGTCAAAGTTAATAACTTGGTCAAGCCATCCAGGATAAACAAATCTTGGATAGCCTGAAACAAAAAGAGTTCTAAAGTACCGGCCGTCGATTTTTATGTAGTTAAAATCGACCTCTATTTTTTGCGGGGCAATAATGTCCTGGATAGATTTGGAGGAAGCGGGTTTGCTTACCGCTGGTGGTTCGACCTGGCTTTTTGGTTTCAAATCGGGAATTGTGTTTGGTAATTGCATAAGTTTTTTAGGTGGTCGGAGAGCTTGAGTTGTATATTTTAAAAAACAAGGTGGCCAAGTCTTCCGTTGTCAACTGATCCATTTTAATTCCTAAGCGGCCTACTTGGCGGATTAAATGATCACGTTTTGGATAAAGAACCGTTTTTGCTTTTTTGATAATATAACTTTTTGAATAAGGCAAGCTTTTTGCCTTTTTTGTTCTAACTGAAGGAGTAAATAAATCGATAAAACCGCCTGTGGTTATACCCAGTTCAAGCGGCGAGAAAGGTATGACTATATAAAATTCTTTTTCTAAAACATTCCTTTTTTTTACCATTTGGGAAACGAAATTTTTGTAAACGACCATAAGGCTTTTTAGTTGCGGATTGGTTTGGAGTTTTTCTTGAGTATCCAAAAACGCCAGGTAGCGGGTAATATCCTTTTTTTGAGAGCGGACAAGAATTTGGATAGGAAAGGATAAAGAATTTAAAAGAGCAGCATAAGAAACCGTTACTGCCTCCTGCTCTTTTTCAGATAAAAGCGAAAAGTTTAAAGCCGAGGAGCGCAAAACCAATGCCGCTCCGCCGTCTTTAGTCAAAACTATATCTTCAGCAATATCAGCAACAATGACGTGCTGTTGAGAGGATGCTTTTATGGGAACAATAGTAGACATATAAATAATTTTCAATTCTCAATTTCCAATTTACATTGTAAATTTCACTTCGCCTTTATTAGTATCGGTGGAATAATATTGCTGCTGGCTGTTATTTTAATTACATCGAAAGTTAATCCCTCTTTCTCTGTTAAAATTTCATATTCCCCGTCTTTTATGGGAGTAACTGTCATAAAGTGTCCAATTTTGTTGGTGCGCAAAGCTCTGACTGGTGTGCCGCCAACTTCTCTGATTTCCAAAATTGCCGACTCAATGATTTTGCCGTCATTGGTGATTACTTGGCCGACAATAATGTTGGGCTGTACGGGAGGATTGGGAGGAGCAGCCTGCAATGCAAACTGGGCTTGTGCGGCTTGTCGGGCGGGTTGTATATTGCTGCCATAAACAGGAGTAATCGGAGTGGGATTGTGTTCAGCTTGTTGGTGTTCAATTTTAATTGATTCTGTGGGTGGAGCCAGCGGTGCGTTGGGATTAATAATAGCCGGAGTAGGCAAGGATGTAACTTGTGGTGAGACTTGAGTTGGGGTTGGCGTGCCTGAGGGAGTTGGCGTTTGGAACAGGCCAAAGATTTTTTTGAAAAACCCTTTTTCTATTTCTTCAAGCCGGTTTACAACTTCTGTTTGCGGAACAGAGCGTAGATACTCTTCGGCTTTTTCCTGGCCTTGGGGGGCAATAATTGCGGGTGTTACTGCTGCGCTTTCTTTTGCAAAAACGTCTTGTGATGTCCCATCTTCCCAAGAATAAAGTGTTGGTGAGTAAACGGCTTTAATAAATGAGAAAAACCAGAAAGACAAAGGCCTTTCTTCAATGGGCAAAAAAGCCAAAGCGGCACCTGAAATTGCTGCGAATGCGACTACCGGCCATTTAATAAAAGCAGGAAGGGGAGTAACGAAAATCAAAAAGGCAACTCCTACCCCGCCGGCAAGTTGTAAAAATTGCTTCAAAGTCATATCTCCGACTAAGCGGAATTCGTAGGATGAAATCTCTTGTGGTACTGGATGTTGTTCTAAAGGCATAAGGGTATAAAAATCAAGCAAAACCAGGAGAGTTAAACAATATACTTCAAAAGTCTCTCTATTTCAAACTTAACATATGAAAACGGGTTTGCAACTCGGAGGATTTTTCACAAAACACGGGAATTACCCGCCGCTGTATTTTCTGCGGAGCTCTCGGGCGCGGCGGATCTGTTCGTCTCTCTTTTGTCTTCTTTGCGCTCTTTTATCATTGTTGCCAGTCTTATCTTCCCGGGCTTGTTCTTGTTGCGCTTTTTGGAACGCTTCGCGAAGGCCACCAGTTAAACCTTCACTGGCCACAGGTGTCTCAACCTCTTCCACCTGGACTGCTTCAGGCTCTTCTGGTGTAGTGATTTGGGTAGCCATAGTGGCGCCACCCAAGGGGTTGAGTGAGCCACGGAATCTCTGCCATCTTCTTGGGGTACTGTCATCTTTGTCTCCTTGATTAATCAGTTCTTGAATTGGTACTTCTGATGTAGGTATCTGGCTGGCGGCACTTGATTGGCGAGCCTCTTGTTCCACAAGTTGGGAGTTGGTGATAAAACCATTTGTTATGTCAATTAAATCATAAAGATCAAACCTGTAACCTGGGGGCAGCCCAAATAGGGTGCGCAGTTCGGCTCTATCGTCATGCCCTCCTCTCCTTGTTCGGATATCTTCTAAAACTTCCCTGCATTTTTCCTCCTGGAAATCCTCCGGCCTTTGCTTAGAACCTACTGCCAGTTTTTCCCAAAAGCTCTCAGGAGTTCCCAGCCAAAATGCTTCGTTTCTTATTTGAGCCTCAACTTGTGTACGGTCGTTTAGGTCGACATTTCTAT
Source organism: uncultured Gammaproteobacteria bacterium (assembly GCA_964472675.1). GTDB lineage: Bacteria > Patescibacteriota > Microgenomatia > UBA8517 > UBA10165 > 01-FULL-43-15b. The sequence continues at coordinate 19,580 of CAYYLO010000005.1, read as the reverse complement.
CTTTCAGTGACGTATTAATTTCATCCAACAACCACCTCAATGGAGGCCTTACTTCTCTTTTTTCAGAAGATTGTCCTACTTCACCGCGCGCTCTTAACCTGGCCCGTTCGTTCTCAAACCAGTTATCAACACGGTTTGCCATTAACGGGTTGGGGTTCCAGGCTTCCTGGTAAGTTCTGTAAGCAATTTGCTCATCTCTATCTCTATAGCGCGGCAGTTTTTCTCCAGTTTCGGGTGGGTGTGCTTGAAAAAGATCAACTGGTTCAGCTTTTCTTTCTACGCCACCCGGGGTTCCGCCAGTGGCAGCTTTTTGCCAACTCGTAGCATCCATAAAAGCCGAATAGTAATCAATTTTCCCCTCGGGGAGCCCTAAAAAACTTTCAAAGCTTTGAACTTGTTCATTACTGGCTCCAAGTTGCACGGCTGTCTGGGCAAGTTCCCTACAGTAATTTTGATGACAAGTATCCACACTTTCTCCCGGGACGGCTAGACGTTGAAATGTCTTTTTCCAAACTTCAGGATCGTGAACAGCTGCGCGCATTTCGGCTTCGTTCCCACTCTCAATTCCTCTTATCTGTCGAGCAGCTGCACCAAAATTTTTTCTTAAGCTGTCAAAAGGGCTAATTTCTGGTCTTGGACCTTCGGATATTGGAGCAGTTTCAGCCATAACTTACTAATAATAGCAATAAGCTTGGAGTAGAACAACTTTTCTTGTATAATTTGGTATATGGCACCAGAAATACCAGGAGCACCCCGCGAGGCTGCAGTAGATCGGGTTGAGCTTCGTCCTTTTAGAGTCGTCCAAGGTGAAATTGATGCAGTAGAAGCAAGTGCTGCTCCCACAATTGCTGACCGCGAGAGGAGAAGTCAGCTTATTGATGAACGTTCTAGACTTGCAGCTCGTGCAGAAAGTTTACGATTGTTTGTTATTGGTGACCGACAGTTAGATGCGGATGCGGCAGAAATTGCAACCTTGCCCGACCTTCCCAGCCAAGCGCTGGCAATTTCTGAAAAAATGGACAGATCCGCACAAATAGATCGTGCTAGCTCACTCACCTTGAATGGCGCCAACAGAACTCTTTTTGAAGGGTTGGCAGGATGGAGGTATGAACATGGACTCCAGCGAGTTATGCAGGAAATGTACAATCGTGCTGAACCAGGAACCATTCCCGAGGAAGAATTAGAAAGATATACAGACGAATCTTGGAAGTGGCAGAAACTTATTCCTGAAGCAGCTGCAGCGAGGGTTACAGAACCCGAGCCAGCCAGACCACCCGTGCGGGATGAAGAAGCGGCAAGAGTAAGAGAAGCTCAACTGGCGGCAGCAGAAGCCCAACGCCAAGCGGCTGAGGAACAGAGAGCGTTTATCGAAGAACAAAGGAGGCTTGCGGCGGAAGCCGCTCGGGCAGCTCGCTCGGAACCACAACCCGCCAATCCGGGGGGAGCACAACCAGATATTGATAGAACTTATGCTGTACGCCGAATCGAGTGGAGAGTAGACGAACCTGACCCCTCAAATGGGAGTACTTTCTCGAGACGGTGGGCTCGACTTCACCAGTTGCCTGATTTGATCGGCGCAAACGATTATCAGGGAATTCCATTGGATGTCAGGTCCTTTCAGGTTTTAAGCGATGTTATGGATGGAGGTCGTACTGACGCGATTGCTGCCGAACTTAATTTGGTTTTACGAGCTTCCCGCGACCGACTATTTCGCTTAAGTTACGATACCATGCAAAGGTTGATCTTGCTTAACTTTACTATGGATTCCAGCCGCATTGATGATGTGGCTGCACACATTGAACAACAAGGTCCTTTTCCTGGGGGAATAGGTACTTGGTTGAGGGCTGATTCGGAGACAAGAAGGTGCCTGTCTCTATTATTCCAACTTCAAGGTTATAGAGTTCACAGGGAAGGTGGGGCGGAAGGAGAATATGAAGACCCCACTACTATTATTCCAGGTTTGAGACGAGTTGGGAGAAACAACAATTATATATATGCTGAACACTCTTCTTCTTACATACTTGAAGGAACAACCCATAGATTTTCTGATGTGTTAGGTGGCAGGGGTACAAACTATCGCGGAGAGGGTGATATTGGTATTACAAACCAAGAGATAGATGCCTATCTTTTAGCTGTTCAACAAGCTGTTGGGACAGATAAAGGCGTAGTAAGATTGGCTTATACCATATTTAGGTATTTCGGATTTCCTCATCAAAACGAAAAGTTTAAAGAGTTGTACGGTAAGCTATATGATCCTCAAACACGGACAGGAGATTTAGAATACTCCGACATAAGGCCAATAATCGAGAGAAATTCTGATACACAAACCGGAGATCGTTTAGATAGAGTGTTGGCAAATTACGGTATTGATGAGTTTGCAAGTGCGTTAATTGGAGCTCGATACCCATCAGGCAAAGATAGGCGTGATTGGGCAGATTACAAGAGGTTAGAAGACCTTGTAAATACCATAAATGCTTACAGGAGCGGTCGAGGACCCGAGGGAGGTAGGTTGCGTTACGGTGAAAGGCTTGAAGCTATAAGAAAGACAATGGACAAAGACGCTGGTATACTTGACGTCAAGAGAAAGCTTTCTGACGCAACGAAGGATAGGCTTATGGATCCTTCAAGGATATCAATAGAGGATGAAAGGGCTCAATCTAGCAGGCTAAGACGAGAGTTGTATGGGGTGAGGGGAGTAGCGCGTGAGTTAGGTGGTCCCATGAAAGCGGGTGTTGGTTTTAGAAAGTGGTTTCGTTCTAAGGTTGGATTGGATCCTGACACATAAGGAAGATTCAATCATCTACTAATGTTTATCTTCTCCGACCCCCCCCGCTTCCCAAAATTCCTCCTCCAACTCTCCAAGCAGCAGCTTCAAAGAACCCAGTTGATCTTCTAGCTCTATCCTCCATTGCTCCAGATGCAGGTGATCCAACAAGTGTATTTACTGCTTGGCCAGGTGCAAATTCGGGCGGTCTTCCAGCCATTATTTGTCTGACTGCCTCGGGGACTTGGTGAACTATTTGGAGAATTCCAATAGAGATAAGCACGGGAATAACAGTTCCAACTAATCCGCCTCCTACCAACAAAGGAGGGTGCCAAAGGTTAGTTGCAAAACCTAAACCAATTATGGTTTGACCCAACATTAGTACAAATGCTACACCAACAAAGATTAATACATTAGTAAAGAGCCCTTTCAGCCAAGACCCGAACCCCGGGAAGCCTGGTATAACACCTAAAGCTATCTGGAGAGGGCCCAACACCACAGCAATAATAATACCAATATATGCTCGAAGTAGATCCATAAAAATTTTGAAAAGAACATAAATTATTATGACGACTAAAAGCAACAAAAATAAACCGGCACCTAAGCCAATTCCAAACAATGCACCCGAGAGAACAGGAATAGTTGGTAAAAGCAAAAAACCTAAAAGGCCAGCAATTGAAGTAAGCCCTGAAACTACGGCTGTTTTTCCTCCTCCAACAACTCCCCACAAGCTTCCCCACAAAGCTCCAAATCCCCCAGTTAGGTACATTTCTTGAAAATGAGGTACGTCGGCTCCGGCTCGACCAAATATGAGAATTGCTAAGGATATCATTACATATAAAAGATCAATCATTAAGCCTGCAATTGCGTAAGAAAAAGTAACAAGTAATAGAGCAATAACGATTCTTGGTATGGCAGATTGAATGGTCAATACGGTTCGAGGATCTAGCTTCATGCGGAACATTATGGCTAAGCCAATTCCTACAAATAATATGGCAAAAAACGCATATGCAAAATCTCTAAATGCTTTCCACAGAGGTAGAAGTGGTGCTAGTCCAGTAAAACCAGTACCTGTTTGGGCATAAGCTGGGCGAACTGGATTAAAACGTTGGGCCACATCGTCAAGATAAGCAATCCCTGAAGCAGGGGGATTGCTGTACAACCCAGCAATCATATTTACGGTAAATGGCATTACTCCTACTTTTAGGTCTGAGTCGTTACATTTCGGACAGCCAAGTAAAGCGGTGTTGACTGAATTAACAAAACCAGCAAAATTTTGCTCAGAAAATTTTTGTAAATTCTGTCCAGATGCATTGAGGGCTTCTTGGTGGGTATCCAGAGAATATTGGGCATAGGCTGCGGGGGCGGCCACAAGAGCACAGAAAAGAATAAAGACAAAAAACTTTGGGTGGCGGGCAACGCTGCGAATTAGATTGCGAGCAGGCTTGAAGAGTTTCATGGATTACGTTTTGTACTCTAACACGATCTTAGCACAAAAAGCCTTACTTTTTCAATCTAACAAATTTTCGTGCTCTTTCTCTTTGGCCAATATATCTTCTAATTGCCTCATAGCTTGTTAACCAATTTCGGCCTTGTTTGTGGGCTTCAAGCTTGCCAGTTCGCGCTAACAAGTTTAAATATTTAGTTGAATATGGAGCTTTTCTACTCATCTGCCTAAGCGAACCAAACTTTTCCCTGCGTTGGTTTATTGGTGTAAGGGTCTTTAAGTAAATATTCAGAGAACGTTCTACTGCTTGAGCAATAACTTGAACGAGAAGAGAATATTTTCCGCTATCTGCTTGGCTTAAAGCTCGATAGTATTTTTTTCTATCGTTTTTCAGTATAATAACCAACGGATATCCGGCCTTCATCAGTATAATATTCATAACTAATCGTGCTGTCCGGCCGTTTCCGTCAAAAAATGGATGTATGTAAACGAGTTTGTGGTGCAACAGAGCTGCAAGTTCTATTGGGTGAAGGCGCTTTATGTTTTTGGAAAACCAACGAATAAGATCAGGCATCTGTTTCGGTACGAGAAGCGCGTCGGGAGGAACATGATCGGCTCCTCCTATAAAAACCTTGCTATTCCTATATTTTCCTGCATACTCTTCGTCGGTTTTCTTCATAACGATTTGATGGAGCGTTCGTATTAAGTGCTCAGAGAGGGTTGGTTGCGAGCCGTGTTCGACGGTCTCATGCAAAAATTCCAAAGCCTCATGATGATCTTTTGCTTCTAGATGGTCTTTAAGGGGTTTTCCTTTTATAGTTAAACCTTCTTGGATAACAAGATAAGTTTCTTTTAGAGTAAGGCTGTTTCCCTCGATGGCGTTTGAGTTGTAAGTCATTTCAATTTCAAACTGTTCTTGGAGTTTTTTTACGGCAGAAGGGGGCAAAGGCCTTAGTTTCTGAAGAAATTTTAGTTTGCTTTCTATTCTATCAATCAATATTTTGGATAAGTACGACATATACTTAATATGGTTTAGCCTAAAAACAAGCATATACCATACTAAGTAACTTGTCAAAAAACCACCTTAAAAATCAATTGCACTTCTTGACATTTATATCAACTTTGATATAACCACTATGGAATTTGAAATTAGTTACTACCAGGACAACTTGAACTTAGAAGTAGAGTTTATCACAAGGAGGAAAATGAAAAGAAAAAAAGACGATCTTGATAGAACAATAGAAAAAATTCTCAAGGAGGATCCTGCTTTTCAGTACGAGCTTGACCAAGCAGGGGCTGCTTGGGGTATTGCTCTTCAGATTTATGATCTTCGCAAAAAAGCGGGTCTTACTCAAACGCAGTTGGCAAAATTGGTTGGAACTACTCAATCCAACATTGCTCGGATTGAAGCAGCGGACTATACAGGCTATACCCACAAAACTTTAGAAAAAGTTGCAAGGGCACTCAATGCCAAGCTTGAAGTGAGACTGGTTCCTCTTCGTTAGGGAGCGAAGCCGCGGACGAAAACTGGTTATTGTCTGGGGCCGGCGCCGCGGACGGCGCTCCATTGGATTGTTACATACCCTGGATCAACTCCATTTTGTCTCATCCAACTTTCCGCTAAGGCTTTATTATTTTCGTATGGCTGCCTCTGAATAGAGATTAAGAAATAGTCCTGGTCAGGGAAGTACTGGACTGTGAATTGCTCCGAACTGAAGGGCAGTTGAGAAATTAAACGCTGCTTGTTTTGCTGTAAAGCGTTTTGTTCCTGTATGGTTAGGGCTTTGGTTGGTGTTGGAAGAGGTGAGGTGGTTTGTGTAGCGGGAGCCTGGTTGTTGCTGGTAAACACATAGCCTGCTGCTAACAAGATAACAATCAACAAGACAGCAATTCTTTTTTTACTCCTGGTAAAAAACTGGCCTATGGCAGTAAGGTATTTCATTGTGATTGGGAAGAATATGACTTAAAAAGCCTCCATACGGTTCCACAGTAATCAGGCCCACACGCACGACTTGGGTTGCATGTTCCACAGTAGGCCCCAGCAACCTTTCTTATAGTTGGCTCGTCCCAAGCTGGTGTTGCTCCGGCGTCCCTTTTTATTTTAACAGCTGTGCCAACAAAAGCTGCAGCCACATTACACCGGTCGTCGGCAGTGATGGTCTTGTTCAATCCAAATTTTGATTGCAACACGCTTTGGATACCTACTAAACCACGAGAGGCGTTATCGTTTATTAAACTTCTCCATGTGGCGGCCTCGAATTGTGTTGCTCCACGGACGTCGTTGTTTGGACAACCCAATGACGGATCAGAACAGGTATTGTAGCAATACCCCTTTTTGAGGGTGTCGTATGGCGAACCAGCCCACCAATTGTCCGTGCTAAAAAACTTCACGTCCTCATCTGTGTAGCTAAAAGCTCCCGGGGCTTCGGTTTGGGAGATAGCCAATAAAAGAGGGGCTGGAACTTCAGTTGCTTCGGCTGCACTATTTATGATTCCCTTAAGATTTTCGGATTGCATATTGAAGGCTGAGGCGATTCCTGAGGTTATTCTGAAGGGATTAGCGTTGAATGGGTTTAGTGAGTCGATATATTCGTCAACTCCGCGGTTAAACTCGTTCTTTGTTTCTTCTGTTTCGGTCAGCTTAGGAGCATTTGTTCCATTGGTGTAAATAGTCCCAAAGAAAGGTATGCCGCCAGAAAAAAGCCTGGCGAAAACTTCATCAAACAGACCCCTGAGGGCATTAAAGAAGTTTTCAAAAATGGAACTGCCTAACACTTTAGAGTTTGGATCAATTTGTGCTTGGGGAGAGGGTGTGGGAGCATAGGCATTGGTTGAGTCACGGAAAAACTCCGCAGATTTTCCGAAGTCAGCAATGGTTGGAGAATCTCCTTTATAAGGAATTAATTTCTGGGCGTTTTCAGGGCTAAATAGCTGCTGGCCCTTTTCGGTTCCATAAGAATCGGGAGTAGTATCAGCAGCGTGCGTGGTTTGTGTGAACAGAATCAAAAAGAAGGGAAATAGTGATAAGAATGATAAGAAGCGGATCATGAAGAGTTTCTAATTTAAAAATTGTAATTTGATAATTGATTGAAAATTGTAAATTGAAAATTAGAAATTACTCCATTCCTATGGAGTCGTTACTTTAAATTGAGTTACCTGCACTCCTGTTACAGCTTGAATAACCAATAAAACCGCAAATGCCAAAACCAAAACAACTAGCCCCGCAATGGCTGCTGTTAGAGTATGTTTTGCTGATTCTACTGCCTTTGGATCAGATCCTGAGGTTAGATATTTAAAACCTCCTATCAAAAACGTAACGAAAACTACCACACCGGAAAGAGCCAAAACGACACCAATGACGTTCCCAAAAGCGCACTCCAAACCAGCAATTGTTGCGACATCCGACGCATCAACTGTGTCGCTTATCTTTGTGCCAACACATGCAGTTCCCAACCAGCTTGCCATATTGCAAGTGTATCAGAAAAGCAGCGATGGGGCAAAATGCGAAAGGGATCAGGATAGACACCTAAAATCGCTATCACTAATCCCTATCACTTTTGCTGTTAGACACCAACTCTGCTAATCGTAAGATTGAACAAGTCGACATCGAACAATATCCTTATAAGTTGGGCAATTGCCCAGGCTGAAAAGACTACAACCAAACCAACCAAAGCTGACGTTATTTGTTGGCGAGCTTCTTCGGTTTTGTTTTTATCTCCACCTGAGGTGATCCATTTAATACCACCTAATACCAACCAGAAGAAGAACAAGACAGCTGCAACAACGACTAAAATTTTAATAGCTGTTGAGACGATTGCTCCAATTGTTAGGTTAGCAACGGTTGTGGATGGAGCACCTGTACCCACATTAATTTTTGCTGATTCTTGAGCTGCAATTGGTGTTGCAGAAAGAGCCAAAGCTACGCTAGACGCCCAAAGAAAATTTAAAGTTTGTTTTGTCATGTTTTCACCCCCTCACCGTATGTAATTATATTTTAATCGCGCCAAGATCAATTTGTAAAATGTTGACGCCAAAGACAGCTTCAATAAGCCTTATGATTGCAAAGAGGGCAAGCATAACTACAATGCCAAAAATTGCCTGGGTTACACTATTGCGGGCTTTTTCAAGGGCTTTTGCATCTCCTGCGGATGTAATCCACTGCAGACCTCCAATTAAAAAGTAAACGATAAATAGTACAAATCCGGCAACAAATAGAGTTTTGATAATTACAGCAATGACTGAGCTAAACAAACCAACAGAAGTTCCTGCTGTAGGATTTAGTCTAGGTGTTATTGGGTTTGAGATATCTGCCAGGTACATGTGTGTTCTATTTAATACTTAAGTTGTTAACAAAATCGCCAATTTTCAAAACATCAACCCCCAATAGGAATCCGATAACGGAAACAAAAATTAATGCTACAAAAACAACAACCAACCCGATTATTGAATTTGTGATCCCTTGTCTTGCATCAGCTGCTCCTTTAGGATCTCCGCTTGCTGTCATTAAGCTGTAACCCCCAATGACGATTTGAACAACAAACCACAAGATAGCCCCCACAGTTAAAAAGCCAATAATATTGGACAATAACTTCTCCAAAAGTCCGCCTGTGCCTTCTGAAAAGGAGGCGGGGTCACCCAAAGGACCAAGTCCTTTTAATTCTCCAAGGCTTGTGTCTGCGATTAGTTCTATCATGGTGTTATAAGTTTTGGCGAAAGAATTGCTGTTGGACTTCCAAAGAATATTTGCCCAATGATAGCTGCAAACAGGAAAGACGCAGCAATTATGACTATACCTACAAGACTTTGCCAAATTCTTGCCCAGGCGGCACTAACTGCTTTTGCATCCCCGCCGGCTTGAATGAACTGATACCCTGCAATTATAAAGTTAAACAGAGCCCAAACTCCACCAGCAATAACTAAGAGTCTTAAAATTGCGCCAATAAAATTACCTAAGCCTGAAACGTCTGAAGTTACTTTAGCGGGTGGTTTAATTTTTCCAAATAAAGCTCCAGTCCCGCCAGTGGAGGTGTAACAGACAAACGTGGGTTGATCGCCCACAGTTATATCATTACAGGTGCCTGAACATCCGGAAAGTCGACACTCCACTTCGCTGTCGAAGGTACTGCCTGCTTGAGCAAAAGCTGGAGATGCACCAAAAAAGACAATAGATAAAAAGAGTATCAAAGCAAAGATGAGATTTCTCATATTAAAATATTTTAACGTTGGTCAACATTTCAATAAGTAGAATTATCCAATATGAGACGAAGATAATCAAGAAACCGGTAATTGCCGAGAAAATAATCTTTTTCCCGCGGCCAATGGCATCCCTGTCATCAGAGCCTGCGCCACGGATGTATTCAAACCCGCCCCACAGGAAAAGGATGAAGACTATAACGCCGGCGATAAGATAAAGATTCCCGGCTACGGTCGAGACCAAACCTCCCATGTCGGTGATATTTTTTACAGGAGAATTGTACTCGGCGCCTATATCGACAGCTAAGGCAGAGGTGACTAGTAACTTGTGATTAATGATTAGAGTAAAGAGGGCGGCAATTGTGCACTTTGCGAAACTAGTTACTATGTTGCGAGCTGACGAGTTACTTTTTATTATTTTCACAGTTCTAAGTGTATCAGGCAGAAGCGTAGCTTTGCAAGAAAAGCGGTGATAGTTGTCATCTCGAGGAGGTGTAACTGACGAGAGATCTCGTTGAAGTGCAGAATAACTAGATTTCTCACTCCGTTCGAAATGACACGGTGTGGCTAATGTCCAACTGCCACTTTTTTGGCTGCGTTCTTGAGGTAATCTATAAACTTGCCTTTCCCGAATCTTCTGGTGCGTTGGGCAAAGTTTTTCAAAGCCAACTCAAATTTTGAAGGCGAAAAATCAGGCCACAAAGTTTTTGTAAAGTAAAGTTCGCTATAGACCGCCTGCCAGGGGAAGTACCCCGAAAGCCTTTTGTCCCCGCCGGTTCTAATAATCAGATCAGGATCAGGTATGCCAGCGGTATCCATGTAGCTTGAAAACTCCTCTTCAGTTATAGGAGTTTCTACAGAGCGATTGTGAGTTTGGATTTTGTCCAAAAGGCGGGAGATAGCCCGCAGGATTTCATCGCGACCGCCATAATTTAGAGCAAAAGAAACGGTGATTTTTTTGTTGTCTCTGGTTTTTTCAACAATTTTTTTGGCCAATGTGGCAATATCTTTTGGGAACCAGTCGATGTTGCCTATTATTCTTATTTTAACTCCCAACTCCGCAAGTTCCAAAAGGTTAGTTTTTAAAGCATCCCGGAAGATTTTAAAAAGTCCCTGAAGCTCGAGAGTGTCACGTTTTTGGTTTTCTGTAGAGAATGCCCAAAAAGTTAGGTGACCAATCCCACGTTTTATGGCGTGTTCGACAACCGGCTTTATCGTCTTTTCAGCAGCGACCCTGTGTCCGTCAACTGCGCCAAGTCCATGTTTTGCAGCCCAGCGGCGGTTGCCATCCATAATTATGGCCACATGATTAGGAACACCGTTTGGAGACGGGGTAGGTTTTGCCATGTCAGGTTTCAGATTGTATCACAAACTTAAAAGAGATTTCTAAACTGCGGAATGCCTAATATCAAGCCTAATATTTGCACAATCCAAAAGGCAGCAAAAATAATTACAAAGCCAATGACGGCGTGGGTTATCCTGTCTTTTCCGGCGGCGGTGGCTTTTGGATCACCATGGGACATCATGATTCCAAACCCTCCCCAGATGAAGTAAAGAAACAAAACTATACCAGCCAGACCAAAAACATAAGGTACAAAAGCGCTCACGATTCCACCGAGCGTGTTCAACTGGGGATTGTAACCTGTTTGGTTTAAGTTGTCTTGCAAGACATCAAAATTTATTGCTGGTGTAACTGCTTGCGCAAGTTCCATTTTTAGAATCCCGGTAGACCTAATATATCTACTCCAATTAATTTTAACAAGAAGACAGAAAAGATTATCAAAATTAAACCGGATATCGCTGCGTTTAGGAGCTCCTTCCCACCTTGAATTTTATCCGGATTGCCTGTCGAAGACATAATTTGAAACCCTGCGAAAATAATCAATAAAAACGCTACTCCTCCAGAAATTCCAAGTGCCCACTTCAAAAACCACCCAACAAAAGAATTAGTATCTCCAACTGGTATGCAGCCGAGCGCAGTGGAAAGGCCCGAGTTATCATCTCCACAGCGTTTAATTTCGCTGGGAGAGGTGGGTTGGGATTCGCCCGGCTGTAGTGTGTAAGCAGACTGATCCCCAGGATTTTGGGCAACACGGACTATGGTTTGGCAGAACACCTTAGTACTTAGACCACTGCGTCCTTTAAGAGTAACTGTGTAGCTACCTTCTGACTTGAAGTCTCCTGTCACCACTTCGACACCGCCTGCTTTTTCGTTGACAGCCTTTATGGAGCCACTACTTCGGGGGGTTATTTCTGCAAACCATCTGCCCCAGCCGGCGTTTACGCCTTGTTTTAAGGCAAGATTAGAAAAAGTTAATTTTGCTGACTGGCCTACGCCAGGTCCTTTGGGTTCTCTTACCACATTACATCCTTGCTCTTGAGGTTTAATGGTGTAAGTGAAAGTGCATCTATCTTGATTGTCTGATTCTGCACGAACAGAGATGGTGTGTGTGCCTGCCTTGGTTTCATCCCTTCGTCCTCCCGCCTGGAACTCAAGTTTTCCATTAATTGGAGTAAAGAAACCCGATATCCAGTCATCTGCCCCAAAAGTATTTGTCAGCCTCAAACGATATCGATCGGCCTGGTTAAAACCTTCTGGGTTGGAAATAATAAATTTAACTGGCCTGTCGGCTGTGGGTCCTTTGGGTTCAAATTCATAGGTGCATGTAGCAGCATAAATTTGCCTTGGTGACCAAATAGACAGGAGAAGCAGGGCAATAAAAAGTGAAGATAATATTTTTTTCATACAAACAGGCCCTCTTTTTGAAGAGGTTTGTGCAAAGTGTACCACAATAGACCCGTTTTCTGCGAGCTGATTTGAATTTTTGTGCTACAATGTAAGCATGAAAAAAGTTGTAATTAATAAATACATCGTGGCTGATCCGAAAATTTGCCATGGTAAGCCCACACTTAAAGGAACGAGGATAATGGTTTGGCAAGTTTTGGAGATGTTGGCTGAAGGGGCAGGAGAGAAGGAAATAATTGAAGCCTTCCCGGCGCTCAACCCCAAACATATAAAAGCTGCACTTGACTATGCCAGTTCTATAACTCGAGAAGGTTACGTTGTTGTCAACACCCAATCGGCGATTTCTTCTCGATGAGAATGTAAGAATTGACCTTGCCCGTTTTTTAAAAGCAGGCGGTTTTGATGTACTCTTGGCGCCAAAATCAGCTCCAGACTCCAAATTAGCAGCGATTTCTAAAAAAGAAAAGCGCGTTTTGGTTACCAACGACTCTGATTTTGAAGACTATGCAAAAAACACGATTTACGCAGTTGTTCTTCTAAAGGTTCCACAAAGTAAGGCTTCTACATTGACACTGGCGTTTGATAGATTGCTTAGAAAAGACGAAGATATGGCGGGGAAAATCGTAGTTTTGAGAGCGCACGATGAAGATGTTTCACCACTGACCACGGAACTAAAAGAATAGTTCAAACTCCTGTACTTGGACTGCGAACTTAGACTGTAACTGTGCTGGTATACTTAAGTAAGCAGAAACATCAAGCATCGATGAAAAACCGATTTTACCTGTCTTTATTAACTCCTATTTTTGCTTTTTGTTTTTTGCTTTTTGTTTCCTCTTCTGCGCATGCTGATTGCGCCAATGCCAACAATGCCGAATCTTTTCAATGCCAAATTGACCAGATTCAAAGAGAAATTGACCAAATAAAGCCGGCGCATGATAAAAACAAAGCAGAACTGGCCAGTCTTCGTACTAAAATAAACAGCTTGAACGCAAAAATAAGTAGCCTGTCGCGCCAGCTGGATACGGTTGAGAAAAACCTAGAAGACAGGGAAACGAGTTTGGCGGTTCGCCAGCAGTTGTTTGAAGAAAAAACTAAACGCCACTATATGGTTTTGCGCCAACAAGATCCTCTGGTCCCATTTTTGCTAGCTGATACAGCCACAGATCTTTTACAGCAAATTGCCATCCGTTCAAGAGTTATTGCCCAGGACCAACAGGATATTATAAAAATTGCCCAGGAAATAAATGATTTGGAAAAGGATAAGCAGACATTGACTCAAAATCGAACTTCTCTTCAAACAGCCCAAAGTTCTTTAAATAAAAACGCGGACTTTTTAGCAGGGGAAGTGGCTAAGGTTGAAAAATATATCCAAGGTTTAACCCAAAAGCAGAAAAACTTAATTGCGGCAAAGTTGGCTAGTCTTCGTCTGCCAACCTCTTTAGGCGCCGGTCCTTTGTTGTGTACGGATGACAGAAAAATTGACCCGGGATTTTCACCAGGCTTTGCTTTCTATACATATGGCATTCCGCACCGTGTTGGTTTAAATCAATATGGAGCTTATGGGAGGGCAAAAGCCGGTCAAAATTATAAAGATATTTTAAATGTTTATTACCAGGGTGTAAGTTTTGAGAATAAAGGCAATATTACAATTTCGGTCAATGGATACGGGAATTTGACTATGGAGACTTATCTTTTAGGTATTGCCGAAATGCCGGGGGATTGGCCGATTGAGGCTCTGAAGGCCCAGGCAGTAGCTGCCCGTTCTTATGCGTGGTCTTACACAAATGGGGGAGCAAAATCTATTTGTACAACACAGGCTTGCCAGGTCTACAAAGGTTCAAACCGCGGGGGAAACTGGGAGCAGGCAGTTAGGGCAACCGAAGGAGAAATACTAACATCGGGAGGGTCGCCGATTACAGCATGGTATGCTTCGACTTTTGGCGGGTATGAGCTGGCCTCTGCAGATATTGGGTGGTCCCCAACTTCCTGGACCAAAAGGATGCGAGACACATCAGGCGACGTGGGCAGCTTTGGGGATCTTAACAGCCTAGCCTATGACAAAGATTCGCCTTGTTTTTATGCCGCTCAAGGTTACCGGAAAGAGTACAACAAGAGCGCCTGGCTAAAAAGTGATGAGGTTGCAGATATTGTAAACAGCTTAAAATTAGCCAAAGCCGATTCTGGGACGCAACCCCATCTTTCTCAACCTGATAAAGCAGACAGTGACACTTGGGACCAGGGTAAAGTCAAACAGGAACTTTCCTCGCGGGGAATTACTCCATACAACTCTATAAGCAGCGTTTCAGTTTCTGATTGGGATACTGGTATGGGCAAAACAAACTCTGTTTCCGTTTCCGGAGATGCCGGAGCCGATACTTTCTCGGGAGATGAGTTTAAGACTTTCTTCAATTTGCGTGCGCCGGGAAATATTCAAATCGTCGGACCGCTTTTTAATATCGAGAGGCGCTAATTGTATCGAAGGCTTGTAGTGGTGTAGAATAACATAAACCCATGCCTGATCTTTACGTTTCTGAACAAAAGAATACAAACGGAAGCGCAGTAAAAAAAGGAGGAAATCCTTTGTCTGCATTTTTTTATCTTCCCAAAAAAGCAAAATTTGAGAACCAGGATGATGACGAGCAGGTAATTCTATTGCTTCGTCGCCACCCGATAACCAACCTCCCCTGGATTTTACTAGTTATTCTTCTTGCGCTTGCCCCCACACTTCTAAATTTTTTTCCCGGGATATCTGCGTTTCCGGGAAGGTTTCAACTAGCAACAGTTGTGCTTTGGTATCTGTTTACAACTGCTGTTTTTATCCAGGGCGCGCTCACTTGGTTTTTTAACGTGAATATCATTACAAACAGAAGGATAGTGGATGTTGACTTCTATACCCTTATTTATAGGGAAATCTCCGACGCTCGCTTGGATAACATTCAGGAAATAACTTATAAAGTGGGAGGTTTGCTTGGGACGTTTTTCCACTTTGGCAATGTTGAAATCCAAACGGCCGGAGCCCTTCCTAACTTTAATTTTGAAAATGTTCCTAATCCGGCGCAAGTAACAAACATCTTGCAAGATTTGCAGCGCAATAAGGGAAACATATGATATTTGAATCAGCATCAATTTGGCTTTTGGTGAAAGTTTTTTATCTTGTCGCATTTTCTGTGTATGTTGTTTTTGCTGCGGTTACAGTAAAACAGACATACCTCATGACCCAAACTCTAGAAATTGGCCTTGAAAGTTTAGTGCGCACGTTATCCTGGGCGCATTTTATTTTTGCGTTGGCAGTACTAGTTCTTGCCTTTATCTTGCTGTAAAAATATGCCCGTTCTCACTGCCAAGATTCTTCTAAATGCTACAAGGCGTGCCTGGACGCAGGTTTATGAAAAGGATGGGCTGGTAGTTTTGTTATCCTTGGAAGCAGGTGGGGAAGCTGATGCTACATCCGCAATCGAAAGTGGCCACGAGGCTCTCTCTCTTCTTCAGGCGGAGTGCTTATCATCAAGTAGCATAGCTCAAAATACATCTTCGATAGTAGAAAGATTATACTCAACATTTAGAAGCAACAATCCGGGTTTTGCTGCTTGCATAGTTTCAGGTGACCACATTTATTTTGCCAAGCGGGGTTTGGCTGAAATCTGGGCGGTCAGGGGCCAAAAACCTTATCGTCTGAATTCTGACAATTTCTCGGGACGTTTAGATTCTGGAGATTTGTTCCTGTTGGGTACGGCTGAATTCTTCAATAGAGCTTTAGTGGGAAATTTAGAAGAAATATTTGAGGGTAAAAGTACGGCTGATGAAGTTGCTGACGCCATAAGTCCCCTTATCCACAGAAGTGATGACCCTAAAGCCGGAGGAGTAGTGGTTAAAGCTAAAGTTGTGTCAGTTTCTGCTGAAGAAGTACAAACCATGCCTGTTCTTGCCGTCAAAACTTGTGCAGAGCCAAGTATTTTTAAGAAGCTATTGGTTAAATTTGCTTACATGCTGCCTGAGCGTGAATTTACGCCAGGCATTCCCTCGGCCTCCCGAAGAACGGCTTTTTATGTTGGCACAGTACTTTTAGTTTTATTGAGTGTCAGTATCTTTTTTGGGATAAAACAAAAAGGAGTTCGGGATTACAAAGCCTCATATCAGGACCGTTTAAGCCGTGCACAAGTGCTTTATAGTGATGCTGTCTCCTTAAAAGGGTCAAACATCTTACAGTCCCGTGATTTTTTTACGCAAGCTAAGGCAATTCTGACTTCCCTGAAAGAAGAAGGGGTTGACGATCCAGCTCTAGATCAACTTAAAAGTGAACTTGATTCTCAAGAATCGGAGATTTTGGGACAATCTCATGTTCCTGCCACACCCTTTACCGACCTGACCATTTTTAGACAGGATATTAGCGCCTCTGATTTAGCGTTTAGCAACAGGACAATGGCCGTTTTAGATATTCAAGGTGAGCGTGTTGTGTTTGTGGGCAGCAAAAATAAAGAAACTACGGTTTCGGGCAAGGCAACAAGTCCTTTGTCTGTGTCAAATGTTGACGGGAGGACATATGTTCTAGGCAAAGATGGGGTTTCGGAAGTTGATAAAACCGGAGGGAAAGTAATTATTCCGGCAGACAGCCAGTGGAATTCTCCTGTAAAGATTGCGGCTTTTGGCTCAAATCTTTATTTGTTGGAAAAGGGCGGAGTTATTTGGAAGTATCCTGGGATAACGAACGGTTTTGGAGACAAACAGGAGTGGCTTAAAAGTGATTCCCTGGATTTGGTGAGGGAAACCAAAAGCTGGACGATAGACGGGTCAATATATGTTTTGGGTTCTGATGGAAATATTACCAGGTATGCAAGGGGGACAAAAGACTCTTTCCGTATTTTAGACCTTCCCCGTCCTTTTGGGGAAGCCACAGCTATTTACACTGATCCATCGTTGGATTCATTGTATGTGTTGGACAGGGGTTTGGGGCGTATTGTAGAGCTTGATAAAACCGGCAGTTATAAATTTGAATATGTGGTTGACGAGGCCAGGCAGGCCAGTGGAATGGTAGTTTCCAGCTCTGACAAAAAGATTTTTCTTCTTGTTAACAACAAAATTTTCTCAATTCCTCTAAAAAGGTAAGTACTGAGGTTTGGTGTGGCTTGATGTGCTAAAATAAGCTATGGTCGGCAAGGAAAACAAAGTTAAACCAGAAAAGGTTGGAGGTACAGTATCTTTACCTAGCGTCCCTGTTGTAAAAATAAATAAGCAGGCCGTCGAGAACAATGAAAGTGAGAAATCTGACAGAGAGTTTATTGAAACTCTTAAAAAAGCTTCTGGGAAGAGAATTTTCCCTTCCCCACTGAATTACGATGTCTCCTGACGAATCTTCTGACGCAAATTCACCTAAGCAAAGAGTTATTCTTGACACTAACGTTTTTTCCTATCTTGGTGAAAAAGAACTAGGCCCGCATATAATTTCCTACAGAAGATTTATTAAAGAGAGGATTTGGATTTGCTTACTCAGATATCACTTTATATGAACTACTAAGAGGAAACACGGCCAGCAAAGAAGATAAAATGCTAAATATTCTAAAACCATACTTAAGATATTATTTAGATGAAAACGTCGTGGTTGCTGCTGCGCGACTTGATAACATAATGAAAGCAGAAGGAGCTGAAGTTAATAGCGTCGACCACGGTGATAAGTTTATAGCTTCCACTGCAATATTGACTGGTTCGTTAATAATGACTGCCAACAGCAGGGATTTTCCCTGGTCATTATTCCACGAAGTTGAATACTTACCTGTTATTTTTCAAGACAGAGGTAAAAAGACCAGATGTTATACGATTTCTCTAATACGTCCTGACTTCAATTTGATTAACCTAAGATTCCAACAGAGGCTTTAAGTGTGGAGATGGAGGGAATTGAACCCTCATCCGAGCAAGATCTTTAAACGTATCTACAAGCTTATTTTGCTATTTTTTCTCGCAAGAAACCCTTTAGCAAACCAAAGTTGGTTTCCCTGCAAAGATCAAATCTTGGCCGGTACTGATCAGATAACCGGTTGCGTTCTGGTAAAAGTTGACACCCAGCACTTGAGCAACCAGACGCACTAAGTGTGGATGCGAGTTTAAGCGTACGCGTATGCGTAAGTTGTGACTCGGGCTGCGGAATAATCCGTGCCTTTTATATTTTTGACTATGATTTAACGAGTGCTTAGTCATCCTCGGCTTGCAACGTGTCAAAGTACTTTCCCGTCGATGCCTATCATCCCCTCGTCAACTCTACACTTCCGCCTTCGTTGCTTTCGCAACTTCCGGCTTTCGTGTGAGTTTCCTCTCAAAATTTGCTTTGCAAATTTTGGTTGACAAACAGACGAAACATCAAACTCGCCATTTACCTCTGGCTTCAATTTCAGCCTCGCGCGCTATGTCGCGGCGCTTTTTAGCCTCCTTTTTCTCGAACTGCTTTTTGCTTTTAGCTAAGGCTAATTGAACCTTTACCAAAGGTCCTTTATTGTACACCGAAAGAGGTATCAAATTCAAGTTTTGCTGCTTTATTTTTGTGCCTAAAGCGAGAAGCTCTCTTCTGTGTAGTAAAAGTTTTCTTGTGCGCAGCGGATCGTAATCTTTTACTGAGGTGGTAATATGCGCAGGAATGTTGGCTCCAATCAAATAGGCCTCATTATCTTTGATTCTGCCGTAAGCGGCGTTGATATCTCCGCGACCATCTCTTAACGCCCTGGCCTCTGCTCCCAGCAAAGAAACACCAGCCTCGAATGTTTCCAAAATTTGATAATCGCGTCGGGCACGTCTATTTAATATTTTCATATATGACAAGTATACTAAATTGTGGGTATTTTTGATTTTTTGTTTCCCAAACGTTGTGTGGGGTGTGGTAAAAATGGCACATATTTTTGCCAAAATTGTGCAGCGCAGGCAAAGCGTACCTTTCCGCATGTGTGTCCAATTTGTGAACGGGCTTCAATTGACGGGATAACCCACATCAGATGTAAAAGCAGAATTGCTCCCGAAGGGTTATTTTCAGTTTGGGAATATACAGGCGTCCCAAGAAAACTTATTGTTCAGCTTAAATACAGGTTTGTGGAGGAGGCAGCCTATGATTTGGCGCACGGCGTGTTTCCAGAACTGTCTAAATCTTACCCCTCCTGGTTAAAAGGCCAAAACACTTTGGTGCCCATACCTTTATATTGGAAACGCGAAAACTGGCGGGGGTTTAATCAAGTCAAAAGTGCGGGGGAATTAATTGTGGAACAAATGGGTTGGGAATTTAAAGAGATATTGATTCGCACCAAAAATACCAAACATCAAGTGGGGCTTAAAGGGAGGCAGCGCCAAGAAAACGTGCAGGGGATTTTCTCGCTTGCCAGCAATATAACAATAAAGCAGTTTAACAAGATAATCCTATTCGACGATGTCTGGACGACTGGCCCAACCTTAAAAGA
>CAYYLO010000004.1:0-66276 GCA_964472675.1 uncultured Gammaproteobacteria bacterium | reverse complement strand
GGAAGTACGGGAATTTACCGGTGCCAATGCATATCAGAAACGCCCCGACAAAACTGATGAAAGAATTAGGCTACGGCAAAGACTATGACTATTCACACAGCCCAACCGGAGAGAAAAAGGAGGGAATCGACTACTTGCCAGAAAAGTTGAAAGATAAGAAGTATATTAAATGAAAAACTTAAAAGCTAAGATTTAAATTCATACAATCCGTAGGCAAAAATTCCTTTCGGGTGAACAACATTAAAACAAGCCACCAAATGAAAAATGTCTGAAGAAAAATCGTTTGTATCCCTTGTCATTAAAAGTAAATTGCCCGAATAAGCTATCAAGGCACCGCCAAGCAAGAAATCTACTCCGCTCACAGATTTACCATATGTGTGGTACTTATCAACTAAAGCAAGGGCATTTTTGTTTAGATTATCATTCAAAGGCAAATAAGTGTCGATTATCTGCTCCACATAATTTTTCTTCTCTAAATACCTCTTGTGGTCTTGTGCTCCTTTTATAAATTCAATAGTTACCACATCAAGAGTGACTAATGTGGCTCCATTTTCCTTTAGTTCATTTAAAAATCCACCAAAAGTTGTGGGGTTCGTAGAAGCATCAATAAAAACGTTTGTATCAAGAAGGATTGTTTTATTCTTAATTAGCGGAAAGAAATCCTGAGGTTTTATTATTCTCATGATTTTTTAAGTACTCTTCTTCTTCTTCAAGATACTTACGTACCTTTTTCGCAAGAGGAACAAATTTCTTTAAATCAATTAACTTCTTTTTTTTTGTTATTTTCACTTTTTTCATATCTTTTTTAATCATAACATCAACCTCCTTGTGCATGTCAACAAGGATACTTTATTATTATGAGAATTAGACAAGAACAATGGATATTCCAGATAACAAACGAATAGCGTCTATTTCTTAGCTAATATATATCCAACTTGCGCTTGGATAAAGCCATTCTTAATCATATTCTTCCAAGATTGGCTGCCGTGTTCAACCAAAGAATAGATATTTGATATTCCAAGATTTAACGCAAGATTAACACGATGTTGAATCAAAGCTGTTTGATAGCCCTTCCCCCTAAAGTTCTCTAAGGTTCCTGTCGCATGAAGATACGCAAAGTTCCCTTCTGTAGAATAAAAGAGGCCAGCCCCAGAGACTGGAACTTCTGCGTCACATACAAGGTAAAACTCCGCCTTAAAGTCATTAAAATAATTGCTTATCTCACCTACAAGTGCTCGTCGGCACATTTCAAAGTAATAGTCATTCCCCGGAAAGTCAGCAAACACTTCAAACATTATTTTCTTGTAATCTTCAAAGCTTTTAAGATCCACCAACCCAATGTCGACACCCAATTTTGTGTCTGAGTATTGTTCATTGTCTAACACCATCCAGGTGTCGCGGCTGTCGAGGGAAAATCCATGTTTGACTGCCTTTTCCAGCAAACCGCTTTTTTGGTGAGTTTCTTGCAGGTAGAGGGCAGGAGCTTTACCTTTCTTTTGAAACAAATCCACAACCTCTTCTATATTTACCTGATTAACATCTATAGGAAGCGCATAGTTGTAATAAATGCTGGGGTCTTGTAAATTTAAATAATAACGCACATCGGTTAAGTCTTGGGTTTCCTCAAAGATAAAACCTTTCCCCCACTTTTCGTGTAACTTCCACAACTCTTGAAATTTTTCTTCCCGGTTCATTTTGAAATTATTTTTTCTTTCCCCATAAACGGCCGGAGAACTTCGGGGATAAGAATGCTGCCGTCTTCCTGTTGGTAGTTTTCGATAATCGCAAGTGGACAACGGGAAGACGCGAATAGTGTTCCATTCAGTGTATGAACATATTCTGTCCTATCACCCCTCCTGTACCGAATATTTAGATTTCTCGCTTGATAGTCTGTTGTGTTAGAAGTTGAAGTTACTTCGCCATAGTCACCCCGCCTTTCAGGCGAGGCTCGCCCTACTTGAGCGGCCCTACCTGGCATCCAAGCTTCCAAATCAATCTTTCTTGCGGCTTGAGCACCCAAATCTCCGGTACACATTTCCAAAACGCGGTAAGGAATTCCCAATGATTGCCAAAACTCTTCTTCGGTTTTTAGAAATTCTTCATGAACTTTTTTGGATTCTTCAGGTTTTGCGTAAGCAAACATTTCCACTTTAGTGAATTGATGCACACGGTAAAGTCCTTTTGAATATTTCCCGTAAGCACCGTCTTCGCGTCGGAAACAATGAGAGTATCCAGCATATTTTTTGGGCAAATCTTTTTCGTTTAAAATTTCGTCTGCATGATATCCTGCTAGTGTAACTTCTGCCGTTGCAATAAGCCCCAAATCTGTTCCTTCCAAAACATAAGTTTGCGCTTCGTCGCCTTTGGGTAAATATCCCGTCCCCAAATAAAATCTTTCTCTGGCAACATCCGGCGTCAACA
The DNA here is from genome assembly GCA_964472675.1 of uncultured Gammaproteobacteria bacterium. Taxonomy (GTDB): domain Bacteria; phylum Patescibacteriota; class Microgenomatia; order UBA8517; family UBA10165; genus 01-FULL-43-15b. The sequence continues at coordinate 63,855 of CAYYLO010000004.1, read as the reverse complement.
TTGGAATAAATCCGCGCTCTGCCAAAAATTTCATGCCATAAGACACCAGTGCAATTTCTAAAAGTGCCCCGTCATTCTTTAAATAATAAAACCCAGAACCAGCAATCTTTGCGCCACTGTCAAAGTCTAAAATATCTAATTCTTTTCCAAGTTCTAGATGGTCTTTTGGGGTAAAATTAAATTCTTTTGGAACACCCCATTCCCGCAAAACTTTATTGTCTTCTTCTCCTTCACCATCCGGTATGCCTTCTTGAGGAAGATTGGGTATACTTTGCAAAAGCCCGTTAACTTCTACTTCCAACTTTTCCAAATCCGGTTCAAGTTTTGCCAATTCACTTTTTATTTCTTTGCCGCGCGCAACATTCTCGGGAGTATATTCTTTGCTGATTACATTTCTTTCGTGACGAAGGTCTTCCACTTTCTGAAGCAGTGCGACATGCTCCCGGTCGGTTTTGGCAACACGATCGACAACCAAAGTGTCATATTTCTTTTTGGCCACACCGGCTTTTACTAAATCTATATTTTCGCGAACTAGATTTATATCAATCATAAATGTTTGTCATTCTGAGGCGGAGCCGAAGAATCTCACAGCTTGTCTGTGCTATCTCGCATTCGCGAGAGATCCTTCACTTTCGTTCAGGATGACGTTACTACAACCCCAACTCATCAGCGATTCCTTGCATTGCTGTAATCGAAATATCAATAAACTCTTGCAACTGAACTCCAAGACGCTCTTCACACTCTTCAATTTGCTTTCGGTCAACCGCCGCAGCAAACTCTTTTTTATTCCATTTTTTCAAAACCTTCTCGCTTGTTACCGACGATAATTTTTTCTCCGGCTGAACTAGTGTCACTGCTATTATAAAGCCAGTTAACTCATCACAACAATACAGGGCCCATTCCATTTTTGTCTCAGGCGGATTTTCTCCCGTATGGACATAATTATGAGTTTTTATAGCGTGAAGAATTTCTTGATCTGCTTCGCCCAAATCGAGAAGCCATTGATATGTTAGGGTTGTGTGCTTATTGGGTTCTCCTTTTGTTTTTTCCCAGTCGGAATCATGTAAAAGTCCAACCACTTCCCATTTATCCGCCACAGCTGAAGTCGCTCCGACAGTATCGTCGGCGGATTTATCAGCGTTTAACCGAAGAGCCAACGCACGCATTACCGCCCCAACAGCATAGCAATGCTTTCTCAAGTTGGCAGACTCCATATTATCATGAAGAAGTTTTAAAGCTTGTTCTTTTGTCATTTAGAAGCCTCCACAAGTCTTTCAATTACTTTCTCCTGGGGATATTTTTTTAACAGCCAAGCAGCTTTGGGCCCATGGTCTTTCCCCAAAAAGCTTCGATAAATTGCTCCAAATGCTTCTTTTGAAGGCACTTTCAACTCTTTAGAAAGGTTATAAATCGCCAACTGCAGTTCTTCCTCACCCATCTCTTTCTCAACTAACTTTGCCGCTTCGTGTAAAAACTTTTTCTGCTCGGGGGTAAAGTCCTTTGCCAATTCAGGAAAACTGCTGGTCATTTGCAAACGAAAATCTTCAGGCGCGTAATTCTCCAGCCAAATCTGTGCATACTTTCTCCTTTCATCGAGAATTGTAGTTTCTTCTTTTGTTAACTTCCCGCCTTTCAGATTCTCGAACTTTTCAACCAAACTTACGTTCGGCATCTGAAGATAGTTTGCCACATCACGAAATCTTGGCAAATACACATCATCTGTTAACGAAAAACCGTTGGTTTGCGCATAGACAAAAGCACGAGCTAGCGGGTGATCTGGGTCTGTGATATGTAACCTCCACGCACGATCATGCTCATCAAACAAATCTGGGATAGCCATTGTTCCGTTAGGGTCAAAGTTTGCTTGGCTTTTTATGTCGCGGGCAACAAATAAAAATCTTCCGACTTGGGGAGGCAAAATTTTAACCAAATCATGTGCTTTAAGGCCAATTCCTTTTGAGGAAGACATTTTGCGTCCGCCTATTAAGATAAATTCATAAGGGAGTTTATATGGCTGGGGATAATTGAAAACTTCTTTAACTATTTCCATGGCAATATCATAACTTCCGCCAGCTGAAGCGTGGTCTTTCCCCGCTCCTTCAATAGTTATGCCCAAGACCTTCCAATGCGCAGCCCAATCAACCTTCCAGGGCAGTTTTCCTGTTCCTCCAAACGGGCTAACCTTTCCTTCGTGTCCACAACCTTGGGCCCATTTCACCATTGCCAGTTCGCACTTATACGAGACTTTCTCCCCATCCCAGCCATAAACGCGAGTTGTACCCAACTTCCTACAGTTTTCGCAAATCACCTGTAAAGGCAGCCAGCCCGCTTCTTTTTTCTTGCTTCCCGCAATACGCTGATAAATGTCCTGAATTTTTTCAGCATTGTCCAAAGCCATCCGAATAACTTCATCAAACTTGCCTTCGTGATACAAATCCCAGGAAGAAAGAATTTCAGCTTCAACTCCCAAATTTTTTATGGAAGTTATAAAATCCTGGCCAAATAAGTCCGCCATGCTTTCAAAACCTGGGACAGGTGAAGGAGCAAGTTTCAAAGGCATTCCTAAATATTGCTCAAATTTACCCCTCAGTTCAGGAAGGAGATCATCAGCTGGGTCAAAATCATTTATTACAAACGTAAAAGTAGCTTTTTGGCCCTTGTTTTTTAAAGCGCGGTAAAGGGTGCTGTGAATAACCGGACCCAAAAGAGAGCCTATGTGTGCATAACCTGAGGGGGTTTTCATATCGTCAACCCAATAAGGAGAGAACTTACCACTTTTAATAATTTCTTCGGAAATGCGATCTGCCCAATACATGAGGCTAGTATAACGCAAGAGGTTACTCAATTCCTACTATGGTATATTCAACCTTGCCTGCGGGAGCTTGGACTTCAACAGTTTCTCCAACTTTCCTCCCAATTAAAGCTTTACCAAGTGGCGATTCGTGAGAGATTTTTTTCTCTTTAGGGTCTGCTTCCCATTCCCCGACAATACTAAAGACATGCTCAGAGCCCCGAATAGAAACTTTTACCCTTGCACCCACTTCAACTTCCTTGCTTGAATGGTTCTTACTAACAACAATAGCTTGCTTTAATACCAACTCCAACTCTGAAACTCGACCATCAATAAATTCTAAAGCTTCTTTGGCCTGATGGTAATCGCTATTTTCCGACAAGTCGCCCATAGAACGAGCTTGCGCCAACCGATCAACAGCAGCCGGGCGCTTGCTGTTTATCAAATTGTCATACTCTTTTTGTAATTTATGGAAACCAGCTTCGGTTAACTGTATCATTGAAGTACCTTTAAAAAACCTTAAAAGACTCTTTCGAGCCTTTGTTTTTATGATTAAATGTTAGTCCTTAAACAAAATTTGTCAAGTCCTTGCCGATATTCTAGCTTAAAACTTGTTTAGTAGTCAAACTCCGAATTGGGGCGATTCAGTATTCTGGGTTGCTGTGAAATATTGTTAACCTTTTCTATGTCGATCTTTTCCATCTCCCAAGAAACAGATTTATAGTTATCCTCGATTCTTTGGGGATTGGCACTTTTGGGAATAGCCACAATTCCTCGCGAGATAATCCAGTTTAAAATAACCTGAGCAGGAGAAACGCCATATTTTTTGGCCAATTCCAAAATTGCAGGGTGGGCCAAATCTTCTCCTCTACCCAAAGGAGAATAGGCAGTCATAGTGATATTTCTCGCCTTGCAAAATACCTGAAGCTCGAGCTGGTTAAAAGTTGGGTGAAGTTCAACCTGGTTTAAAGTTATTTTATGACCAGTTGTCAGAGCATCCTGAAGGTGGTGAGACGTAAAATTTGAAACACCAACTGCTTTAACCTTTCCTTCCTGCTTGAGTTGGTTCATTGCTCCAAGGGTGTCAAGAATTGGAATTTGCTTATTTGGCCAATGAACCAAAAAGAGATCAACATAAGACATGTCCAGCTCGTCAAGGTATCGGTTAAAGTTCTCTAAAACATCTGGCGCGCGAAGCAAATCCCAAGGAATCTTGGTAGTAATAAATAATTCTTCCCGCGCCAAACCACTCTCTTTTATAGCCTTAGCAACATCTTTATGGTTGCCGTATACATCTGCCGTGTCAATATGCCGATAACCTACTTCCAAAGCCGTTAAGACCGCGCGTACACATTCATCCCCCCTCATCTGCCACGTCCCAAATCCCAATGCTGGAATCTGAGCTTGATCATTAAGCTTGATGGATTTCATCGCTATTAATCTAATCACTATTAACAACTGGAATGCAAGTTAAAGCTGGCCCACGGTACCAATCACAAACCAGAACTGGATAAAAGGAAGTTGCCGGCAAACCCAAGGCAGCAGGTATTTTTATCAGTTGATCAGATTTATAAATAACCTGATATTCTTCAATGCTAGCAGGAACAAATTTATCAGCCTGGAAAAGGTCTATCCCCAATATGTTAGAGAACGCTGATTTTTGTTCGGCAGATAAACGTTCCCACCAATTTGTATGGTCTGCGACCCACGAATCCAGAAGATATGGCATACCTTCTTCCTCACATTGCTCCTCAGACAATGGGAGAGGAGGAGTTAGCATGGCCCGAACAAAATCATTTAAAGCAATTTGTTGGGCAGTGTAAATCTCTTCCGGAGGTAGACCAGTTTGCTCAGAAGCGTCCAAGACCGACGTGGCTATTGCGTCCAAAATGCTTTCATAATCACTTCTTATCTCTTCCGCAACTTCAGGTTTGAGAATCTGCTCAGGTCCAAAATCTCGCACTTTTTGTTCCAATTGCTGCAAGACTGGCCCAACCAGCTCAAGTGTGGCAACAAACTCAGTTCTTGCTTCTCTCAACCTTTCCACATCCATTGTTGCAAGTCTACATCGAGAATGTGTGACTTTGATATGAGAAGTTTTTGTTTTGAACTTGAAAGAGATATAATAACCCAATTGGCCCCGTCGTCTAGCGGTTTAGGACATCAGGTTCTCATCCTGAAGATCACCGGTTCAAATCCGGTCGGGGTCACAAACCATTGCAATTCGTCTAATATTCGTCTATAATACGTCTACCCTCCTAACGAAGAGCGCTTGAAACGGCGGGCACAGTATGTTTAATCCTCGCTATACAATCACAGATCGCCTCTTAGCAAACATTAAAAGAATCAATACTTTGGTAAACGATTTGAACAATAGGCGATTTCCCAATATTGTGTTGGTAGAGATTGAGCAAGCTGCAAGAGCGGTTTCAACCTATGCTTCAACAAGCATTGAAGGTAATCCCTTACCCTTAACTGAGGTTAAAAAAATCCTTAAATCTAAACCTGCTCACGTAAGAGATAGTGAAAAGGAAGTTTTGAACTATAATCAAGCACTCCAGAATTTGAATGAAAAGCTTGAAAAAACGCAAGTAATATTATCTCTTGAGATAATATTAAAAATTCAAAAGCAAGTGACCGTTGGACTATTGCCTGAATTTGAAACTGGTAAATTTCGGGAGAAACCGGTGGTTGTCAATGATCCAAGGACGCGAAAAGTTGTATATCTGCCTCCTGACGTAAAAGACGTAAAGAAACTAATAAAGGATATGATTGAGTTTGTAAATAGTAACCGAAGCGAAATTGATCCGCTTATTTTAGCCGGTATTTTCCATAAACAGATGGTAATAATCCATCCTTTTATGGATGGGAATGGGAGAACGACACGTCTGGCAACAAAAGTCTTACTTGCTGAAATGGGATTAAATACTTTTAACCTTTTCAGTTTCGAGAATTACTACAACAAAAATGTTACTAAATACTTTCAAACTGTCGGAGAATTTGGTAATTATTATGAATTAGTAAATAAAATTGATTTCACCTTGTGGTTGGAATATTTTACAGAGGGAATTATTGATGAGCTTTTAAGAGTGCAAAAAATGCTTCCGGAAGTTGGAATAAATCCAGAGACTCAACTAAAATCTTATCACCTGAAGGTACTTGAGTTTACTCGCGAAAAAGGATTTATTGCTGACCGAGATTATGCAAAGTTAGTTGACCGGGCAAAGGCAACCAGAGCACTGGATTTTAAAAAATTAATAGATTTAGCTTTAATCAGTAGAAAAGGCAAAGGCAAGGCAACATACTATATCTTAAGAGAAAAATAGCTATTGTACTTTGCTATGCATTTTTTAAACCAAATGTAAGTTCTTACACGAGTAAGGATTAGTTTGGAAGAATGAAAAGGTTCTTAGCTTTGACAGCGATAATTTGTCTACTATCTATTCCGCCAAATAGGTCAAACTCGTTAGTCTCAAAACCGTATCCAATTGGTCGAAGGTACCAACCGTCATCTGCTCCGTAGTAGACTCCTTCTTCCATATTGCCTTCAAGAGGGCCCGAAATAGTTCTGAATTTAGTCCACTGATAGTTAATATCTGGTTGCTTAACTGCGTATTTTGTCTTGTAGATATTAGGGTTCTCGGGCGGAAGAATATGAATACCTCTTTGGCCTTCTTCTACCGCAGTGCGTACCTCAAGTATGGAAATATATTTAGTAGTCTTTTCTCCTACGTATTCTCCATTAACAAGTTCAGGAGTGCGGATACTATAACTCAATCTGTCACCATATTCGTTGAAATAATAATTACTGACAACTGTATAAGGATATGAACCATCATATCCATCGGCTGGGAGTCGTGTATTAGGAGCAGAATATATTTCTTTGACATTATTACCCTCTAGGTCGGAAACATTCAAGCTGAGATTGTAGGTGTTATTTGAGCCAACTGGTATTTCGTCAATATATGCTACTTTTGTGCCTTGTTTGTTGATTACAGCGTTATGCCATGATTTTGGGGTACTAGTTACAGTTCCACTATTCAAATTCAAAATCTTACTTATGTAATAATTTCCAGCAATGTGGTCGTCACTGTACGAAAGATATAGTTTGTCGGAACTGGCATATTCAACTTTGGACGTATAATCAAGCTTAGTATTATCAGTTATAACTTTGTTCTGATTTGAACTTAAGCCATATTGAGTTATCTTCCCGCCAGTTTCAGGTCCAGTCTCTGTAGAGTAATACACTTTGTTATTTGGGCCATCAAGATAGATTCCTGAAATGTAATCATTGTCTCGTTCATCTCTTGCTCCACTTTTGGAAGGGTAGCGTACCTGCTTATAGATAATGTTATCTTGGGCCGATGCTAAATCAATAACTCCCAAAATGTTGTATTCAGTTCGTTCGCTTTCTTTCTTCTCCCAATATGACTTAGTGTATACCACTTTCTTATTGATAATGCCGTTTACTGTAAGCTCAAAACCAGTTTCGTAATCAGTTTGTTCTACATCTGGAAAATCAAACGAGTAAATAAGCTTTTCTTCTGGCTCTTTCAAGCTTGAGACATACAGATTACAGTGTTTCGGCTGTCTCTCACCACCATAACATCTTGTGTATACAACGATATTCTTACTAGGAAGATTTATATTACTGGTATTTTCAGTCTGAGATGACTTATTGTCTGTGGATTTTCTTTGATTTGATAGCGATATCACTCCTACTATCGAGATTAAGACTACAAGGATTGAAATGGGAATCACCAATAACAATTTGTTTCTTTTATTAAGTGAATTACTGAGTTGGTTTGAAGGATTATCGCTGTTAGTCTCAATTTCCATCGAAGGACTTATATTAAGGTAATCATAGCATTTTCACTGCAACAAATTCTATGTATATTTTGTTCCCAACCATTTCTCCAAGCTGAGATTAGAGAATTCATACATTCGATACTGACTAGAAGCCAGCGGCCATTCAGTCTCTCAATTTTGTCCTTCTGGCAAATTCTTCATAAGGTGTTCCATTCCTCAGTCAGTAAGGTCACCAAAAAATTGACCATACTACTGAAACCTGCCACAATAAATGCAAGATGCAAAAGGGGTTTGCTCGCCTGTCTTTCATTTTAAAAATACTAATCGGTGTCGGAGTTTTGATCCTGATATTCGCAGGAGCATCGCTTTTCTCTATCTTTTCCAACCGGAATACACCTCCCCCGCAGATAACGGCAAATTTTGTCAACTTAGATAAGATTGAAAAAATCTCCAAGTTCAGAAGTTGCACCGGACATGTCGTCGTACCCCAAAACGAAAAAGAAAGCAAAAGAAATATGAAGCATTATTTGTGGGAAAAGGAAGAAAACCGTGGAGCAGATAAAGTGGTAGAGATCTACGCTCCTTTCGATGGTTATATTACATTGATTTTTTCATTAAATGATAATGAACAGGAATTATGGATTTCTCCCCGGCGCATGTTTGCCAATATCCCGCCAGTTGGAATGTGGAGTTTTAGTGTTGAGCATATTAAGGTTAAAGACGGGTTAAAAACTGGGGATAGGGTTAAAGCTGGTGAGTTGGTTGGTTTTGCGGGATTCCTGGACGGTTATTACTCATTTGACGCGATCTATGGCAAGATCGGGCTGCCACCCAAGAAAATTGATAATTGGTTGTCACCGTTTGCAGATTTGGATTCTGTATTCAATCATATGAGTGACGAAGTTTTTGCGCAGTTTCAGCAAAAAGGAGTTGCTTCAAAAAAGCAAGTGATAATTAGTAAAGAAGAAAGAGACCAAAATCCTTGTGCTTACCGTGGCGCGGGACCTGAGCTTATGGAAGTTAATTCCGGTAATAGTTGGGTAAAGTTACATTAAACGGCTCCAAACACGGGGAAGGCGGCTCACCTAAAAAGATGTTGGGGTTTAATGCATTCTTTCTGTAAGCGTATGGCCATTATCAATAGTATAAATTGGAAGATCCTCTTCCAGCTTTTGTCTTAAACGATACACAAGTGCTTTTAAAGCAGATGTTTTATCGTCTGTCTTTGAGATATATCCGTGTTTTTCTATAATATTAATAAACATATCTTTGGGAAGTATAGATTGTGGATGACGCATCAATGCTTCCAGGACATCGGCTTCCAGCGTTGACAAATATTTATATGGGTTTGTTGCCGAATCTGGCACAATTGCAATTCCCCGTGCGGCATCAAGAAACACTTGTTTTGGCTGTCTATTTCTTCCAGGAATAGTAGCGCTTGCAATATGTAAATCTTTTCTTTCCTGTGGGGTTAGGCGGATAATTTGGTCAACAGTAAGATGATCTGTTAAAGAAATACCTTCTTCAAAGGTGTGAATAAATTTGAATTTTCTTGCAGAAGCCACACCTTCTCCGCTATCTCCTAATAATTGGCGAAGAACATATACTCGGGTTCTTACCATTGACAGGTCTGTTTTCTTATTATAGCTTTCATATTTCCAGACATTTTTAATTAAGTCTTCATAGTTAACTACGACACGCGGATCTTTCGCAAGAGTTTCTAGTATTTCAAATACTACATCAGGCAACCTAACTGCCCCCTTTTCTTTTGGAAGAAGAGGGGAGGCTGCTTCTTTTCTTTGAGGATAAAGAGTAAGTTCCCCCATAGGCGTTTGCACAGTTCTTTTTTCTAGTGTTGGAGTGCCTTCCGGTTCTTCTAATACAGGTTGAGAAGCACTTGATAATTCTTCAGAGAATCCAGTTAAAACTTCACCCAAAACCGGACCGCCAGCTTCTGCTGCTTTTTGCGCATGAAGACGAACTAATGCGCGCAGCTCTTCTGGAGTTCTAGCCAAGCTTGCCAGTGCAGCAAAATATCTTATTCCTGCTTCCTCTACCGATTCCCTGGCAAGTTCCGTATCAGTTGGTTTGTAAAGTATAGGTCTATCCGATACTGCTGATGGAGCTTCCATTAAAACTATTCTAACAACCCCTTTTTGAAAAGTAAATTGACGCACGAGTTTTGAAACGGGTTGTATATTCTTATTAGTAGGCTTACAACCGTCGGCTTACTCTTTTAGCAAGGCGATAAAAAAGACCATAGGATATAGCTAATAAGACCATCGCTGCTAAAGTTAGTTGGAAAATCCTGTTCTTTCGACTTTCGGAAGTTGTAGGAGCAAGAGCAGGTTTGTCGATTGTTGGGTTGTCGAGTGTTTCCTTTTTAACTCCCAACACACCTTCAGTAAACCCTGAGGCGGGCTGCCTAATTACGCTTCCGTCAACTGTTGCAGGCAACTCATTGGAAAATTCTCCCGGCATGCAGTTGTTCCCAGCTCTAACCTTAAAGTAATAAGCCGTTCCGCCGGACAAGCCATTAACCACATATGAAGTAGTATCAGCTCCACCCACGTTAGGATTACCAAATTGTAGATTCTCAGAAGAAGTTCCATAAGCTACTAAGTAATAGGTTGCAGGATTTTGGGCCTTAGACCAACTTAAAGTTACCTGGTTGGGACCGGTAACTATGGCAGAAAGTAACTTAGGAGCACTACCTGGCTTGGAATCAGTACAAACAGGAGCAGAAGCGTTAGAAGGGGTGGAGGAACCGTTACTTGAGGAAGAGTTAAAGGAATTAGAACTGGATGAAATTGTATTAGTGTTAGTGGCTGTATTAGATGTGTTCGTGGGTGTATTATTACTATTATTGTTATCTGTTGGGGAAGCATTGCCAATTGTTCCCCCAGCACTAGCTACAGTTTGAGCAGCTATATAAACTGAGGCTTTTGTGGCCTGAAATGTACACATGCCATTTGCCACTAAACAAGTTGCAGGGGCCACAATTCCCTCATTGGTCCAATTACCAGTACCAGTTTCAGAACGCAGCACATCCAAAGTCTGACCATTTAAATCAGTACCAACAAATATATCCAGTGAAATTGGGTTACTAAACAACAACCCCTGGTTGGGAATCCCCCATTGCAACTTGCCATTAACCACCACTCCTTTATTCATTCCTGTTAAGGAATCTATAGCAGGCACCGCTGCTGTTAAGGCAGTGATATCGATGTCTTTGCCATTGCTTTTGGTAATCTCTGTTCCATCCGGTACAGTCACAGAATGTATTCCCCCGCCGTCTTCCACTGAAACAACAGAGATTCCCTGGGAAACAACTTTAGGTGTAATAGTTTGCCCATTTGTGGAAGTAAACTTGCCTTGTCCAAAAACAGAGAAAATCTTTGGAGCAACTGTTATATTTGCCAAAACTGACAAACTGTTAGCCGGTCTAAAATTAAATGAACGGAGGAATACCTGATGTGAAGGATGTGAGGTGTAAGTTTGATTTTGGTCAATAAAAGGAGATGTTTGGTTTGTGTGTTCATGAATATCATCCAATGTGCCTAACACGCCATCCGGGCCAGGTTGGTTTGTTGCTCTTGTTAAAACCATGAAATTAGACGGGCTGGCAGGGTTAAAAAGCGGGTCATCAGTAGCAAGCGGGATAAATACTGTACCGCTACCGCCTTTGTTGACTAAATCCAACCCATGATCAAAAAACTGTCCAAACAAGGTAAACCAGGAATTAAAAGATGCAGACAATCCCATATCAGGAGCTATGTTTGGGATAAATAAACTATTAGTTTGTGGGTCAGGTAAGCTAAACGCACTGGCGGCTTGAGCAGCAGGATTGCCCAAGGTTTGATCAACAATTAAATTGCTGATCAAGCGGGGTTGCGAGTCAAACACAAAACCGTTATTTTGAGCATAAGAGGTTGGCTGGCCTAAAGTTAAAGGGCCTGGCCCATCCAAATCAAAAGTTGCATTTTCCGCATTTCTAAAAACTGGTGTGGTCAGGCGGGGGAATACCCTGTCTGCCGCCCCAAACTCAGATTGATTGGACACAATGTTATTGAAAGTCCCATCAACTGTCCGCAAACCCCAAGGTAAAACGTCTTTGGGGATTAGGCCGGACAAGAACGCACCTTGAGCATGAGCTTCGGCAATTTTAATCTGATCCAAAATAAACTGCAGATCAGACCTAATCAAGGTCAAACCTACTCCTGATCTCAAATTACTAACACCTGGCTCAGAGATCTTATCTACTAGGGCGGGAGCTGATACTTTGTTTGACTTATTTAAATCTATAGTCTGGTCAGCAAACTGCAAGCGTTCAATGTTGCGAAGGGTATCTGTACCATCACTAGTTCTGCCTCCTCCTCCATCTTCTCTCCTATTATCTGTTACTGTAATCCTACCTAGAGCATCTGGCTGACTGATGGTGTAATCAGCCAGATTACCTGAAAAAACTGCTGTATCAATGTCATCTTCTGTTTGGGAGGTTAATATCTCGCGGATAATTTTTATTTGTCCGGGATTTATTTTGCCTTCAAACATGGCAGTTTGAAGTTCTGTCATACTGTCTGCACTAATATCCCCCACACTTAAACGCACATTCAGCCAGGCATCACCATCAATCAGGTCATCACCGCCCCGACCCTCAATTACGTCACTACCCGCTCCGCCCAATATGATATTTCCTCCTGAAAATGAGCTCACCCCATCCCCCAGCAAATTTTGTAACCCGTTAATCAAAGCAATTTGGGCAGGGTTATTTAAAGCATGGTCCAAAAAACCAACACTGGTGCGGTTATCGCCCCTTAAAATATCGTCAAGGCTGCCTCCGGACAAGCCTTCAACCAAATCAAACCGGTCACGCAAATCATTTACTGTTGGCGGCAACAAGCCTGTAATAAACATATCTGCATTGGCAGGCTGCGGATCATTTTTGTATATCACCCAGTCAAAACCAAGCATGCCTTCGTTCCGTTCAATGCCCGGATCGGCCAGCATAATATCATCGCCGGATTCTGAGTCATAATCATCATTGCCCCCGCCGCCTATGATCACGTCATTGCCAATGGTGGGTGAGCTTTGGAAAGGATCGCCATTATCACCCTGCAATAAATCCGCCTGGTCACCGCCTTCAATCCAATCATCCCCCTCATTGCCAAACACTGTATCAGCTCCGTCTCCTGCTATAATAAAATCATTACCAGCCCCTCCAAAAGTCTCTTTTGAATCCCTGCCTGCCACCACAAAATCCTGGCCATCCCCTCCTAAAATCAGATCAATGCCAACTCCTGCGTTGATCACATCATTGCCTTCGCCGCCTTTAATATTATCATCGCCAAAAATATCAGTTAAAATATCATCACCTGCACCGCCCAAAATTGCATCATTGCCTGCTCCACCTTCCAGCCTATCATTACCCTCATCTCCCCAAAGAGTATCATCGCCTTCAGATGAATGCAGTTTATCATTACCCGCTGTACCTCCCATCACAATATGCTCCACCCCTGTGTAGCGGATAGTGCCATCAGGCATAATAATTGTGTCAGGCGGAAACGTTGCCGGGTTCAAAGGATCAATATCGGCAGCTTCAATAGTAAAAGCCGGATGCGAAAAAATATCATGTGGCGTGTGCTTGACGCCTTCAGTGTTTCTCATCACCAATTCTGCAAAGGAGTTTTGCTCAAGAGAAGTTAAAAAGTTTAAGCCGGCATTTCTGAATAGGTAATAAAATCTATCTCCATCTTGCAGTTTTTCCATTTGGGTCTCAAACACAAAATTAAAGGTAGGGCCTAAAAGCCCCCCAAAAGGCATTTGTTTTTCCGCTAAACCACCGATCCAAAAGTCAACAGTATCTAAACCAGTACTAACCCAATTACCAGTGCTGTTTAGGAAATCCACTCTATCTTCTGGCGCGCCTTCTCCTCCATCAACTAACAAAGCAGCCGCCGCACGTTTTTCTTGTAAGCTGGCTGCATTTAAAACAGTCGGATGTGTGCCATATGCTGCAATAAAATTTATTAGGGAGAGGGGGTGTTTAATATTTAAACCAAAATCTACCCAGCTGGTATATGGCTTTAAAGACGAATCTCCACCAGTCGCCATAAAAAATTGCTTTCTGGCTGAGTTCAGCGGAGGAACACCAGTATCCCGTCCCCGGGCTAAATTAATAGTAGCCAAATCCAAAGGCAGACCTAACAAGTTACTTCGCAAAGATTCTGTGACAAATTCGTCAATCTCATTGCCAACCTGGTTAACCATGCCTGAAACAATAGCGCCTGCAGCCTTAATGGGCGTATCCCCGCTTGCTACAAACTCTAATGGGTTTAAGAAGGCCTGTATTAAACCAATGTCATTGGTGGTGCCATCCTCATTAGTACGCGCAACGGTGTCAGTTAACAAACTGTGGCCAAAACGATAGACTGTGTGGGCAAATTCAGCCATAATGGCCGGATCAATGCTATTGTCATAGCCTGAAAATATATTGACTTGCGGGGAAACTTTGCGGGCAAATTCCTCAAACACCAAATGTTGGTATTGCATTTCCGTACCAAATTTAGCCACCTGAAACAACCGTTCCCCATTCCAAGACAAAGCAGTAATTTCTTGAGGTGTTTGAGGAAAAGTATCTGGTGCACTACCTGCTACTAACCATTGGCTTAAAAAAGCTAAATCACCTGTATCCAGTATCACATTTTTAGCGTACTCCACCAACCTGTTGTGCTCAGAATGAAAAATATGGTGGACTGCTGTTAAGCCAATATTTTCATTAACACGACCGTCTCCGGCCATAAAATGCGCATCCAACAACTCATTGTCATATGTGCCTGGTTCAGATAGTCCAATCACATTATCCGAATCAGCTTTAAGAGGCACACCCCGCGAGTTAACAGGATTAGCATTGTGGCTGATATCTACTATAAATGGATGGTGGGTCCGGACTGCTTTTGAGGCATCAACAGGGGAGGCTGGATTACCTTCTAGTAAACCGCCATCAATCACCAGCTGTGGAAAACCATTCGGGCCTTTGATAAAATTGCCATACGCGTCAGTTGCCAAAAGTGGCAAGTCGAGCACATCTAAATCATCTAACAATATGCCTAAAAAGTCCCGCGCTTGAGCCTTGACCATCCCCCAAGTAGCCATGCCACCAATGAAAATATCGTCTGCTGTGCCTAAAATGCCATCAACTCCTAAGTTCCGGTTTTCAATCAAGTGGCCAGTTGTAACCGGAGTATTAACTCCATCAGAAACCAGAATATCAAAATTTGTTGTGCCTACAACTTGCGGTAGCCAAAAAAAAGCGCCTGTCTTAGGATCAATTGTCGCACCCAATGGAGCATTAGGGCCTAAAGAGTAAGTTAAGGCGTCCCCATCCGTGTCAGTAGCTATTACTTTAAAGGAGACTGGAGTCCCAACCGTAATGGTTTGAGAAGGGATAGGTTCCACCACTGGAGGGGAGTTTTTAGGAGCAGAAGGTTGGACTGGAGGTGGAGGAGGCTCTGGAGCTGGGGCAGCTGGTTCTTCTGGGGCTGCTATCACATTCACAATTCTAGTAACAGGTGTGGCAGTATTGCCTGCGCTATCCGCCACATTATAAGTAATGGTAAATGTTCCTGCACTAGCAGTATTAATAGGTAATCCGGAAGCACTAATCTTAGCAGCCAGATCACCATCTATATTATCCAAAGCTGTAGCTCCGGCATCGTTGTATACAGAGCCAATTGTCACATCTAAAGGAGATGAGCCAAGCATAGTTATTACAGGAGCAATGGTATCTAAGGGAGGTAAAGGAGGTACAATAGGAGCTGGAGGTGGAAGCACTGGGGCTGGTGGTGCTACCACATTCACAGTCCTGATAGCAGGAACACTAGTATTACCTGCGCTATCAGTAGCCTTGTAAATTACAGAATATCCTCCTAAAACAGCAGTATTCACTGCATTGGTTGTCTCAACAGAAATAGCACCGTCAATATTATCAATGGCGGTAGCACCAGCATCTATATAAGTAGAGCCTAAAAAGACTGTTACAGGACTATCTCCCAAAATAGTGATTATAGGGGCAGTAATATCTGCAGGGGGGGTTGGAGGTTGAGGTGCAGAAGGTTCTGGAGCTGGGGCAGAAGGCGGGGGCACAGGTTCATTGCTGCCAGCTGGGACAAATAATGGTGTTTCTATCCTGGTTTGGGTAGCAGCAGACGTGCCATCTTCAAAAACTGTCATAATTTTCCCACCGTTACAACCTGATTTGCATTGGTCAAAAAGCTGCACTACCAAATATGCATTATTAAATTCAAATTGGCTAAGTAAGGGTGTAGAAAAATTAAGCTGCTCATCGCTTGATGTCCACCAGTCAGGCCCTTCCACATCAAAAAGAAAAGTTGCCTGATCCAAACTGGTATTGCTGGGACTTTTGTAAACATTAAAATGGGGGACTGAGACTTCCCCTTTGATATTGTCGTTTTTGTGTACTATAAATTTCCAGCTGCCTGCCTGGAAAGTACCATCAAGAGGCACATCAGAAATCCATGAGGCCAAGTCAACTGGCAAGGTATGAGCTGGTTCAGTAGCAAAAATATGTTGAAAACTGGTTATTCCCGGATGAAAATGCCGGAATGATGGAGAGTCAGTGCTGGTTATGGAAGTGTTTTGAGAATTTCCTGAAGTTGGAGCAGTGGTACTTAAAACATGGCTACTGGGCAACTGCGCACT
Source organism: uncultured Gammaproteobacteria bacterium (assembly GCA_964472675.1). Taxonomy (GTDB): domain Bacteria; phylum Patescibacteriota; class Microgenomatia; order UBA8517; family UBA10165; genus 01-FULL-43-15b. The sequence goes on along the minus strand of CAYYLO010000004.1, from coordinate 47,534 downwards.
TTGGTTTCGAAAATAAAACGTTTTATTTTCACCAGTTGGAGCAGCTAAAGCAATCTGTGCCAAAGTTAAAAATCCATTCGAAAAAACAACAACTAAAATCAAAAATGCTGATAAGACTTTTCTACCCATTTAATTTTTTCCTGTAAAAGAACTTAAAATAACCAACACCCAAAGCTGCTAAAGCTGCCAACATTAGCTGTATTGCCCAGGTTCCTTTGCTCTTTGAAGCAAGCCCATTTACATTGACACCTAAGACTCCAGGCTCGCTAGTCTTCGTTTCTTCTTCAGTCTGAGCACCCAATAACCCCCGGGTAAATCCTGTTGCAGGACTATTTATTGTTCCTCCGTCCGGTGCGGCAGACAGTTCATTTGAATATTCACTGCCATTACAACCATTGCCTGCCCTGACTTTGAAGTAATAAGTTGTTCCGCCAGACAAACCGCCAACTGCATATGAGGTAGTATCCTTCCCCCCAACATTAGTATTTCCATAAATAGGATTGCCTGCCGACAAGCCATAAACTATGGAATAATGGGAAACAGGATCAGATGCTTTTGACCAGGTTAAGGTCACCTGGTTAGGACCGCTGGTGACGGCAGAAAGCAAGATAGGAGCACTGCCTGGCTTGGAATCAGTACAAACAGGAGTGGAAGGATTGTTAGAAGTATTGTTTGAGGAAGAATTAGAGAGATTAGAATTGGATGAAGTTGTATTAGTGTTAGTGTCTGTATTAGATGAGCTTGCTACTACAATAGCTGGTGTTGGGGTTGGGATGGAAACAGGGGGAATTTCCTGTAAATTGGCAAAAGAAGTTAAATGATATGTATAGATTTTGGTGTCTGCCCCATTAGAAATTGCGCATTCCCCAGGGAAAACTGGCTTAAGCGGACTGTCAAAAGTGCCCAAGCAATTTGCCATCTTAACCCAAGTGTCAGAGCCTGAGGGTTTATATCCGACAGGGCCATTGACGCCTGATAAAAGGATGGTTACTGATTGGTCAAAAAGCAGGATTCCTTCCGGATAACCTACCTCAATTGCAAAATCACCGAGTTTGAACCCGCTAGGCGCAATACCAGTATTTGTAACAATAGAAGGAGGATTGACCTTGCCGTTCCAGCTACTTTCTCCTAATACTGTTGTTCCACTTACTATAGACAACTTAACAGTTGACAGGTTTTTATTGGATAAGGTAATCAATGAACCACTAGGGCCGGAGTTTAACCTGACTGCCTTACTTACCATAACCAATTTATCACCAATAATTTGAGGTAAGGTTAGATTTTGATTCACCAGATCACCATTAGAAAATATACTTAGCAGTTTTGACAAACCAGCAATAGTGATTGCGCCTTCTATTGTGGCTGTACTTAAATTACTACCCATGTCTAAAACAGTCTCACTGTCCAGTTCCAACAAACTATTTACATCAGCCTGGCCTGACTTATCAGCAGCTTCTGCAGAAGTTTTGACATTAACAACAATGCTGCTTAAGTTTATTGAAGGCAATGTGTCTGAAGCTTGAATACTACTGGAGATTATTTTTGCTACAGTTAAATTATCAGAGTTTTCTGAAATATTTGTCCCAACAATATATGTACCTGTTAACTTTGATCCGGAAACTTGGCTTAAGATAACTTGGACACCATTACTTAGTTCAACTGTCATGGTGCTTTCTGCATCTAAAGTCTTATCAAAATTAGCAGTGATATCTATCAAGTCTCCTGTTTTATAAGACCCCTTAGTAGTTGAGGAAAACCCATCTAAAGATGTTGTATCTGCTTGCCCTGCACCGTCTGCTGGGACAGGAGGAACTGGAGGTTCTGGAGTTGGAGGGGTAGCTGCCACTACATTAATAGTTCTTTGAGCAATAGCAGTATTGCCGGCCCTGTCAGAAACAGTATAGGTAATGGTTTTTACGCCTATTACAGAGGTATTAACCGGCAAACCAGTCGTTACAATACTGGCTGTCAGATTACCATCAAAATTATCAATTGCGGTTGCGCCGCTGTCAGCATAAGCTTCATTTTGGGTCACTTCAACCGGGTTAGAACCATTTAGGGTAATCACAGGAGCATTTGTATCTGCCAGCCTTCCTGAAACTGCAAATAAGTTGGTTTGGATTTGGTTAACTCCAGGGCCACCCACATCCTTGCCTTGGACTCTGAAGAAGTTATTGCCTGTTGGGCTGCCTGTTACCTCATGTTCAATAGTGGGATTACCAACATATCTTCTGTTTGGGTTGGCAGGATTAGTAAGTTGAGGGTCAGTTAAAGCTGGGTTAGTATTAAAGGTGGTCCAGGTTAAGAATGGCCCTACTTGACCGTTCAAAGCTGTGGCAAAGTTAGGGGAAGCTGTTTGATTGCAGGTCACTCCTCCTCCGGCAAAGCATCCAATGTCATCAGTGACATTGATTGTCCCATCATCTTCAGCAACTTCTTTCACAGTGCCAAAAGGGTGGGTAATGGTATAGGTTTCACCAGGTACCAGTCCATCAATCCTGTATCTGAGCCTGTTTTGCACTGATTGTTCCCCATCAACTGCTGCTTCTCCGGCAAAGGCAGCCTCAACTGCCAACACCAGTATGGTGCGTGTGCCTACTGGGCGGTCAATAGAAGCCTCAGCTGACCACCAAAATCCTTCAGCATTAAAGCCAATAGTTTGTGAAAATGGATTAGATGGATCAACTGGATCAGAGATACCAAAACCATCAGCTGCTTCCATTAAATCAAGCGCCAAACCATTAGAGTCTTTGTACCAGGATGGGAAACCTGCCATAAGACCACCTTCAGGGGCAATTGGACCTGCTTCGGAGAGGCTGGCGGGCAAAGTTTCTGCTACCTTAACTGTTCTTTTTGCAATGGCAGGATTGCCAGCTGAATCAACTACTTCATAAGTAATGGTAAAAGTAGCTGCTTTTGACGTATCGACAGGCAAACCCGTAGTAACAATACTCCCGGTAATATCTCCGTCAACATCATCCAAGGCTGTGGCTCCGGCATCTGAGTAAGCAGCGCCTGTAAAGATATTGACAGGATTTGACCCCAGCATAGTAATTACAGGAGCAGTAGTATCTGCTACCACATTAACAGTCCTTTTTGCTAGAATTGCTGCATTACCTGCGCTATCCGCCACATTATAAGTAACAGTAAATGTGCCAACTGTTGATGTAATAACCGGCAAACCCGTGGTGATAATACTTCCGGTAATATCTCCGTCAACATTATCTAAAGCTGTTGCTCCAACATCAGTATATGGTGTGCCAACAGTGACAAAAGCAGGATTTGCCCCAAGTATAGTGATTAAGGGAGCAACAGTATCTGCTTCTCCTACCGCTACCAGATTAACTACATTAACAGTTCTGGTTGCTTGGGATGTACGGCCTGCGCTGTCAGTTACAGTATAAGTGACTGTTTTTACACCAATGGTAGAAGTGTCAACAGGCAAACCGCTAACTTCAATATTGCCGGTTAAGTTACCGCCCAGATCATCTAAAGCACTTGCTCCAGCATCAATATAAGAAGCATTTTGATTGACATTTACAGGATTACTGCCAAAAAGGGTAATCACAGGAGCATTTGTATCTGCCAGCCTTCCTGAAACTGCAAATAAGTTGGTTTGGATTTGGTTAACTCCAGGGCCACCCACATCCTTGCCTTGGACTCTGAAGAAGTTATTGCCTGTTGGGCTGCCTGTTACCTCATGTTCAATAGTGGGATTACCAACATATCTTCTGTTTGGGTTGGCAGGATTAGTAAGTTGAGGGTCAGTTAAAGCTGGGTTAGTATTAAAGGTGGTCCAGGTTAAGAATGGCCCTACTTGACCGTTCAAAGCTGTGGCAAAGTTAGGGGAAGCTGTTTGATTGCAGGTCACTCCTCCTCCGGCAAAGCATCCAATGTCATCAGTGACATTGATTGTCCCATCATCTTCAGCAACTTCTTTCACAGTGCCAAAAGGGTGGGTAATGGTATAGGTTTCACCAGGTACCAGTCCATCAATCCTGTATCTGAGCCTGTTTTGCACTGATTGTTCCCCATCAACTGCTGCTTCTCCGGCAAAGGCAGCCTCAACTGCCAACACCAGTATGGTGCGTGTGCCTACTGGGCGGTCAATAGAAGCCTCAGCTGACCACCAAAATCCTTCAGCATTAAAGCCAATAGTTTGTGAAAATGGATTAGATGGATCAACTGGATCAGAGATACCAAAACCATCAGCTGCTTCCATTAAATCAAGCGCCAAACCATTAGAGTCTTTGTACCAGGATGGGAAACCTGCCATAAGACCACCTTCAGGGGCAATTGGACCTGCTTCGGAGAGGCTAGTTGTCGTTTTAGGCAAAACATTAGCTGTGCCTCTGGTGGGAATAGTAAAGATGACCCATTCTGCAACTCCGTCTGTTTTTCTTCCAACTGATTCGTTAGCCAGCGGGTAATGATCAATGACAAAACCCGGGGAGGTTAAAGATATGGTCACTGTATCAACCGGTGTTCCTAACTCATTTGATAGAGTAATAGTTTCAGGGGCAGTATTGCTTAACCAATTGGCAGGAGCCTCAAAAACTACTCTGCCGGAAGCAGTAACAGTGCCTAAGGAGCTTAAAGACCTGGTATCGCCAGTAGAATTTCTGATAGTCCAACCGCTTCCCACTCCTAAGTTTGTAGCTTGAGTGCTGTTATTAAAAAGCTCAATCCATTCTGCCCCATTCAGAGGATTTGGAACTACTTCATTAATCAAGACTTTTTGAGTAGTGTCAGGATCTGGGGTGGTAATAACAAAGACTGTAAAATGGTTTAAATCTTTAATAGCAATTGTATCCGCTTTTTCCTCTTTTGGCTCATTAACAGTTTGTGCTTTGTCCAGCTTTTCTTGCGATTCCGCTGTTTTTACTTCCAGCTTCTTGCCTTTGGCTTGCTCTGATAAAGGCAGGGTTAAGTCATAGTTAAATGTTCCGTTAGCCATAGTGGAAGTAATTTCATAAGCTGTGTCTGAAACAGCTTTCAACTGTTCCACCTGGCTAGAAGACAATTTAATTTCTTTAATAGTTAGTTTTCCAGCAATCTCAGGAAGTTTGGTAAAGTTAACTTTCACCTTATCATTTTGAGGAGCAGTGTAATCTTTGTTAGCTTCTACATTATCCATAGTTTCAACTGTTGCTGAATCAATATTCTTCCAAGCTAATAGCACAGGTGCAGGTGCAGGCACAGGCACTGGGATTGGTGTGGAAATAACAGTCTGTTCAACAGAAAGTGTAGGTGTAGGGGTTGGTGCAGGTAGAGCGTTGTCAGTTGTTTCTTGTTCAGCCGGCATTGGAGTAAGTTCAGTTTCAGGAGTAGGAGTTGGTGTTGGTGTTAGTGTAAGAATTTCAGAAGGTGTTGGTTCTGGTGTTGGTGTGGGCGCAGAAGAAGTCTGAAGTGGTTCGTCCACTTCCGAAGTAGCGGCAGGTGTTGCATTTACTTCTTGTGCAAAAACCACATTTGCTGAAGAGTAATATGGAAGTATACTGTTACTAAGCACCAGCAAAAGTGTCGTTAGGGATAATATCCGTTTTAGCTTGTCCATGTTTTTTTGGTTTTAGGGCAAGCTTTTAAAAGGCTTTAAGGATTTTTCAAAAATCTTTAAATTACTTTTTAAAAGATTGCTGTATATCAAAATAAAATTCTTTTGTGAGATAACATCACTACAATTAATAAGGCTTTTGTAAGAACTGTTGGCCAATTAGGAGAATACTTGTTTCTTATCGCGGCACAGTCAAATGTGCCTGCCGAGTTTTGAAACGAGTTGTATCAGCCTGCTATGTAGCTTGAGGGGATAGGGACAGAAGGGGTACGATGTGGTTTATGGTTAAAAGCGGGGATTGCCACTTCTAGCACCTGGTCAAGGTGCGAAGCGAAAATAAATTTGATATCTCGTTTAACTTTCTCTGGTACGTCATCCATATCTTTTTGATTATCTTTAGGCAAAACAACAGTCTTGATCCCGGCTCGATGAGCTGCGATTACCTTATCTTTAACCCCACCAATTTCCATAACCCTCCCGCGCAAAGTTATCTCTCCAGTCATGGCCACATCTCGCCTGGTCTTTGTGCCAGTTAAAGCTGAAATTAAAGATGTTGCCATAGCCACACCAGCAGACGGACCGTCTTTCGGTACTGCGCCTTCGGGAACATGAATATGAACATCAGTCACTTTGGAAACTTTGTCGCTTATGCCCAAATCAGACGAATGACTTCTTGCATAGGAGAAAGCCGCTATTGCAGATTCGCGCATAACATCTCCCAGCTGGCCAGTTAAAGTAAGCTTCCCCTTGCCCGGCATGAGAGCAGTCTCCACAAAAATTATTTCTCCCCCTACGGGAGTAACAGCCAACCCGGTCGAAATTCCGACTTCATCTTTTTTCTCAGCTAAAAGTGACGTAAACTGTGCTGGCCCCAAGAGCTTGTGCAAATCTACTTTCCCCACATGTTTAACACCTTTTTTACCTTCCGCAATGTCTCTGGCAAGTTTTCTTGCTATCGTCGCTAAATTCCTTTCCAAATTCCGAACGCCTGCTTCGCGCGTGTACCTATTTATAATCTCCCGCAAAGCTGTAGAAAAAATTTGTATATCTTCAGGAAGACTGTGATTTTTAAGTTGTTTTGGCCAGAGATAATCTTTGGCAATATTGTACTTTTCGTCTTCTGTATATCCCACGAAACGGATGATCTCCATTCTGTCTCTCAAGGCTGGAGGAATAGTATCCAAAACATTCCCAGTGCAAATAAACATAACCTCGGAAAGATCGAAGGGTACTTCCAAATAGTGATCTGAGAATTCCCTGTTTTGCTCAGGATCCAAGACTTCCAACAGAGCAGAAGACGGGTCTCCCCGAAAGTCATTGCCAAGTTTGTCAATCTCGTCCAGCATAAATACAGGGTTTTTTGTCCCGGCATTTTTTATACCCTGGATAATTCTTCCAGGCAGTGCCCCCACATAAGTTCTCCTGTGACCTCTGATTTCCGCCTCGTCGCGCACTCCTCCCAACGAAACACGTACAAATTTCCGGCCCAAAGCATGAGCAATTGAACGACCGATTGAAGTTTTACCTACCCCTGGAGGCCCAATAAAGCAAAGTATTGTCGGCGTACCTTCCATAGTTTCCGCCTCTTCTTCAGTATTCAAAGTTGAATCATGAGCTTTTTGCGATTCACTTTTAAGCTTCATTACAGCCAAAAATTCTAAAATACGCTCTTTAGTTTTTTTCAAGGCATAATGGTCATTATCCAAAATTGCACCTGCCTGTTTTAAAGAAATGTCATTTGAAGACTTTATACTCCAGGGCATTTCAACCAACCAGTCCAAATAATTCCTGACATACCCGCTCTCCGGATGATTAGGAGACATTTGAACCAAACGTTTTAGCTCTTTTTCTGCCTTTTTGCGCACATCGCGCGGCATTCCAACTTCTTTTATCTTGCGACGCAATTCGTCAATTTCTTCGTCTCCCCCATCATCTTCTCCCAAGCCCCGCAGTTCTTGTTGAATTGTTTTTTGATGCTCCTTGAGCATCGCTTTCTTCATCTGCTCTTCAAATCTTTTTTGCGTTTTAGAAGAAATTGTACGCTCAAGTTCCAGGATACCCACTTCCCGACCCAACAAATCTTCAACTTTTTTCAATCTTGTAGACAGGTCGAGAGTTTCCAAAATTTCCTGCTTTTGCGGAGTTTTGACGTCTAAAAGGTAGGCAATTTGGTCAACCAGCTCTGCCACTTCAATTTTTGAAGATAAAAGTCGCATTACAGTTTGAACGTCGGCAGGCTTTCCCAAACGAATCGCTTTCTCAAATAAGCCAACCAAATGCCGTGCTCTGGCTTCTTCTTCTGCTGTTGTCGTCAGGTTTTCTTCAAAAACATGGACCTTGTATACGGCGAATGGATTTTGCGCCACGACTTCTGAAATTCCAATGCGAGCTTTACCAATAACCAGTACATGAATTTCTTCGTCAGCCGGCATAATCTGTTGAACTTCGACCAAACTTCCTACTTCGTATAAATCATCCGGTACAGGATCTGAAATCCTGGCATCTTTTTGAGTAAAAATAGCCAACAATCTGTCTCCTGAGTATGCTGCCTGAACAGCAGCTTTTGTCTTGGGACGGCCGAAGGTGAGGATACTTTCTGTACGAGGAAAAACAACAGAACCACGTAACGCTACAACCGGAAGGGTGTGGATTTTAGCTTGTTTTATGTCAAATTCATTAGCCATAGTGCAGTTTAAAGATTGTGGCTAGCAGTCTAACACGGCGACTGCTACTTGTCAACCAACGTTTGTTTTGCTAAAGAGGCCAACTTCGACCTTACTCTATACTCTATACTATAGTATATCACGCTTAAGAAAGTTCTCACTTGTGGATGACAATACGGGTTCCTGGATTATTGGGGCCTGCCCGAACCGTACCCTTATCTGAAGGTAAAACCGGTCCAGTCCAGTAAAACAATTGCTGAGCAATAGATGTGGGCAAGTTCACACAGCCATGGCTACGCGGTTTACCAAAGTCGCTATGCCAATAGGTTCCATGCAAGCCATAACCACTTTTGGCTACAACATCAGAATTTTCAAAAAACATAACGTAAGGAACGTTGGGTAAATAATAGTAATATTTGCCAGATCCACCCTCCATTTTGGTATAGCGGAACTTACCCCAGATCGTAAATTCTCCCTCCGGAGTTGGTGTCCAGGGAAAGCCTGAAGATATTTTAGTTTCTAAAAATACTTTATCGCCCTCATGAGCAATTAACTTTTGCTCCGTTAAATTAACCTCAATCCATTTTTCCCCTCCTGTCTCTGCCCCTAACACTTTGGCTAATTTGATGTTGTTATCTTGCTTTGGAGCAGAAACCTTGTTGCCCTCAAAGTAGGCAGTCTGACTGGAGACAAAATCGCCAGAAACGTTGGAAAATCCACAACCGGAAATAATAGAACCGGATTTATTGGTTGTAGTATTAAAAAGTACGAATAAAGCTGCAAAAACTAATATAGGAGGCAAAAACCAGGGAAGTCGTGTAAACACTGCAATATCATAGTAACCAATTTTTAAAGTTTTTTCCAACTTGGACCCCTAGTATATTACTACTTGACATCACCTCTTGCAATCTTATAAACTTGCCGTATAATACCAATAGTTTACGAATAGCCCTGCCTCCTGATCTGCTCCATTACAGTTACAACCTATGGAAGAGAGATTCCAAAAAATAAGAGAAAGAATTACTTACTATTGGCCTACCTATGGGCCTCCAGTTCTTGGTGCCACTCTCGTCCTTTTAGCATTGTTTGTAGGTTATAGAATATTGGCCAATAGAACAACCGACCAAACTACCACTGGTATTAATGACAGTAATCTATCTTTAAATATCCAAGGCACACCCACTCCAGCTGAACCTGGTGCTACTGTTACTTTGCCGGAGGGTGTAACACCAACCCCCACACCTACCCCTGCAGAAGTTGCAACAGGCCCTGCAACAACAAAAGGTGGGCAAGCGCTTCCTGAAACAGGATTCCCTCTATTTTTAGCAATCCCAGCCTTCGCGGGCATAGGAATCGGCGGCTTCAAGCTCTCCAAGTTTAAAAAGAACTCCTAAAAGCCGCGTCATTCTGACTCCAAGCGTAGTCGAACGGGAAAAGTCTCAAAGTTATCAATCAATCGGATCGATGTTGAGGTGTTTTTCAATATCCTCTACTCTTTTTGTTGTGCGTTCGTATTGATGAAGTGCAACTGCAACTTCCTCACGAAGCCCCTTTACTTCACCTATGACCTCATCCTTAAATTCTAGAACTTCATTTCTGTAAATTTTGAGTTTGTCTTCCATCTGGCCAATTTTTTCTTCTATTCGCTCTTCAAGGCGTGTGCTGTAAACTGCCATCCTCTCGTCAATCACTTCTTCCATTCGAGGTAAAAGACTTTTCTCAAGCGCATCCAGAGTAAGGGGTGTTGCTTTTGATTTGGCCATATTTCATTTTAACATACCCTTGTGAGGCTGAAAGTGATAAAATATGTCACTGCCGATGCGGGATCGTCTAGTGGTAGGACACGGCTCTCTGAAAGCCGGTACCTAGGTTCGAATCCTAGTCCCGCAGCACTTTGGATTCGGACTCGTATTTGCTATGAGCTCAATTACTTATTACGCTATAATCTAAGAAATGCTTCAAGCAAAAATAGGAAAAATTGACAGGAAAACTCTTCTTTCTACTTTGTGGATATTTGCAAGTCTTAATTATCTTTACTGTGACGTTGTTGGGCTGATGGATGCAAATTTGCTCAAACAATTTTTAACCGGAAGGGTTGAAGGTATAGAGATGTCGCAGGGATTTTTATTAGGAGCATCCATGTTGGTAGAACTTCCGATGGTTATGGTTCTTTTATCTCGGATTTTGGTTTTTAGGTTAAACCGATGGGCAAATATAATTGCAGGCTTTATAATGACTGTTGTACAAAGTGCTACATTGTTTTTGGGATCTCCAACAATCTACTACATCTTTTTTAGCATTATAGAAATAACAACTACTGCATTTATAGTTTGGTATGCCTGGAAGTGGCATAAAACTAGAAGTGAATAATATGGAAAAACTGTCGCAACAAAGCTCGCTAACTTTTTTGAGGATACTATATCCAATTTGGATAGTATTTGGATTTTTTAGCATCATATATATTCCCACTACTCTTATTGTGCAAGGTGATGCTGCCACAACAGCTAAAAATATCATATCTAATGAATTTCTTTTCAGAGCAGGTATTGTTGGAGGTCTGATAACTCAACTTATCTTTATCTTCGCTGCAATATTTTTGTACAGGTTACTTGCGACAGTTAACAAAATCTATCCATTGATCATGATCGTATTTGCTTTAATCAGTGTTCCAATTGCGATGCTAAATGAACTTAATAATCTTGCTGCTTTTCAGCTCTTAAATGACCCACAACAAATGATGTTTTTTCTTAATTTGCACGCACAAGGAATTGTAATTGCCTCCATATTTTGGGGCCTCTGGCTTTTTCCGCTCGGGATTTTGATTTATAAGTCCGGTTATTTTCCTAAAATCATAGGTATAGTGGTGGTAATCGGGGGCATAGGTTATACACTCGATTCTTTTATGAAATTACTTTTGCCAAACTTTGCAGCATTGATGTCAACACTTCAAATCATGACTTTTGGCGAAGTAATCTTTTTAGCTTGGCTTGTGGTTAAAGGTGCTAAATTGCCCAAAAACTAAAAACCTTGATTATGATTAAGTACTAATGAAAAACTGTAATTAGGCTGGAATACAGTCCAATAGTTTCGGAGACGCGGCGGGTTGGGGCCCCGCGCTGGAGCTAATCAAATGACGTTCGACATTTTTCGTAAACGGCCAGCCCTTCGACTACACTCAGGATTATCTGCAATTAAGGTGGTATATTTACTTTGTGGAAGCAGGCAAAATGGTAGATAAGCTAAAGGAAATATTCAAGTTACTCTCTTTAAATAGACAATTAGAATCATTTGTAAAAGACGACGAGATTGCGATTCTTGCCACAGATAACAAAACTCTTCTAAGTACCATTTCCAGCCAACTAGTTTTTCCCATTAACTTGGAAATTGAGAAAATATTTGAATACAAGTCTTCTCTGAAAGACGACTTTGTTAGCTTTGAACCTATTGAGACTCTTATTCAAGACTTATCGCAAAGGGATGCAGTAGTAAGCCTCAATCACATTGGTTTTTGCTACAAAACAGATTCTCAAACACAAGAAAGACAAACGCTAACAAATAACGTGTCTGACAGCAACTGGCATTTGTATGAGGAAAATTCAAACGATCAAGCAAAGTGGTACTTTATTGGTAATACTGACTACTGGAACGATCCACTAATAGAACTTCTTCCAGTTACGGACACAAGCGACAAATGGCTTCCCTATTGGTTGCCGCATATTCATGTAGATATAGATACAAAACTGACCTGTGAAGAAATTGAAAGCATAACAAAACGTATTTTCAATAAAAGTAACGTAGTGCCCTTTAGAGTTACAGCAATAGACAATATTGTTTACACGATACGATTAAGACTAGGTATCGTGTCTGGCGTTAACATTGACCTTGACCTCTCTACAAACTCTAGAAACGTTCAAGTGCAAAGGCAGATACTACTGAAAAAAATTATTTAGATTATCGTGGTCTGGTCAAGATTCCCATACACTCGAGCCAGCGACACTAATATTGATATACTTGAGACATGAAGAAGTGGCTCTTTGTTTTTACAATAACAACTTCACTTATTGGAATCACGGTTTTTACTTTTAAGCCCCAAGCCACATCAATACCTAAAAAATTTCCTCTTTTCAAAACAACTAGCTTAAATATTAGCAGCAACGACACAACTATTTTATTAACAGGAGACATCATGCTTGGGAGAAGCGTTATGACAACAAGCCTCTCCAAAAACAACCCCCACTACCCTTTTGAAAAAGTGGCAGATGTACTTAAAAGTGCGGATCTTGTTTTTGGAAATTTGGAAAATCCAATTGTTGCCAACTGCCCCAAACATGATAGTGGATTTAAATTTTGCGCTGACCCAAAAATGGTTGCAGGTTTAAGCTTTGCTGGAGTTGATGTTGCCAGCATTGCCAATAACCATGCTGCAAATTATGGACAGGAAGGAATTGCCCAAACAAAAAAGTACTTAAAAGACACAGGTATTGATTACGTTGGCGCAGACAACCTGGCTATTAAAGAAATCAACGGAAAAAAGTTGGGCTTTTTGGGTTTTGATTATGTTGACTACCAACCAAAACCTTCAGACTACGAATTGATTAAAAATTCAAAAAGAAATGTTGATATCTTATTTGTTATGGTCCACTGGGGAGTTGAATATAAAGCCCACCCGAACGCTCAGCAAAAACAAATTGCTAAGGAATTTGTAAACGCAGGAGCAGATGTTATTGTTGGCGCGCATCCTCATTGGGTGCAGGATATAGATACAATCGGCGGCAAACCAGTTTTTTATTCTTTGGGTAATTTTATTTTTGACCAAGCCTGGAGTGAAGAAACTAAGAAAGGTTTAGCCATTCGCTTAACTTACAAAAACGGTAGTCTAACCAATATTGAAAAGCTACCCATCTATATGTCCTCCTTCGCCCAACCCGAATGGGTTAATCCCTAAAAGATTCTAACTGGGACATTAACCTCTCGATCGGGAGGTTAATGGTCAAAATGGAATACAGTGTTTTGGTATACTGCACATATGGCAGAGCTTGTCGCTGTAACTAGCTATCCTACTCGATTGGAAGCTGAAATTGCCAAAGGATTTCTAGAAGTAAACGGGACAACTGCAGAGATAGAAGCAGACGATGCAGGGGGCGTACATCAATTTCCAGCTTATTCTTTTGGAGCACAACTCAAAGTCTCAAAGAAGGATCTTGAAAAAGCCAAAAAGATCCTGCAATCAACTTCTTAAGCCTTTGAAACTTTCTCTTCCTTAGAATATTTTCTAAGCTTTTTTGAAGAGTTTGACAAAAGTCTCTTTATCCATTTGGGCTTGCTTCAAAATAGAACTTAATGTGCCAGGAGCAATTGGCTTATTATGGACAGCTATAGTAATCTTACTCCCTTTTGGATGCACCAGCCTAACATGAGAACCCACTTGCCTGCTTACTTGAAAACCTTGTTTTAGAAAGAACTTCACCAAAATACGAGGTTTGATCTGAGGAAGTTTGCTCATGAAACAGCAAGGTGTGTTTTCTTGGGTAGAAACGCTTCGATTTTTGTCACAAAAGACTGTTTGCTTTCAACAGGAATGGTTTCCCCTTCCTCCGACAAAGACTCTATGTGGAATTGCACGAGAGCTTGAATGTCCTTTTGTACACGGTCAAGAGTATCCGCTTCGGTTGCGACACCTAGCACAGGCACCACAGCACTATAACATTCCTTGTTCGTGCCAAGCCTTTTTTCTTTTTCTATAACAACAGTGTAATTGGCAATACTTTGCTTCATATTAGAATTATACCATAGAAGATATTCGCCGGAACTTACGTTACGTTAAACCAACCGCCCAAAGCATTTGCACTCTTCGTATTGTACAATTAGCCCAACATGATGGCAAAATTTAGATTTGATAAGTTGGTCAGAGATGGAATTGTGGACAAAATCGTTGGCAATGGTGGAACTGTTAAGTCGAGAACATTGTCCGACATAGAAATGTTAGATGCCGCACGGACAAAACTTTTAGAAGAGGTAAGAGAATTAAACGCAGCTTCAGGAAAAGAGATCCCTGGAGAACTGGCTGATATTCAGGAGTTAGTTAATCTTATGTGTGAGCTTGCCGGCATTACTCCCGAACAACTTGAAAAACTAAGGGCCCAAAAAGCTCAAAAGGCAGGAGCCTTTAACGACAGAACGTATATAGAAACAGTCGAGGTTCCAGACGATTCCGAATGGGCAGATTACTACCGTTCCCAGCCAGACAGATACCCCGAAGTTAAATGAAGACCAAATTTTTCTTAAACATTTTTACCCTTACGTTTCTATTAGTTGCTGCTTTTTTCTTGCCCATCACTACTTTCGCCCAAGAAAGTAGTACTGCTTCCGAACAAACCATGGAAGCCAAAATAATCAAAGTTTTAGAAGAGAAAAGTATTAATACAGAAAACGGATCGGAACAACTCTACCAAAAACTGGAAATGGAAATAACCAGCGGGCCCCGCAAAGGAAATGTCGTTAAAATTGAAAACGGCAATGTTCCTGTTGCTAACCCTCAAAGATATAAAGTTAATGATAAATTGATTGTTAATTACAGTAAAAATTATCAGGGTGCAGATAGTTATTATATTGCCGATTATGTCAGACGGGATGGTTTATTGCTGCTCTTTGTAATTTTTGTGATTATTGCAATTTTGGTTGGAAGATGGCATGGGTTGTCCTCCCTGGTCGGAATGGCTTTATCGTTTGTAGTCATTTTTAAATTCATATTGCCACAAATCATGCAAGGTCAAGATCCTATTATGATTGCAACTATTGCGGCTCTGGCAATTGTGCCAACAACATTTTACCTTTCTCACGGTTTAAATAAAAAAACTACAATAGCTATTGGGGGAACAATTGCTGCGCTAATAATAACCGGCCTTCTAGCAGAAATATTTGTTGAAGTTACCAATCTTACCGGTTTTGCCTCAGAAGAGGCAAGTTATCTGCAAACTATAAACTCTACATCAATCAACATAAAAGGGTTGTTGCTGGCAGGAATTATTATTGGGGGATTGGGAATATTGGACGACGTTACTATCTCTCAGGCAGCAATTGTCGCACAATTAAAAGAAGCCGCTCCTAAGTCAAAGTTTATAGATTTATACAATCGGGCAATGAAAATAGGGCGCGACCATATTGCTTCGGTTGTTAACACTTTAGTCCTTGTTTATGCATCAGCTGCCTTACCTCTCCTCCTGCTTTTTATTGATAGTCCGAAACCATTTTCAGAAGTTATAAACTATGAACTCATTGCCACAGAAATTGTCAGAACCCTTGTTGCCAGCATTGGATTAGTAATGGCAGTCCCGATTACCACGCTTCTTTCGGCGCTTGTTTTTGCTAAAAACAAAAATTAAAATTCTTTTTATGATAAACGACGCGTTAAAATATCACAAAAAACACAAAGGCAAAATTGGAACACTAGTCATCTCCCCTGTCAAAAACCGTGCCGATTTGTCTTTGGCTTATACCCCGGGAGTTGCCGAAGCCTCAAAAGAAATCGCCAAAAACAAGAAAAAAGTTTTCGACTATACAATAAAAGGACATACTGTAGGCATTGTAACCGACGGATCCGCGGTCCTGGGGTTAGGCAACATTGGGCCTGAAGCAGCTCTTCCAGTTATGGAAGGTAAAGCTGCACTTTTTAAGACTTTTGCTAATTTAGACGCTTTTCCAGTTTGCCTTACAACGCAAAACGTTGACGAAATTGTTGCAACAGTAAAAAACATTTCACCAGTATTCGGGGCTATAAACTTGGAAGACATTGCCGCTCCGCGCTGTTTTGAAGTTGAAGAAAAACTCCAAAGTTTGGGAATTCCGGTTATGCATGATGATCAACATGGCACTGCTGTTGTAGTCCTGGCAGGATTAATAAACGCTGCAATAGTCACAGGTAAAAAATTGAAAAATTTAAAAGTTGTCATTTTGGGAAGCGGGGCAGCCGGATCTGGCATAGTTTATCTAATAAAAGATGAAGTTTCGAACATTATTTGTGTTGACAGCAAAGGTATTATCTCAAAAAGCAGAAAGGGCTTAGAAGCTTATAAACAAAAACTGGCAAAAGTTACAAACAAACAAAATTTATCAGGCAGCTTACAAGACGCATTGATGGGGGCAGATGCATTAATAGGCGTCTCCACAGCAAATATCGTTAAAGAAAATGACATTAAGCTCATGGGTAACAAGCCAGTAATCTTTGCTATGGCAAACCCTAACCCCGAAATAATGCCGGATCGGGCAAAGAAGGCAGGCGCATATGTTGTCGCTACCGGCAGATCAGATTTTGCCAACCAAATAAACAATAGCCTTGCCTTTCCGGGAATTTTTAAAGGGGCATTATCAGTCGGAGCAAACACAATATCTCAGGACATGAAAAAGGCTGCCGCGACAGCATTAAGCAAACTTGTCAAAAATCCAACCAGAGAAAAAATAATCCCCGGACCTTTTGATAAGGGCTTGGCAAAAGCTGTTGCTGAAGCTGTTGCTGAAACCGCATGAAGACAACTCTTGAATCAGGAGGACTTTCTAAGCCAACCGAAAAGCGCCTTAAGTATCACCTCTAAAACACGATCCCAGACTCCCAATGCGGAACCAGATCGATAGCCTGCATTTGAATAAACAGGTCTGGACCATACTGAAAGTATGACAGCCTCTCCCTTGTCGTTCTTAGAAGCAACGACTTCAATTTTTTCACTTCCATACGTTTTATAATATATCCAGGAATTTCGCGCAGTTGCCGGACGGGACTGGTCAGGATTTCTCCAGGTA
The DNA here is from genome assembly GCA_964472675.1 of uncultured Gammaproteobacteria bacterium. Taxonomy (GTDB): domain Bacteria; phylum Patescibacteriota; class Microgenomatia; order UBA8517; family UBA10165; genus 01-FULL-43-15b. The sequence continues at coordinate 30,524 of CAYYLO010000004.1, read as the reverse complement.
GCCAAAGCGTCGCCTGGACTTATGCCACGCTCTGTCAAACGCTGCATTGCGTGGTTAGTCCAAATAACCCCCCCATACTTTCTATCCATAAGCTATACCATTTTACCAAAATTTAGCTGACACAGTTTTACACATTGACACAAATATATACGCTTTGGAAGAATAGCCTTGAGAGAGGAGGTGACTTTAGAAATTAAGGTTAAAACAATCAATAATCTGGCGTGGTGGATATTAGTTATTGGGGGCATAAACTGGGGACTTGTGGGTTTGGGGAATTTCCTGGGAGCAGGAAATTGGAACTTAGTAGAAGTGGTGCTTGCTTCCTGGAGAGGACTTTCAGACTTAATATACGTCCTGGTTGGAGTCTCTGCCGTCTGGCTTGCCTGGACTCGCTTAAGTAAATAGTTACTTGTCCTGTTTTTTCTTGCCCTGGCCTTTGTGTCTTGTCGTACCCCGGATATCGGTCAGTATTTCTTTTTTCAATTTCTCAATCTCTTCCTTAATATGTTCTTCAACGCTCCTTTCTATACGCTCGTTTAAGTATTCAATGAGAAAAGTATCATGAGGAGCATTTTTAAACTTTTGCAAAAAGTCCTCATGGTGTACTTCTGGCAAATCGGAAAGCACCCGCCCCAAAACCCTATGGTGCAAAATCTCCTCAATTAACTCCTCAAGCTCTCTTTTTTCCTCACGGGAAAGTTCGAGTTTTCCCAACTCGATTTCAACTTCCTCCAGAATAATTAGATGGTCATAGAATAATTTACTCATCGTTCATATTGCTTGCATTATATTGCTAGAGATTTCATCATATTTTACAGGGCCCAAAGGAATTTTGTTTTCCGCATCATCAACAAAGAAAAATAGCACTCGACCTTTTGTATACCTATGACCACCCAGCGCGTCCATAACTTCTGGGCTGCCGCCAAATTGTTTTCCAGTCCAGGCCGCCGGCCCGGCGTCCCCCAAATCCCCGACAACCGCATTCCCATTATCGGGATTGACTACAATCATCTTTCTCCATTTATACCAATTTGCCAAGTATCTTGTCCTTTTACCCCAATCCGGCAAATACATTAGTTGAGCAACCACATAATATTTTTCTCGCGTTATGGCATCTTGGGTTAAAACAGATGCCGTATTGAAATACCCAAATCCCCCTAAGCCTGGCGCCATACCTTCTTTGGGCAAACCGTGTTTGGCAATTGAATCGCCAGGATACCTGGCTAAATGCTGCTCTATACCTATGTACCCATATGTAGTGTTTAACCGCTCTCCTTCAAGACTTGCTTTTGCAGGGACACCCGTTGCGCGACTTACTATTTGGGCAGCTATTTTCTCTGCTTCGTATGAAATATGCGGTGAAAATCGGTCAACTATTGGAGGTAAGACCTGAGCAAGTCTACCAACCAAAAATTGCCGTGGAAGGGAGGAAGAAATTGGTCCTGTACTTGTAACTACTCCCGAAACAGAAAGAGGCACTGTGAGGTTGTTGGTGTTTTTTGGCTCACGATGTATCGTGGCGGAAGTTGAAGGAAGCGGAGTTAGATGGCTTACCGCTGGCAAAAGCAAAGCGCCAGAGATAGCCCCAGCCGTCAACAATTTTGTAGAATGCTGTCTAATTTTCCCAAGGTCAATTCCGGAATTATCAAAGAAAGACTTTGCGTGAGGATGTTTTTGAGCAAATGAAGATTTTGCCGCTAAATGCCGAAGCTTAAGCTTACTTCTTATTTGAGCTTTTCTGGTTCGGGCAGTATCATTCATTTTCTAGTCAAGAAGTACCTTTTGAGCTGTTTCAAGCCTAACCAAAACTTCCTCTTTACCTAATATTACCATTGATTCGTTTAAAGGAGGCGTAACTTCCTGTCCTGTAATTGCCAACCTTAAACACATAAAAAACTCGCCTGTTTTATAGCCCTTGTCTTTAACCCTTTGCGCAAGGGCTTCGTTCACGGATTCTAAAGTCCAATCCGCTGTTTCTCTTAACACTTCCAGAGCAGAAGTTATAAACTCTAAAGATTTATCGTTCTTAAACATCTCACGCCCAACTTGCGGTTTTTTCCAGAAAAACTTTAAAAGGTTTTCGGCATCCCCCAGCTTACTAATCCGTTCCTTAATTAAAGGAACTATTTTCAGCAAGAATTGGGTTGAAGTGTCGGCAGAAATGAATCTATTGAGGGTTGATGCTAAAGCTACATTATCCATTTGGCGAATATACATGCCGTTTAACCAATCCAGTTTTTTGGTATCAAAAACCGGCCCGGCTTTGCGCACTCTTTCAAGAGTGAATTTTTCAATAAACTCATCTAAATTGAAAAGCTCTTTACCTTCCGGATGGGACCAGCCTAAAAGACATAAAAAGTTAATTAACGCTTCTGGCAAATACCCTTGTCCCCTATAAAGACGCAAATCGACAGGGTCCCTTCTTTTAGAGAGCTTCTTATGCTCTGAGTTTCTCAAGGTTGGCAAGTGTGCAAACTGTGGAACTTCATAGTTTAGCGCCTTGTATAAAGCAAGCTGGCGCGGAGTGTTAGAAATGTGTTCTTCCCCACGGATAATGTGGGTTATCTCCATCTGCACATCATCGACGACCACATAGAAGTTATATGTAGGGTACCCATCTGATTTCATTATTACGAAATCTGTTACTTCGCTTCCAGGAAAGACAATATCACCCCTGACTAAATCAGTCCACCCCATATCATCACCTGTATTTTTGAAACTAACGGCCCCTTCATCTTGATATGCTTTTCCTTCACTAATAAGTTTCTCAGCAATTTTTTTATATAAGTCTAATTTCTCAGAAACCCGATAAGGGGCAAAAGGGCCGCCCACATCTGGCCCTTCGTCCCATTTCAGCCCTAACCAGTTTAACCCAGCATAAATTGCCTCTTCGGCTCCGGGAACATGGCGTTTTAAGTCTGAATCCTCAAGTCTAACAATGAAGGTGCCGTTGTTTTTTTTAGCAAAAGCATAATTAAACAACGCCATATAACCTGTACCAATATGCGCAAAGCCTGTTGGCGACGGGGCAATTCTAACCCTAACTTGTTTGGCCATTAAGATTGATTCTAACACTTTTTGTGCGTATACTGAAAGCAACTTGATAAGCTAAGAATAGTAGTGGGCGGCACTGCCTAGTGAGGGGTGACGCAGAGCGGGGGTCCCCCGTGGAGCGCCCGCAACCGATGAGGTGAGGACGTCGCACGGGGGTGCGGCGCGGCAGGACCCCGAACACCCTGTATAACCCCCAATGTCATGACAACAATGTCTTTAACTGAAACAGCATTCCAAACCAGGCGCGCCATAAAATTCGGCACAATTTTTATTGTTGCCTTAATTTCCATAAACATCATGTGGACCGTAGGCTACTCAGCTTACAGAAAAATTTTTCCAGCTCCCCCCCCCCCGCCACAAGATAGATTTAACAAGTTGCCAGCTTTAATATTTGACCCAAAGCTAGCTATTCCCGCACTCACCTACACATTGCAAACCCCAACGGGAGAACTTCCCAAATTTCCAACACAGGTAAATGTTTTTTTCATGCCAACTCCTCAATCTTCCTTCTTGAGTCTTGACGATGCCAATAAAATTGCCAAAAGCTTAAACTTCTCAAATTCAGGAGTATCCCTTTCGGAAGTAATATACAGGTACACACACACGGAAGTTCCCGCAACTTTAGATATTAACATAGTTAACAAAACACTTTCTTTAAGCTACAACCTTGCTCAAGATGCAAGCCTGCTTAACCTACATCCCAAGTCAGATGAAGACGCGCTGGCTGCAACAAGATCTTTTCTAAATCGCGCATCACTGCTTACTCCCGACCTTGACCAGGGCAAACAAACTTTTGATTATCTAAGAACTGCACCTGAGGCTTTGCAGACTGTTGGCTCATTATCAGACGCCAACTTTATCAGGGTAAATCTTTGGAGAAAAGAGTACGACGATCTGCCGATTATTACCCCAAGAGTTGACAGAAGTAATGTTTGGTTTTTGGTCAGCGGATCAAGCTCAACCTATAAACAAATAATAGCTGGAGAGTACCACTACTTTGCAATTAGCGAAAACCAAAGGTCTACTTATCCAATCAAAACCTCTAAAATTGCGTGGGACGAGTTGCAAGCCGGCAAAGGAATGATTATTTCTACGCCAAGTTCAACAAACCAGGTAGTAATCCGCCGCGTTTATCTTGGTTATTATGATTCCGGAAAAGTGCAACAGTTTTTAGAGCCAGTTGTAGTTTTTGACGGCGACAACGGCTTCCGCGCTATCATCCCTGCTGTAACAAACGAGTGGTACGGCGCCCAGTAAACCTTAATTATTTCCATTCATAATTATCAAAAATCCAGTTGAGAAGAGTTTGGGTTTCACGAAAACGGTCTGTAGACCCCAAAACGGCAAGCATAACCCGATGTCCGTCGCGTTCGTATAAAGTCACCAAATCTTGCCCGGAATTTTCTGTCCACCCAGTTTTTACTCCTAAAATCCCCGGCATTTTCTCAATTAATCGGTTTGTGTTCTCTGCACTGTGAACTATACTGCCATCAACACTTGTTATTTTGATATTTTTAGTTCCAACAATTTGGGCAAATAGAGAGTTTTCCATTCCATGAAGTGCCAGTTTCACTAAATCTTTTGCCGAAGAAAAGTGAAGGTACTCATCAAATCCCGCAGGATTTGTAAAATTCGTATTGGTAAGTTCCAACTTCTTTGCCAAATTGTTCATGGAAGCAACGAATTCTCCTCTTCCTCCCGGATAGTTTTGTGCTAATACTTCAGCAGCATCGTTCCCGGAAAAAACTAATAATCCATAAAGAAGATCTCTTGTGGTGATTTGCTCGCCATACACCAAACCCATTTTGTGTCCACCACTTCTGGTAACTCCTACAGTAATTACGTCATCCGGTTTGTAATATGACATCGCAACCAAAGCTGTCGCCATTTTGGTTGTAGATGCCGGCAGTTGCGGTTCGTCTTCTCTTTTGGCTAGAAGTTGAGTACCGGTTTTGACATCTATCGCATAATAAGATCTTGCAGTTGCGCTAGAGGGAGGTGTCACTTGGTTTTTCAGTTGGGGAGTGGGAACTTTGGCCTCGGTGCTTACTTTAACTTTTGGTTCTTGAGAAAGCTTTTTTGATACCTTGGCCTCTTTTTGTGGAGCAAAAAATATCCCCCAACTTATCAACATGATTAGGACGAAAAGTACCAGGAATAAAAACTGTGTGCTGTCAAAAGGGCTGGTTTTTGATGTCGGTTTCTTGGGCATTTGTCAGGGCGCGAGCCTATTGATATCTCGAGGGAAAAGTGTTGCTTCTTTTACATTATTAAGGCCAATAATCTTTTGAGTCAACCTCTCAAGTCCCAAGCCAAAGCCTCCATGTGCGGGCATTCCGTATTTAAACGCTTCCAAATAATATTTATATCCTGGATGTTCTGAATTCCCACCCATGGCTTTAAGCTGTTCTACAAGCTTTGGATAGCGATGTTCGCGCTGGGATGCTGTCACAATCTCAACACCTCTAAAAATCAAGTCTGCCCGTTCGGCAACCTCAGGGTCTCTGTCACTCTTATAATGGTAAAACTTCATATGGGAAGAAGGAAACTCGGTCACAAAAACCGCCTCGGAACCCCAATTCTGAGCCGAATATTCGCTTATAAATCTCTCCTCTGCGGGCGTTGGATCTGGTTCTTTTGTTGCATCAGTTCCAGTTTCATTGAGAAAAAGTTCATGCAGCTCTTTTAACGTCACTTGGGGGAACTCTTCTTTCAAAATCGGCTTTTGGGCGCCAAGTGTCTCTAGTTCTTCTCCATTGTGCTCCCAAACGTACCCTGCAACGTGGTTTACTAACCCACTTAAAAGGCGTAGCAAATCCTGAAATCCTTCGATAAACCCCATCTCAACGTCAATAGTGACAAACTCAGTCATATGGCGGGTAGTCATACTTGGTTCTGCCCGGTATGTTGCGCCAATTTCAAAAACGCGCTCCAAAGAACCCACCATTATTTGTTTATAAAATTGTGCAGATTGGGCCAATGTTGCAGTTTTCCCGAAATAATCCAGTTTGAAAACTTCTGCCCCGCCCTCGGTTGCCTCGGCTAATAACTTAGGACTATGAAACTCTGTAAAATCCTGAGATTTTAGATATTCCCGAGCCGCATCTCCCACAGTAGCCTGGATTTTCCAAATTCCTCTTTCGACTGTGTTGCGCATGTTTACCACCTTGTTTTCAAAAAGCGTCTCTAAATTTTCTGGTGAATGATCTATGGGTTTATCAACCTCAATTGGCACAACATACTCAACGGGGACATCTACTGAAATTTCAGGGTTGTGGATTTCTACCCCCTGAGGCGCCCGCTCATCTTCTACAACTGTACCTTTTACTGTAAGGATCGTTCCATTTTGCAAACCTTCTAATTTTTCGATTCCTTGGGATTTTTCAGCCAAAATTTGAACTAAGCCATCTCTATCCCGCAAAACCAGGAAAGTCATCCCTCCAAGCTCTCTCCTTTTATGAAGCCAGCCTGAAACCACAACTTCTTCGTTTATGTGCTTTGGCAAATCAGAAGAAAGTATTCGCTTCATAATATGACCATTTTACTTTAAATTAAAGCTGGAACACAATAACTTGTTGTAAATTCAAACTATATATATGTTTTTAAGTTTTAGCTGGAGAGATTTGTGGTTGTTCCAAACGTTTTCTTCTAAAGAGTAGACTACGTCCACTGACGAGCCGGGAGATAAAGAAGAATACAATTCACCCATTCTAAAACCTACAGCTTCCATAGTACCGAACCCTTCCTGAGTTAGCAAAAGTTTTAAATGGTTTTTGTCTTTGCCCATTAACCTCACATCGCCAATTTGTACATTGCGGGTCATAAAAACAGGTGTCGGATTGCCAAAACCAAAAGGAGCAAATTCTAAAAGTTTTTTATAAAGAGAATTGGTTAGCAAAGAAAAATCAATCTCACAGTCAACTTTTGCCTCTCTGACAAAATCGCGTTCACTAAATTTTGAAGAATACTTGACAAGCTTTTTGCCAAAGTCTTCCAGTTTTGCAGTAGAAAGACTAAAGCCCGCCGCCATTGGGTGCCCTCCAGCGTTTATTAAAAGTCCGTCGCCTACCTCACGAATAAGCTGAATAATATCTATGCCCGTGATTGACCTAGCCGAGGCCTTAGATACTTCTTTGCCGCGGGAGACAACAATCGAAGGACGATAATATTTTTCCACCAAACGCCCGGCAACAATTCCCACAACCCCTTCCTCATAAGTTTCATGCGCCGCCAGTAAAACCCCGGGGAGTTTTTGGTTCCAAACACTTTCAAAGTTTTCCTGGATATGTTTAAAAATATTTTCCGTCTTTTCCTGGCGAATTTTGTTGGTTTTGCCTAAATCAAAAGCCAGGGTCGCTGCTTTTTCCTTATCATTCGTACACAAAAGCCGTAAAGACTCCATGGCATGCTCTAAACGACCCATTGCGTTCATCCGGGGAGCGATAACAAACCCAATATGGAAAGTGTCGATATCGTTTTGCTCTATTCCTGCTTCTTTACATAAAGATTTAATCCCAACACGGGAAGTATTTCGCAAAGCTCGCAAGCCATAAACAACAATAGACCTATTGTGCCCAACTAACGGCAACACATCGGCCACCGTACCTAAAGCCGCTAAACCAAGATGATCATGTAAGAATGATTGTGATGGGTGGCACGGGCGGAGGGAGTCCCGTCGAGCCCCCGCAGTCTCGCCAAAGGCGGACGAGGAGGTCGGACGGGACGAGCCCGTGGTAGGACCCGTCACCTCCATTAAAGCCTTTGCCAAAAACCACGAAACTGCTGCCCCTGACATTTGGGTTGTATGGACTATGGTGTAAGCATTGGGCAAAGTTTCACCTGGAATGTGGTGATCGGTGATAACCACGTCAACGCCCAAGCTTTTTGCAAAATCAACTTTCTCATGGGCAACAATTCCGTTGTCGACTGTAATAATTAAACCAACATCAGAATCTTCCTCTTTCAGTTTTCGGATACTCTCAATATTTAAGCCGTACCCTTCCGCAAAACGGCCAGGTACGTAAGGCATTGCATTTGCCCCTAAAAAGCGCAAAGTTTCCCACAAAATTGCAGATGCGCAAATTCCATCAACATCATAGTCTCCATAAACAATTATTTTTTCCTTTTTCTCAATTGCCACAAAAATTCTTTTTATTGCTTTATCTAACTGTTTTACGTCTATCCCTAAATCCTTAGGGTTAAGATTTTGAGGATCCGGAGGATTGAAAAATTCTTCCTTCTCTTTTTCTGTGGTTAATCCCCGATTTTTCAAAAGGATTTCTACCACTCCATCTATGCTTGTCGTTTTATTTGTTGTCATTTTGCTACAATAATACCATGCAAATCGATTTCCCCCCGTTTGTCAAAAAAATCTTGCACACCTTTGAGCGGTCGGGTTACCAAATCTATATTGTCGGAGGCGTCGTGAGGGATTTAATGCTAAATAGAAAAACTAATGACTGGGATTTTACCACGGATGCTACACCTGAACAAATATTAAATCTCTTCCCTGACGGATTTTACAATAATCAATTCGGGACCGTGGGAATAACAAAAGAAGGAGAAGAAAAGCCTTATGAAATTACAACTTTTAGAACAGAACACGGTTATTCTGACAAAAGAAGACCGGACACCGTCACTTGGGGCAAGGACCTAGAAGAAGATTTAAGCAGGCGTGATTTTACCATCAACGCCATGGCCATTCCTGCCAATAAAAAAATTATTGACCCCTTTGGCGGACATGAGGATATTAAGAAAAAATTAATTCGCGCAGTTGGAAACCCAATCGACAGATTCAGCGAGGACGCACTTCGCATGATGCGCGCTATAAGAATTGCCGCTGAGTTGGGATTTGCTATTGAAGAAAATACTTTTCAGGCAATAAAAATGCACTCTGAAAACATAAAGCATGTCTCATGGGAAAGGATAAGAGACGAATTATTTAAAATTTTGAAGTCCGATTTTCCCGACGAGGGGATTACAATGCTCTACGCATCGGGCTTATTAACTTACATTCTTCCGGAATTGGTAGCAGGAATTGGAGTCGAGCAAAAAAGTCCCCAGAGACATCACGTTTTCGATGTTTACACCCATTGTTTAAACGCTTTGAAAAATTGCCCTTCCAAAAACCCGCTGGTGCGTCTGGCAACATTGCTTCATGACATTGGCAAAGTTCAAACGCGCAAGCTTACTCCAAAGGGAATAGTAACTTTTTATAATCACGAAATAATTGGTTCCCGGCAAGTTAAAGAAATTGCCGATCGGCTACGGCTCTCCAAAAAACAAAAAGACAAGCTTTGGATTTTAGTTCGCTGGCATCAATTTAGCGTTGATGACCAACAAACCGATTCAGCTTTAAGGCGATTCATAAAAAATGTAGGCGTAGAAAATTTACAAGATATGTTAGATCTACGGGTTGGAGATCGCCTGGGAGGAGGGGTGCAGGAAACTTCCTGGCGGCTTGAAAAGTTCAAAAAGCGTTTAGAAGAAGTTCAACACCAACCATTTTCTGTTAAAGATTTAAAAGTTGACGGGAGGGATGTAATGGAAATCTTAAAAATCCCCTCCGGACCAAAGGTGGGTGAAATCCTGCAAAAACTTTTTGAAGAAGTTGAAGAAGACCAAACAAAAAATGAAAGAGAGCATCTTCTTGCCCGCATTCAAGAATTTAAATGAAAACTTTAAAATTTGCACCGGAGTTGGCATCGCTGGTTTTGGATGGATCAAAAACTTCCACATGGAGACTGTTTGATGACAAAGATCTCGCCCAAGGCGATCAGTTGAGTCTGGTAAACAGAGAAACTCGTGAGGAGTTTGCCAAGGCAGTTATCATTTGGCCAAAACACACCACTTAAGATAATTCGCTTCATACTTAATTGGCATGTCATTCCCGCGGAGGCGGGAATCTACATTATATTTTCCATACTTTTTTATTACCAGTCTTAGTTGAAATAACTAGACAATTATAGATAATAGCAGGATATGATTTACTTACCAGAGTTATATTATTTCTTTGACACAAAGAACTTTCCTTTGAGGAAAGCAGTTAAGGTAACTTCCGGGGCGGTAAGCCTGTGGTGCGATTATTACCGCGCCGAGCTAATTAACACCAAAAAGGTGTTAGGGAAGAAATTAAGAGTTGGAGAATTACCTAAGAGGAAAGGTGAAAAAATAAAGCTGGTTTCGCAAGTAACCGATTGGATATTTAAGCTTTCAGACTGTGATGAACTTTTTACTCTTCTCTTGAACGACAAACCGCTAAACAATGTTGGAAAGCAAAAACAGAAGCCTGCTAAGTTTGATCACCATGATGACACTTGCTGTTGGATTCTTAATCTAACCGAAAAAGAGTTCAAACAATTACAACAAATATGGAAGGACAATAACTTACCAGAAGATTTGTTTTATCAGGAAGAAGAAGCTATCCATATTGACCAAACAGGCAAAAGCTTTTTAGCAAAAACATTAAATAAGATGGGGTTTGAGGCAATATCGGAAAAGATTTATACACCAAAACAGTGGAGGAAAGAAAATCCTAGCGCTTGATTTTTCTTTTTAACTCATCCCAGGTAACAAGAAGCGGAACGGCTACAAAAGGTGAAGAATAGGTGCCTGAAATAGTTCCTACAAGAAGAGCAAAGACAAACCACCTGATTGTTTCTCCGCCCATCAAAAAAAGGGCTGTTAACATAAAAGTAATTGTTAAAGAGTTATTAAGAGAGCGAACCATTGTTTCTGATAAAGCCTTGTTTGCCCTGTCATATACGGAAATACTACTATGTTTCCTGGAAATCTCGCGGACTCGATCATAGACGACAATCGTGTCATGTACTGAAAAGGAAAGAACAGTTAAAATTGCCGTAACGAACAAAATATCTATCTCTACATTCTGAAAACGGCCCAAAACCGCAAATACTCCTAACAAAATTACTGTGTCGTGAAGTGTTGCCAAAATCGCACACAATCCAAATTGAAAACTTTTAAATTGCCAAGCAACCCATAAAAGAATACCTATGGAAGCTATTCCCAAAGCCACATATGTTTTTTTAAGAATCTCAGCTGAAAGTATCGGACCTACACTCTCGAATCTTACCAGCTTTGTATTTTCCCCCAGGTCACGGGCAAGTTCTTGTGCTTTAGTCTGGTCAAACTCTGCAGAAAATCGCAATTCCACTTCCCTGGAGGAGATTATTCTAACTCCCTTTAAAGGATACTGTCTTGATACAGCAATTTCTTTTAGACGCTCGCCAGCCCCATCAACCTCCGAAGAATACTCAACAACACTCCCACCGGTAAAATCAATTGACTGCCTTAAGCCCCAATTCGAAAGTGCAAAAACAGAAAAAGCAATAGCGATACCTGAAATTAAAAAATAAATTGGCCTATACCGCATCCACATATGTTGTTTTCACTGCTTCCGCACAAACACGCGAAGCAGTGTCCTTGTCACAAATATACCTGTAAACAAACCTATTGCCACTCCTAAAAATAGAGTCGCAGCAAAACCTCTCACAGGGCCGGAAGTGTGCAGAAAAGACAAGTTTAAAGGATTAAATAATATAAAGGAAGTTAAAAGGGTTGCAATGTTAGCGTCTCGTATAGAATCCCAGGCTCTACCGAAAGCTGTTTCCATGCTGTCTCTCCAGGGTTTCCCCAAGGCCAGTTCCTCCTTCATTCTCTCAAAAATTAAAATGTTAGAATCTACCGCCATTCCCACAGATAAAATAAATCCTGCAACGCCCGGCAGGGTTAAAACGATAGGAATCAATTTGTAAATACTCAAGCTAATCAACCCATATATTAACAAAGCAATGCTGGCGACAATACCCAATCTTCCGTAATACAAAACCATAAATAAAATAACCATCGCCAAGCCAACCAGACCTGCAAAAATACTCGCCTGAATTGACTCAGCTCCCAAGCTTGCTTCAATAGTTCGCTGTTCAATCAAATGGATTGGCACAGGAAGAGCACCGCTATTCAAAAGATTAGCCAAACTTTTGGTTTGCGCTAAAGTAAATTGCCCAGTGATAATTCCTCTGCCGTCAGTTATCGGGTTGGAAACAGTTGGATTTGAAATCGGTACCTGGTCTAAAAAAATTGCCAGGGGTTGTCCTTGAAGACGAGTTGTGATGTCGGCAAATTTTTTAGCTGATTCAGGCTTTGTCTCAAAAGAAACTACCGGCTTACCTGTTGATGAATCAAAATCGCTCCTGGCTCTTTTAAAGTCGTTTCCTGTAAAACCGGTAGAGCGCGTGTTTTGGTAAGTTACAAACCGCGGAGTATCAGTTGCTTCTTTGGGAATGGGCAGGAGCTCTCTGAAATCTAACTGTGCTGTTTGGCCAATCAAGGCTATTGCCCCTTGAGTGTCCTTCACTCCTGGTAAGTCTATATTTATCCTGTGCGAGTTTCCTGCTTGCGAAGTTTGAACCGTGCTTTCTGCAACCCCAAAAAGGTTGATTCTCCGTTCAATTGCATCCCGCGCTCCCTCCACTGCGAACTTTTTATCACTTTCCCCTATTTTTGACATATCGGCTTCAAAAACCAAATGGCTACCTCCTGCCAAATCCAAACCCAGCTTAATATTTAAATCACGCTGGAAAGAAAAATATTCGCCCAGCATGATACTAAGCGGAGAACGGTTTAGCGTTTGATCTACCTTAAATTTCTTATAGGAAAATTTAATAGGTAGCGTTGGGGGGAGAGCTACATACACGCTACCTAATACAATCGCCAAAATGATTAGCAGTTTTTTCCACTGTCTCATGTCTAACTCACAAACTCCTGTTCATCTCCAAGAATCATAGAAGTTTTAATACAAGTCGCGTGTGCAGATATCTGTGAAGCAATATTTTTAAAAGACTGTCGCAGACGAGCACGTAAAAATTTCATATAAGAAATATTTTGGCGCTCGTCGAGACCTGTAGACGCGGCCAAGTAAAACGTATTTTCACCACAAAACAGCCGACGTCGCCTTTTAGAAACTGTTGCTGAGCAGATATCCATAACTCTCACGATACAAACTCCTGTTCATCTCCAAGAATCATAAAGCGGGCAGAGGTTAAAATCCCCAACACGAATGGGTCACGGCGCTTTTTGCGAAACTCAAACTCATCTCTGGTCATCGGCGTATAGTTAATCTCATGATTGCGAACAGATTCTTCCTGACGTATTAACCCTGCAAGTTCAGGCAAAACCACATCCCCTACGACAAGGATGTCAACCTGGTCGGCGTTTATCTTTGGTCGCCTGCGCACAAACTCACCAGAAAAAACGACAAAAGTAAGCCTGCCAATTTTGCCTTTGTTTTTGCGAATGCGCGCCCCCAAACCAGTGGTTTTGGCAACCAAACTTAACAGCTCCGAGTAGAAAGGGTAGTCTGTCCTGAACCAATAGTAGAGCCTGTTGCCCCTTGCCTCTTTCTTAACCATACTTGCCTCATCCATGCGGGAAAGTTCACGCCTAACAGCATTGATCTCTTCTCCAGTCCTTCTAACCAGATCGCGAACATAATACATCTCTGTCGGATTCTCCAGAAGAATTTTTATTATTTTGACTCTAACTTTTGAAACTATAAAATCGCGCAATGCAGCCATTGTAGGTTTTTTGAGCTGGCAGGAAGCAAATTAATAGGTAACTGTAGTCGCCGGATCTACAACTTCTACCCAAATTGGTCCACGCACAAAGTTTATTTGCTTGCCAGCTTTATCTAGGAAAAGAGTTCTGTCAGTGCGTGTCTTTTTGCTCCACGAAGCCTGGATCACATCACCATTCTGGAAAACAAGTGCGCGTCCGGCTCCAGTAGTTTTGTAGAGCATGTGCTTTAGCTCGTCAATCGGCCCTTTTAACGGTGCAAATTGCACTACAATGCTTGAAGCAGACAACTGCTGGTTGTTGTTCAAATCAACGTGAGAGGCAGATCCATTTTCACGCTTGTAAGAATTTGCAGCAGAATCGTAAACCCAATTAACAATATAATCCTGATAGCCCCCGGCAAACGGAAAGGAGATTTTCGAGGCAGCGGGAGATGGAGATGCTTGACCGTCAGTAAATTTCCAGCTTGTATAGACTTTGTTCCAGGCAACTCCATTCTTGTCCTGATTTGTCAATCCGCGGCCTGCCGCAACCGCCAGAAGCTTATCCGTTGTCGAATACATCGTATGCTCTGTCGCAACAGTATGCCCTAGTCTTTCATAGTCCCGCCAAAAAGTAGGAAACCCAATCGAAAACTGATTAAGATCGTTATACAAAAACCACCCGTAGGTGTTAATCTGCCCCAAGGCATCGGCAGGTCCCGGCTTGTTTGCTCCGCCTACGTGGGCATAAAGTGGATGATCCCCATATTCAGATGCCCAATCCAAGAAGTAAGTCCTGGCAGAGCGGACCGGCCCAACTTGCACTTCCTCAGATGCCACGCCGCAATAAAAAACAGCCATGAAGCGAGAAATGCCCCCTTCGGCTATAGCTTCATATATTATGTCTGCAGAGCTTAAACCCGACTGTGGCCGCGATTCTTGATGGTTTTCGATCATTGCCAAAAGAGGTCTTCTCTTCTCCCATATATCGCGCTCTGCTTTGGTAAACTTTTTACCATTTAGCGGACATTCCTGGTCTTTGGGAGCCGAAGAATCTATTTTGGCGCGAGTTTCTGATACGTTTTGGGGGACAACACTTTCTTTTGCGGGTTTGATGATATATGAAAAGACAGCATAAGATATACCAACAGCAACAAAATACAACCCCAAAAGTCCTGCGATTAATTTAATTTTCGTGTTTTTCATTTACCGCGCTTCCTCAATTGCTTGTTTTTCCTCCCGGGACAAACCGGATGTTGATTTTCCGCGATTTACACCCTTTATGTATACGCGCGTACCTTCTCTTCCATGAAGACTTAAAATAACCAACCCCGAATCTGCCTCGTTCAAGCAGGCTAGCGCAAAAGATTGGTTGCCTCCAGTATCTGAGTATGGATTAAACCTGATTACCCCTACCTTTTGCAAACAGCTACCCATTTTTGCTGACATTTGGGATAATTCTTTCTGTATCCTTTGAGCCTCACTTGTTGCAAGGTCAACCTTATTTATTAAATCTTCCAATATAAGCTTTAAGTCTGTTTTGTTAGTCGCACCTATTAACCTTTTGTAATGAAAATGTACCCTACATAGCCAAACGGTAATTACAACAACCCAAACAATTACACCTACTCCAACGAGCGCTAGCACAGAAGGAGCGAGTAACATTTGAACTCATTCATTTTATCTGAATTTAGCCGATACCGTCAAGCCCCGTGTGTCAGTTTTTGCTGTAGTTTTATAATATTTTTAGCTCCAGTAAGATAAATCTTATCTATTTTTAACGCGTTGTTAATTGCTTGCTTAATCCAACCGCTTGCAAGCAGCTCTCTTAACTGGCCAGTAAAATCTTCTGGCTCCGCTCGTTTCAAAATAGCCAACCGGGCAAAAATCTCCTGCACGTTTACTTCCCAATCCCCCCACGGATCCAAAGACAATATGAAACAACCTGCTGCTGCTGCATCGTAAGCCATGTCTCCGGAAGGCTTTGTGATAAACCCGTCAGCCCAGAGAAAGGCGTAGTCAATCAGGTTCTGATTGGCGTCCACTATACTTGGGTTATAAATAATTCGCGCAGAAGCAGTTTTATCCTCAATTCTGCTACTCCAGGTTATTGTATGTTTTGACAAAATATTCTCGTACATCTGGCGAAAATCAGGTAAAGTGCTGGCATATAAAATTACTTGTACCTGCCTGGTTTTAATTAAGGGACAAATATTTTCCAGCAAATGGCGTATTTCATCCTGGTTTTGCCCTAAACCACCTGTGGTTATAGCCAACCTTAAAGGGCGCTTACCTATCCAGTTTAAGTTTTTACCTTTGCGGGCTCGAACAATTCGCGGGTCGACAGGAGAACCTGTTACAACTATCCTATCCTCATCTATACTGACACCCTCTTCTTTTGCTTTCGCCAAAAATTCCTCTTTCGTGTCTTTGTTGAAAACTGCAAAGCTGATATTCTTTCGGCCTGCTTCCAACAGATACTGAGGTCTGACATGAGGATCAGTAACAACCTGCAAAACCCTGCGCCCTTCTCTGGCTAAAATATTCCCGATTTCATAATGAACTGAAATTATCGGTTGCATGATGTTGCTTGTAGCGTAAAGCAAAGGGGCTTTTATGGCTTCAGCAAGAGGTAATTTGCCACGTATTAAAGTATCTGCAGCATCTTTGACTTTTTTAACGATGGGGAAGCGGGCAGCAATTTGCCCCACAAAAACTATTCCCTTTAACTTACCCCAATCTTTTTCAGTCACATAGTTAACAGGGTCAATAAGCCAACTTGAAAGCTTCATCTCGTGCGCCTGCCTAAAAAGCGCAACACTCATTGAAAAGTGCCCCCTGGAAAAAACAATGTCTGAGCCCTTATCCTTTACCTTTTCCCCGGATATTTTCGAAATATCACTTTTAAAGCTTGCAGAAGTGGTAATTATCGGGACCTCAATTTTGGAAAGTGTTTCCTGATCAGTATGCAAAGTTTCAGGCAAATCAAGTTGTGGGTCAAGGTAAGTAGTCTTTTTTGACATGCTAATTTAGTATAGTATTGTAGTTAAATCAAATGCCTCGCAAAACCAAAAAACAAAAAATGCGTGCTGCACGCCACAAGGAACTGATCTTCCCCCACGATACCATATCGTCAAAATCTAAGGAAGTTGTCAAGGGGGAATTTAGTTTCCGCCTGCAAAACTTGCAAAACCCTGAAAATGAAGCTAAAAACGCTAAAAATAACGATATTTCGCGCAGTTTTGCAAAACCACCTTTCTTGACAAAAGATTTGATCAAAAGTCTTGTTCTGGCTGTCTTAATCCTTAGCCTTGAGCTGGTGATATACTGGGCACGGTAAGAAATCTGCCCTCTAACAGAGGGAAAGGAGGTGAAGCTTAACAAGCAATTTAATATGGCAATGTATTGTGTAAAATGCCGCGCATCACGCGAAGGCAAAAATCATCAAGAAGTCACAATGAAGAACGGCAAACCGGCAACCAAAGCAGTTTGCGAAGTTTGTGGCACCACAATGTTCAAGATCGGCAAGAGATAATATTTCGCCTGATTGTTGAACACCACTTAAGTACTCCACCTATTGTGGGGTGCTTGTGGTGACGGAAGGGTACCAAAATATGCCAGACAGATTTCAGAAATTTTTCGAAGTCTTCAAGAAAAACCACAAGGAAATCCCTCTAATTCCTGTTTCAGATACCCCGTTTCACTCGCTAGTTGCAGTAATGCTCTCCGCCAGAACTCGCGACGAAACTACAGCCACAAGATGCAAAGAACTATTTAAGGTCGCGTCCACTCCAGGCGAAATAGCCACACTCTCCGTTGAACAAATCGAGCAGTTAATAAAACCTGTCAGTTTCTATAAAGCTAAAGCCATCAACCTTAAAAAACTTGCTGCACTAATAGATGAAAAGTTTGGCGGTGTTGTGCCGTGCACACTTGAAGATTTAACATCCCTGCCGGGGGTAGGGCGGAAAACTGCAAACATAATTTTGGCTCGCGAGTTTAATATCCCCGCAATTGGAGTAGATACCCATGTTCACAGGATTGCCAACTTTTTAGGTTGGGTAAATACCAAAACCCCCGAAGAAACAGAACGGGAATTGGCAAAAGTCTTGCCCAAAAAATACTGGGTAGATTTAAACTTGTATCTGGTCTCAATTGGGCAGCAGTACAGGAACAATAAGCTTTTGGCAGAATTCTTGACAAAGAATGGGTTGTTGGAGTAGCCTTTAATATACCAATGACGACAGAACAGAGAGTTTCGCAAGCTTCACAGTGGATGGCCTTTTTTGGAGCACTTCTTACTCTGATAGGACTTTACGGAGCAGGCAGGATGCTGCATATTTCTACACGCGGAGTTCCCTACCCGAGCAGAGGCATATTCCCCGATACTATACTTTTGCCTCAAAACTCAACTGTAACCTTAAGAGAATCGGAGTGTGACCCCTATCCACAGGTTTACTATGATTACAGCCCAGACGGTAAACAAACCTCCCGCCCTGCCACACAAGAAGAGTTAGATGTCCAACAACAGCAAACCCTGCGCTGTATCAATGGATTTAACGAAGATCGCGCAAAGCAAAAACAATATGACAAAAACCAATCTGCCTTTTTAATATTTGTTGGCGCAGGGCTCCTGCTCTCCCGACGCTTTTTGTGAAAAATCTAAAATGATGGTTACAGGGCCATCCAATTCTGCTTCAATGTTCATATAACTTCCAAACCTTCCAGTTTCAACTTTTATACCCTCACTTTTTAGCGACTCCACAAATTTTTGATAAATCTCCTCTGCCACCTCGGGGGTGGCAGCCTGAACGAAAGATGGGCGTCGACCACCTGAGGTGTCTGCATATAACGTAAACTGCGAAACTACCAACATTTCGCCCTTAGCATCCTTTACTGATAAATTCATCTTGTCATTATCGTCGCTCATTAAACGCATGTTGGCAATTTTATTCGCAACAGTACTCACATACTCAGCCCGGTCTTCGTGCCCTACGCCTACCAGGATAAAAAGCCCTTTTCCAATTTGACCCACAACTTCTCCTCCTGTAAAAACTTTTGCCGAATTTACTCTTTGAATAACTAAACGCATATCTTTAGAAGAATTTCTTCAAAGCCGTCCAACTGCCAATGGCATCATAAGCCAATATCCAAAAAAGGTGGTAAACTCCTCCCACCCAAAGTATAGAGTTTATAACTACACCAATTGTAATGTAAAAATAAGCCTTTTTCCCCTTAATACCCAAAACCCAAAGCAATGGGACTCCTGCCATAGCTGGGCCGGAAAGAGTATAAACAATCAATATTAAGGCACTTTCTCCAATGCTAAATTTCTGGATTTTTTGCCGCCAGGAGGTTATCTTTTTAGTTTGTTTTCCAATCCAATTTTGCAGCTCATTTTCAAGCGAGAGCAAATAAAAGAGCATGAAATTTAATGCGAGCATTAAAATTATTGTTGTGATAACAGCCATTTTTACGCCATAACGAAGAAGAATAGTATTCGAAAATACTGTCATTATACTGTCGATAAAGGGCCAAAAAGCGATCGTTGCACTTCTCCTAAACCACTGCATACTATTTCTTGCAGTATACCAAACTATAGTAAGTGCTCCTCGCGGGGACGAAACTGAAGCGCTTCGGTAAGATGGTTTGATTCAATATCTTTCTTGCTTGCTAAATCAGCAACCGTCCTGGCAATTTTTAGAACTTTATAATAGGAACGTGCCGACAGTCCCAAAGAAGCAACAGCCTGGCGCATCAGTTTCTCTTCCTCCAGTGTTAGTTTGCAACACTCCCGTGCTAATTTCGTACTCATTTCCGCATTATTTTTCACTTTCTGGCCCTCAAACCTTTTCAGCTGAATATTGCGCGCGTTTTGCACCCTTTTTTGAATAGTTTTGGAATTTTCGGCGTTCACCCCGCCGGCTGCTAGTAGTTTTTCGGCTTTTACCTGAGGGACATCAATATGCAGGTCAATTCTGTCCAAAATCGGGCCGGAAATGCGTTTTTGATACCGGGAAATTGCTCCGGGCAAACATTTGCACTGCTTAACGTCCGATCCATAGTACCCGCAAGGGCAGGGGTTAACAGCAGCAATCAACGCAAATTCTGCAGGGTACGAAACAGAACCGGCAGCACGCGAAATCGTCACCACGCCATCCTCCAAAGGCTGTCTCAAAGCTTCCAAAACGTGGCGGGGGAATTCGGCAAATTCATCCAAAAACAACGCGCCTCTGTGGGCTAAAGAAATCTCACCAGGCATAGGTTTGGTTCCGCCTCCAATAAGACCATTTCTGGAAATTGTATGATGTGGACTTCTAAAAGGTCTTGTGCGGACAACAAACTGTCCTTCTGACAAATTCCCGGTAATAGAATAAATTTTCGTTGCTTCCAGAGCCTCATCTTCTGTGAGTTCAGGCAATATTCCAGGAAAGGCCCGTGCCAGCATTGTTTTGCCTGATCCGGGTATCCCTTTCATCAAAATGTTGTGCCCTCCAGCCGCCGCAATTTCTAAAGCGCGCTTGGCTGATTCTTGTCCTTGCACTTCTGAAAAATCAAATTCTGCTGTTCCGGTTCCCACCAAAGAAGAGAACTTTGTGGCAGGAATCGCGTCAATCGTTTCTGCTCCTGAAAAATGGCGGAAAAGCTCTAATAAATTCTCAACCGGATAAACTTTTATGCCTCGAATAATGGCAGCTTCCTGGGCATTACTTCTAGGCAAAAAGACGTTTATTAATTTCTTTTCTCTGGCCAAAAGCGCGGTTGGCAAAACCCCGGATGTATGTCTTAAAGAGCCGTCTAGAGAAAGTTCACCAATAAACAAACTTTCGGAAATATCAACCTTGGGCAACTGTTCGGAAGCAAGCAAAATCCCCACAGCCATAGGCAAATCAAAAGCGGGGCCTTCTTTGTGCAAATCTGCGGGAGCTAAATTTACTGTAATTCTTTTTGGGGGAAGGTCAGCCCCCGAATTTTTAATCGCCGCCCGTACCCGTTCTTTGGCTTCGTCAACTGCTTTATCACCCAAGCCCACAATGGTAAAGGCAGGTAAGCCTTGGGAGGGGCTATCTACTTCCACATCGACCAAAACACCATTTAAACCAACCGTCGTCCCGCTAAAAATCTTAGCAAGCATCTACTCACTATGGCTCATATTGTAAGATCATGTCAAACCACTCTTGACACATTAACCTGTAGTATGATAAGCTTCAGTTGTATGGAATATTGTCGAAAACACAAAGAGCTTATTACCTCCAAATTTGGAATGGGCGTCGACGCCCCTATCCAACCTCAAATGGAGGCATTTCGCGTGCTTTAATCCCCTAAATATTTGTCCGCGCAAGCCTCCGGTAAAGGAGGCTTTTTTTACAAATCCACTTTTTCGGAGGTTTTTCCGGCTAAATACCAGCCTAAAAAAATAGGCTTGGCTTTGGCCGGCACCTTAACAAAACAGGAGAGTGTGATCGTGGAACAAAAAATTGTCCGAGCCTTCCTCGTGGCTTCCGTCTTACAGCGAGCGTCCTCAAGCTGGTTTTTCAGCACCTATGTACTGTTTATCCTCAGCTTCGGATATACGCTTCTGGATGCCAATATGCTCAACATCGTCTTCATGGCCAGTAACTTCATTCTTGACCCTCCGACAGGGCATCTGGCTGATCGCTGGGGACAAAAAAAGTTGTACATCTGGGGTCTGGTCTGTTGGGGCGCAGGCATGTTCATCTATGGCTTCGGAGGACACATGGCCTACTTTGCCTTGGCTGAGCTCGTCGGAGCCCTGGGTCATTCGCTGCAGTCGGGGGCCCTGGACTCGTGGCTATTAAACAACACCAACGAGGAGGTTACTCACAAAACCCTGGCCAAGGCGGGGAAATGGGCCAACTGGGCCAGTATCCCCACAGCTATCTTGGGAGGCATAGTAGGCACAACCTGGGGACTACAGTGGCCATGGCTTTTGGCCGGAGTTTCGTCTCTGGCAGCAGCAGGGTTGGTTTTCTGGCTAACACGACAACTCCCCGACGATGTGGCGTGTGCAGGCCAGAAGGTGAGCCTACCCTCTGTGTTTGCCAACCTCAAAGCCAGCTCAGGAGAGATGATCAGAAGCCGGAACTTGCGCTTCGTCATCGTGGTTGCCTTCTTCGCAAACCTGGCTTTCCAGCCATTTAATATGTTCTGGCCGCCAGTCTTGAAGGAAGCTCAGATACCTCAGTTTCTTCTGGGAGTAGTGTGGGCTGGAATCGCTTTGGCTGCCGCGTGGGGATCAGACCTGGCCCACTCCCATCATCTCCTTCCAGATCGGGCAAGTGTTGCGTTTATCATGCTAACTATCGGCCTACCCATGCTGCTTACCTCGCTTTTCAGCTACAGCTGGCTTCTACTAGGATTCTTCCTGGCTCATGAAGTTGGCCGAGGAGCCTTGGGACCAGTATTGTTCACTTACAGCAATCGCTTCCTAACAGCCGAAAAGCGCTCAGAGTGCAACTCAATCCGCAGTTCTGTCCAAACTCTGGGCGCAGCACTTGGGCTGCTCCTTTCCGGAATCCTATCCACCTATATCTCACCACTGGCGGTGTGGGGACTGTCCGGAGCTCTCCTGATCGGAGTGTCGTTCTATGCTTTGCTAAGCTGCTTTTCACTCCAAGAGGAGTAGTTTCGCTCAAAGCTTCCCGAGGCTGGGTGTTTTACCCCACGCACCCAGCCTCAATTTTTACCTATGAATACTAGTAGTTGACAAAATAAAAATCCCTGCTATACTATGGGTAACAAGTTAGCAAAGGCGTTTTTACCAGAGTCGCGATCTGGGAGCTGAAAGCAAAAATGCTTTACGGAATTTGAACCGTAAAATACAAAAGCCGGTGTCGAAAATATACGGAGCCGGAACAAGAGGTACGTTCAGTTTATATGAACGTACAATCAAGGTGGTACCGCGGGAGAGAAGTCCCGTCCTTGGAGGCAACTGTAAAAAGGTTGTTTTCAAAGACGGGATTTTTTATTGTAAAAAATCCCAAAGAACCTTAACAGGAGGAAGCCGTGGAATCAACAGATCGATCACTGGAATTAAACGTCTTACATCACGGAAAGGAGTTGCCAGAGCACATCGCTCCGAACGGGGACACGTGCATCGTAGGACCTATTGGAGACGAATACAAGATAGTTCTTATCAACTTCCTGCCAGTTGCGGTAGAAATAGAACTCGGGGTTGATACGTTCAATATTTTAGATGCGCACAAGGCAGGCAAGCGAATCGGCACAATCAATCTCTTGCCCGAATCCGCCAAGACAGTTTCTGCGTGGCCTACAGGTGAGCCGTTTCGTTTTAATAGATTACCGAGAGCCTACGGCTCAACGCCCCTTCCTTTCGGAGGAGTGATAGGCGCAGACTTTCTGCGATCAATCGGCCACTATCGAGTCCTATTGGCTAGATTGGTTGTCAGGTATGCAGACGAGGAAAGTTTGTTTGGAGAAGTAATCCAAACACCTGTCCTTTCCGAATCCTGTCGAGCGTTTCTGACACACACTGCCTTTCCAGGGTTCAAGCCAGAGAGGCAGCTGTCGGCACAACCACTTGATGACAAAACAGCGACATACTTTCGCCAAGTATAGGCATTTCGCCTGAACAGCTCTCGGGCGGGCGCTATCGGTGAATTTATTACATTGGTAGTCGCCTGCCCAACTTTCTAAAATGAAAATATTGCAAATAAATGCGTGATTTTCTGCCTAAACTGGCAAGCTATACTACACTCCTACATAGGAGTGTAGTATTCTCAACTTGCTTACCATACGACTTGTTTAAATCCCTTCTTCCTACTCCGCTGGCAAGCGCTATTTATGGATTCTCTTGTACCAGTCGCCTAAGACTTGCGCGACTAAGTCCTTTGCCCCCAAACCGACAGATAGCCCGATTGCCAAAACAAAAGTCCAGGTTAACCCCTGAAAAAATGTATCAACCAGGCGAGGAGCCAAATTAAGTTGTCCGACTGCTGCAAAAAAAGCAACCACTAAAACCACCCATCTGGCCAGCTTCCCCACAAGCCTCGCTGCTTCGTGGTCTATAGTTACAAATGCACCTCGAACTAGCCCATCAACCAGGTTTGCAATCAAAAATCCTGCTCCCAAAATTAATGCTGCCGCCAGAACATTAGGTATATACCCTAACACTTGCCCTAAAACTCCTGAAACCACTTTTAAACCCAAAATATCGACAGCTGCCACAAAAAAGATTAAAAGCAGTATCCAACGCACAATCTCGCCAACTAGCTCAGTTGTGGTTAACCTAATATCGGCACGTCGCAAATAACCTGTAAAACCAGAACGTGCTGCTATTTCCTCAAGGCGAACCGCGCGCAATAATTCTTCTACCAATCTCTTTCCCCAAACAGAAGCTAACATGCCTAAAACAAAAACAATTATTGCGCCAAGTAAGGATGGGATAAAGGACAGGATGGTTGCCGAAACCTGCGACCAGGAAGCCAGGAGTGCGGCTTGCCATATTTGAAGTTGTGTCATCTCATACTCACCTCCTTTTTTAGTTTGAATTCACTTACCAAGCTATTGTCATTGTGAAAAGTTTCGCAAGCGTTGTCAATACTTTCAAAATCACACTAGATCACACCACTAAAAAACCGCATCTTTTCAAATGCGGTACTTTATGTTCTTTAGGAATGAGTAAGCCAGGTTCTGTTTTTCGATGGCAATCTATCTAACGCCCTCAATCTTCGGCACTTCCGGAAAGCGAGTATAACGTGCCTATCGGAGGTTGCAGCAAAGAGGATTGTCACGTTTCACTCATTTGCCATACCCGTCGGGGTGTGAGGCAATTGCTCGTCTCTGTGACTCTCCAGTTCTGTCAATTCAAGAACCGGTGTTTACCTGCTTTCGCAAGTCAACCACTAGCGGTTACCCGTCGGAGCTTGCACTCCGTCTTATGCTTCCTGCTGCCTGGACTTTCCTCCCCGCCATAGCTTTAGCGACGGCAGAGTAGCCATCCTGATTCCTAAAGAACAAGCATATTGTACCAAAATTACAGGATATTTTCAACCGATCTAAAGTTCTTTGCGGATAGTACTGAAACCTACTAAATCCATCAAAGTACTTTGTAATGTAATAAGAATTGGCACGGCTAATATCGCGCCAGAAGTCCCCCCCAACTTTAAGCCAACAGCCAAAGCAATTATAGTAACCAATGGGTTAACTCCTGTTGCTCGCTTCATAACATTGGGGACAAGAAGAGTATTTTCAAGCTGATTTATTAAAAAGTATAAAGCTGCAACTGCAACACTCATTACTGGTGAAATTGTCAAAGCTACAAGCATCGCCGGAATAGCCGCAATAATAGGCCCAATATTTGGCACAATTTCTAAAAAGCCAGCAATAATAGCCAAAGGCAGAGCGTAATCAATACCAAGCAAACTTAATCCTATATAGCTTAGTAAACCTACTGCTACCATTAAAACCAATTCTCCCCGCACCCAACCCCCCAATCGCGTCTCAAGTCTTTCTATAAAATTTTTAACTTGTCTTTCTCTATCAGTTCCAAACGCTACTACCACATATTGTTCTAAGTTCTGTCTTTCAAGAAGTATATAGAATGTGACCACTAATACCGTAACCACTCCAATCAGGTTGGAAAAAAGAAAAATTACAAAATGCACAAGATTGCCGGGGAGTGCTCCCAGTTGAGAAGCTTGTGATGCAAGTAGACTACCGTTTACTCCAGGTATCCCCAAATTTTCAAGCCATGCCCCAAATTGATTAAAAATATCAGGCAAGCGTTCAGCAAGCTCAGTGGTTTGTCCAATCAACGGTGAAATGACACTCGAAAGGCTCAAAACAACAAGAGAAATTAGGGCAACGTAGGCCAACAGGATTGAAATGCCTGTGGGAATTTTATAACGTCTGAGCGTGTCTACAACAGGTTTTAAAGCTGTAGCCAAAAGCACTGCAATAAAAAGAGTTATTATGATTGGTATTACTTGTACAACAACCCAAATCAGCCCTAAGAATAGGACAGTGAATATAATTGTCCTGTGGGAAACCTCAATCTTTCGCGGCATCTACCCACAATGATACCAATTATCTACATCTTTCTCCACTTTTTTCAGCCAGCTAGGAACCGACGTGTCGTACCAATTCACTCTTTTATCTTTTTTAAACCAGGTTAATTGTCGTTTTGCGTACTGGAACTCTTCTGTTTTCCACTGAATCACAACCTCTTCTCGGCTTTTCTTATTTTCAAAGAATGGCTCCCATTGCTTGTAGCCCAAAGCACTCATTGCTTGACTCTCCCAAGAAACTCCCTGATCAAGCAAAGACTTCACTTCTTCTTCAGCTCCCTTACGAATCCAGTTTTCAATTCTTGTACCAATTCTTTTCCTTAACACAAAGTTTGGCGCAGTCAGTCCAACAAACAAGGTATCGTAATTCCTGCTGCTGTGTTGCGTGTTTGTTGTATTTCCTGTTTGCGCAATCTCAATTCTTCTAACTAAACGTTGTTTATTGTACTGCTCAGATTTATTTAAAGAATTTGCCAATTCAGGATCAACCCTTGCTAAAATCATTAAAAGTTCTTCGGCGCTCTTGTGTTGATATTGTTCCCTTAAATCTTTGTTTGGTGGAATTTCCAGGGTGTCAATTCCATCAACGATTGCCTTTATGTAAAACCCTGTGCCTCCAACTATAACCGGTAATTTATTTTTTTGGTAAACCTGGGCTATTGCCGCATTAGCAAGCCGGCAATAATGGGCAACTGTAAAAATTTGGTCGGGATCGGCGACATCAACCAAGTG
This sequence comes from uncultured Gammaproteobacteria bacterium, assembly GCA_964472675.1. Taxonomy (GTDB): domain Bacteria; phylum Patescibacteriota; class Microgenomatia; order UBA8517; family UBA10165; genus 01-FULL-43-15b. The sequence goes on along the minus strand of CAYYLO010000004.1, from coordinate 4,114 downwards.
AAGTTGCACTCCCTTAAGTTCAGACAAATCTTTACCAGTGGCAATGTTGAACTTTCTATACGCCTGCCGCGAATCGGCTGAGATAATTTCTCCGCCAAATTTTTTGGCTAATTTGACCGCCAGAGAAGTCTTTCCAACCCCCGTCGGGCCACAAATTATAAGTAATTTCTTGTTCTCTATTGACATGTGTGTTATTTTACCTAAATATTATTAATGTAAGTTGTATATATGCTGATTTACAGCAAGCTTTCGAAAAATTCAAAATGTCTGCCATCCAAGAAAACAAACGCCGCTACCACATCATAATTGACGCCTTCAATTGCGATAATACCCTCATTTCGGACAAAAACAAAATCGAGCAAGCAATCCGCGATATTGCCCAACTTTGTGGGATGAAACTTCTTTACGGGCCGATCGTTATTGAAGGGGTTGAGGAGAATCCCGGAGTTACTGGTTTTGCCATTATCGATTTTTCCCACATTTCAATGCACACGTTTACTAAAGACCGGGAAATATGTGTAGATATTTTCTCCTGCAAGCCTTTTGATGTGGAAAAAGTAAAAGGTTACGTAGTTGACACGTTAAAACTCTCGCCAGAGAGCATCAAATATATCGAAGTCAAATACCCTTCTATTTCTTAATAACCCTTTTTAGAGACTTGCCGGGCTTGAAGCGGGGAACACGATGGGGTGGAACTTCTTCTTCGCGGCCGCGCAAAAACATTTTCTTTTTGGCTCTTTGGTCAACGTAAAAAGTTCCAAAGCCGGAAATAACGATCTTTTCGCCTTTAACTAAAGCCCTTTGGATTTCTGAGATAAAAGTCTCCACGGACTCTGCAGCCGCCTTTTTGGTAAGGTGAGCTTTTCTGGCAACCGCTTCGATTAAATCGTTTTTAGTCATGATTGCAAATCTCTGAACAGCTTGTGCTGTGAATATTGTTTGTGCCTAATTGTAGGTAAACTCTCAACACATGTCAAACTTCAGCAGTTTAGCAATTCAACAATTTACTTCGCCTTTGTAGTTTCTGAAGCCTGAGTTTGGCGAAGAACGTTTACTTTTATTTGCCCTGCGTATTCAACTTCTTTCTCTAATTTTCTCGCAATATCATATGCCATAGTTGTCAGCTCGTCGTCTAAAACATCTTTAGGGTTAACAATAACCTGAACTTCCCGTCCAGCCTGGAACGCAAAGACACGGTCAACGCCTCCAAATTCACTGGCAATTTTTTCAATCCCTTCCATGCGAGACGTGTAGGCCTCAATCGGTTCATACCGTGCGCCCGGGCGAGAACCAGAAATGGCATCGGCTGTGTAAACAATTACTGATTCAACAGAAGAAAAAGGTTTATCCTCATGGTGTTCTGCAACAGTATCGATAACTTCCTGGAGAAGTCCGTATTTTTTCAAAACACTTACCCCCAATTGGACATGTGTTCCTTCTTCATCTGTTACAACTTTACCGATGTCGTGCAGAAGACATCCCTTTTTGACTATTTCTACGTTTGCCCCAATTTCATGAGCAATTTGCACTCCAATTTTTGTTTCTTCAATTGTATGAAGCGCCAAATTTTGTCCGTAAGAAGTTCTGAATTTATACCTGCCAATAAGTCTGACCAACTCTAAAGGAAGGTCATACACTCCACAGGTATGGCAAATAATTTTCCCTTCCTCAAGTAGTACATCCTCCATTTGCGCCTGAACTTGCGCCACAACCTCATCAATTCTTGTAGGCTGAATGCGGCCATCTTTAACCAATTGCTCCAAAGACCTTTTGGCAATTTCTCGCCTGATGGCGTCAAAGGAAGAAAGTCGAAGTTCGTTGGTTTCGTCAAGTTCTATCTCCACTCCGGTTGCCTGTTCAAAAGCGCGAATGTTTCTTCCCTCCCGCCCAATAATCCTTCCTTTAACTTCATCATTGGGAAGGCGGACGCTTGAGACTGTATATTCAGCAACATATCCTGTTGCCCCATGCCGCATAGCATCTGCCAAAATTTCCCGCGATTTTTCCTGAGCCTCAAGTTTTATTGACTCCTCCATTTGCCGAATTCTTCTGGCTTTTTCGGCAACAATATCTTTTTCAATTTCTGATAAAAGTTGCTTTTTTGCTTCTTCGCGGGTCAAATTGGAAGCGCGCTCTAATTTCTTAATATATTCTTCTCTGGTGTCTGACATAGGTTTTTGAAGCAAAAAGAAGAACCCGCTGGTTAACGGGATGCGAGGACGATCGTGAAGTTAAATTCTGTAAACACGGTCATCATACCCTTTTGCCTTTTACTAATTGTACTCTTCAGCACTATTATCAGTCAATGCTTCTTTGACAACGGCATACGAAAAGCCGCGTCTTAGTAAAAAATCATATACTCTTTTTTTCTCTTTAAGATCGCGTGTGTTTTGCGGAATTTTGCCGAATCTCTTTTTTAAAACTTTGCGCGCAAGTTCAACTTCTGATGGGGCCTCTGCCTCCTGCAAAATCCGCTCTATTACATCGTCTTTTATACCTTTGCCTCGCAGTTCCATTTTTAACATTTTTGGTGGCAGGCAGCGGAAAGTGATTCGCTGTTCAACCCACCAGCGGGCAAATTCTTCTTCGTTTAGTAAACCGATTCTTGCTAACTTATCTAACAAGGACTGGTGCACAGCGGGGTCAACTTTTCTCTTTCTAAACCACTGCTCGAATTCTTTTTGCGAATGCGGTCGGCGAGAAGCAAAACTTAACAGTCGAGCATATATTTTGTCTTGGTAGTCTTTGCCGCGCAGCTCTTCAATTTTTTGTGTGGAAAGTTCCATCCCTACTTTGAGGTGATTTTCCAAAGCAGACTCTAAAGTCACCCCAAAGGCATATTTGCCGTCTAAATAAACATTGACGCGGTTGTTTTTCTTTTGCTGTGTGAGGCGAGCGATAACAGCCATGCTGTAAATTCTAATATCTAAACACTAAATTCTAAATGTCGAAGCATTTTGAATTTTTGTATTTGTAATTTTGATATTGTTTTGGATTTAGAAATTCGGATTTGGGATTTCCACGAAGTGGCTTTACTCTTCTTCTGTTTCGCCTATCTGCTTGGGGAGAACCTTACCTGAAGTTGCAGATTCTCTTATCTTCTTCTCGATGGCTTCTCGAACTTTATGGTTTCCCGAATCGGATAAAAATGCCACAGCAGCGGGTTTCCCCTGTCCTAAGATTTCGCCTGCATACCGGTAAAATGCACCCGAGCGCTCTATAACTCCAAGTTCAGTTCCGACATCTAATATCCCTCCAGCTTTTGAAATGCCGTTAAGGTTCATAATGTCAAATTCTGCAACCCTAAAAGGCGGAGCAACTTTGTTTTTAACAATCCTTGCCCTGTGTCGTGAACCGATAACAACATCCCCTTCTTTGAGGGATTCAGTTTTCCTCAAATCAATTCTTACTGATGCATAAAACTTTAATGCTAGTCCTCCGGGAGTTGTCTCGGGATTCCCAAACATAACTCCAATCTTTAAACGCAATTGGTTGGTAAAGATAAGACAAGTCCTGGTTTTGCTTATCGCGCCGGTCAGTTTCCGAAGCGCTTGAGACATGAGTCTTGCTTGTACTCCCATCACCGCGTCACCCATTTCTCCTTCAATCTCAGCCCGAGGAACAAGGGCCGCCACAGAATCAACCACAATTACATCCACAGCTCCCGAACGAACGAGTGTCTCAACAATTTCTAATGCCTGCTCTCCCGTATCTGGCTGGGAGATCAAAAGCTCGTCAACGTTTACACCTATAGCTTCTGCACGTTGTGGGTCTAAGGCATGTTCTGCATCTACAAAAGCACAAGTTCCACCTTGTTTTTGGGCTTGCGCAATAACACTTATTGCAAGGGTTGTTTTCCCTCCTGCCTCAGGACCATAAATTTCAATAACCCGGCCTCGGGGAAAACCACCAACCCCTAGTGCTAAATCAAGGGCTATGGACCCTGTCGGGATGACATCGACATGCCCTTGGGATGCCGTCCGCTCGCCAAGGCGCATGATTGACCCGGTGCCATACTGTTTGTCAATCTGCTGCATTGCAATCTGAATCGCTTGAAGTTTTTCTGATTGGGGAGTCTGTGCTGGAGTTTCTACTGAATTTTGTTGTTTCTTAG
>CAYYLO010000003.1:0-81466 GCA_964472675.1 uncultured Gammaproteobacteria bacterium | reverse complement strand
TTGGTGACCCCGGCGGGGCTCGAACCCGCGATTTTCGGGATGAAAGCCCGATGTCCTAACCACTAGACGACGGGGCCTAGCAATAAAATTTTACCAAAAAAGACGGCTTTTATCCAATTTTTGCAAACCCCAGGGGTTGAATAGGTAGAAACCTCGGGATTTTTGGTGTTATTATGAAGTTATGCCCTACAGAAGAATGGTTTTTGGCAATGGCGAAATATATCATGTGGTCAACCGTGGTGTGGCTAGCATGCCAATAGCAACTTCTGAAAGAGATTATAAGCGTTTTTTGACGCTTGTTGAATATTATAGGTACGATACTCCGTTAAGCTTTTCTCACTATTTACGCCTGAATCCTGAAGAACAATCACTTCTTATAGAAAATATCCATTTGCATTATGGCAAACCATTTTCATTTAATTCTGAAACAAATTGAGGCTGGAGGAATACAACAATTTCTCGCAAATCTTCAAAACGGCTATGTGAAGTATTTTAATTTGCTCCATACCCGTAAAGGGCCGCTTTTCCAGTCTTCTTTCAGAGCTGTGCATATAGAAACTGACGAACAATTTCTTCACACAACAAGGTATGTACATTTAAATCCCTCTACGGCATATATTGTTTCGCCTGACAACTTGATGTCTTATCGGTGGTCTTCGTTTCCTGATTATTTTGGAGAGAAGTCTGGCTCAATTGTGGAAGTGTCAAAAAGGGATGTTTTATCTTTAGCTGGAGGATTAAGTAGATATCGGTCATTTGTTTTAGATCAGGCAGATTACCAAAGAGAGTTGGATAAAATTAAACATCTTACGCTTGAAAATACCTGAAAATCCCGAGGTTTCTACCTATTCAACCCCTGGGGTTTGCAAAACAGGGGTATGTAAAATGACTAGGCGGCCGTTTTTGAGGCCGCCTAATGTTGTCCATGCCGCCGGGAACAAGAGGTGTTAGCGTGATCCACCAATTCTTCCTGCGCGTGATGCCTTTTCGGTATCCCGCGCAAAGTTTCCAGGGTTGTTTTCCCGTCCCTGGCTTCTGCCACCCATTGAGGCTATTTCGCGTCTCCTCTTAGCTGACACTTTAGGACTTCCAAGTCCACGTTTAGCCATTTTTATCAAACACACCTCCTTTCATTTGCTATTGATATTATCTTTATAACGTAAGGTTACTATTTGCCTGCAGCAAGAAAGGGGTAAGGGGAATTGCAGTTGTATCTAAGTTGTATAGCGGTTAATTTTTTCAAGCAGTTCGTCAATATCAAAAGGTTTGGCTAAAAAATCGTCAGCCCCACACTTTTCTGCAGATAGTTTTGCTTCGTGGTGTGCAGACATGATAATTATTGGGATATGCTGTGTTTTTTTGTTTCCCTTTAACTTCTGTGCAACACTTGCGCCATTGCTGCTACCCAACAAAAAATCCATCAAGATAATCTCTGGACTTTTATGTTTTATTAGCTTAACTGCCTCACGCTCGGTAGCGGCGATTAAAATCTGAAAACCTTCATGTTCTAGCAATGCCTTTATGGCTTCTTGGATTCCCTCATCATCGTCTACCAACAAAACCTTTTTTATAGATTGAATCATTTTATGTTTAATACTTATCTACAACATGTTGTATAATATGCCGCAAAACCTCAATTAAACTATGAGAGCTGAACGCCATGAATCATACCACCTTTTATTAGGACCAAGTATAGTTAGTGTATCAGATGAGTTACAAACCAGCATGGGAGCGCATTTAGAACGGCATGTAGGGTTAATAGAAGCTGGAAAACTTACCAATGCAGCATATCTGCGGTTAATGCGGGATGGGATTGATGTAGCAAAAGAGCTGTTGCACCAGGAAGGGGTTATTACCCCTGCGCAAGAATTTAACATCAGAGGATTTTTATACGACCTTGCTTTTCAAGTTGCACCTCACGCCAGAGAAGATGAGCTGGCCGAGTTAATAAAAAGAATGGGGTTACGAGAAGGAGACAAAGTTGTTGATTTAATGTCAGGAACAGGGTTTGTTTCAACACGAGTACCAGAGATTACTCATTGGGGTGTTTATGCAGTTGACTCAAGTTATGTTCAGCTTGCGCTCCAACTTTTACGTACAGGACCTCCCTATCCTCATAAAAATAAAGTTTGGCTTGTAAAAGCTGACCCCTCATGTCCAGAGCTTACTGAAAAGATTACGGAAGGAGAGATTGATGTTGCCGATAGCCTGGGTGGTTTACACCATGTTCCAAATCAGAGACAGAGATGTCTTTTTGCAAACGTGGCACGGCTGTTAAAGGTAGGAGGCAGGTTTGTGTTTGGTGATGTAACCGATATGGAAGCAGGATTGCCTTTGGTAAGGCATTTTGAACACACATCTTCAAGGTGTGTGACAGGCCACGTTGGCTACTGGCTTAATGAAAAAAGGCTGAGGGAAGAGATACTTCCTGGCTTGCCATTGAGAATACTAAGTATCGAGGTTGTACCCACTAGATGGCATTTCGACTCGCTTGAACAAATAACATTATTTTTTATGGGCCTTCATGCCTTAGATGCAGATATAACCACGCAAAATTTACAAGATAATGTTATTTTAGATGAGATTAGGGAATTTTTGGGTATAGAAAGGATAGGGGATACCTACTTTGTAGGTTGGCCTCTGATGTACGCGGAATTAGAGCGTGTACACGGAGAAGTTCCTAAAGGTATCTAAATGACCACCAGCAATAAAATATATGGATCGGTACTGAAGTTTCTTGTCCCCTTAACACCTGAGCAGACCTTCGCAACGATTGTTCAAGAGGCAATTAAGCTCGCTCAGGGTGAACATGGTAGTATACTGATTGAGACTCAAGGTAAGTTAAAAAGGGTTTATTCGACCTACCCCGTACTTTTCAAAAATGAGCCCCGGAAGGGTGGTATTAGATATGAAGTTTTTACCTCAAGGCAAGCCCGGATACTTGGTGCAAAACAAATACAACAAGTAAAAGAGAGACATCCTAGCTTGAGATCTATACACAACCGAGCTGCGATAATTTTACCGTTAGTATATCAAGATACATCACTTGGTATACTTTCGGTGATAGCGCTTCATAATGAGAATTTTAAACGCCGTGAGCTAGATGTTCTAAAAATCTTTAGTTCTTTTGCTACACTTGCTATACAAAAAGCCCAGTTGCAAACTCAAACAGAGAAAGCTTTACGCACAAGAGATTTCTTCATTTCCTTAGCGTCCCATGAATTGCGTACCCCACTAACTACTATTAACAGTTATACGCAATTACTTTACAAAAGATTGCAAAATGAAAATGCAACCGAAACAAAATGGGTGCAAGAACTAAGATGGGAAGTTGGCAGACTTACCCGTCTTGTTAATGACTTATTAACAGTCAGTTCTGTTCAAACAGGCGAAATTCAATACAGAATGCAACTATCAGATCTTCCAGAGATTGTAAGCCGTGCTGTCAATTCGGCTGGCTTGTCCCACCCACAACACAAATTTTCTGTTAAAAACGAGTTATTCGGCAAAGAGACTGTATTTTGGGGAGACCCTGAAAAGATTTTCCAAGTACTTACTAATGTTTTAAATAACGCAGCAAAATTTTCACCAACATCTCAAAAAATTAATACAACCATAGATTATGTCAACAATAATTTTATAGTTAAAATTCAAGATAAAGGTAAAGGTATCGGTAAAAACGATTTACCCCACATTTTTGACGGATTTTATAAAGGTAAGGGAAATTATAGAGGTGGTATGGGGTTGGGGTTATTTTTGGCCAAAAGCATTATTGATAAGCACAAAGGCAAAATTAAAGTTGCCTCATTAATAGACAAAGGCACTACGGTAACTATAAATTTGCCAAAAGTGAAAATATGACAGCTGAATTTGGTGCTTATTCTGAAGATGAACGAGCAAAAACAGAAGCTTTGTACTCCTTGGTAGATATTGAAGGTAAACCAGCGGGTTTGCATATTGTTTCAACTATATTAAACACACCTTCGATAAGGAATGTTTTTATTTTTGGAGAACCAGGCGCTAATAAAAGTACTGTTATGGGGCAATTGGTTCGAGAGGTAGTCGTTTTATCAAAAATGAAGATTGCCCCTACAATAGTTTTATTTGATGAAGTTGTTAAAGACTGCATGGAAGAATTTGGTCATCACACTACTTGGAATGGACAGGTTTGGACGGAAGTTTCACGAAGGTTACAGGAACGTGTAGAGACTCCTTCTGCTGATATTTACTCCCATAGAAGGGAAGTGAAATTTATCGAGGTTGTAGCTGTGCATAAAGAAGGAGCAGCAAGAGACAGAGGGGCAAAAGCTCTGAAATACTTTGCGGAAGCTGCGAGGAAAAATAGTGCAGCCAACCATCCTCCAGAAAGTATTTTTATTGCCGTCGTTGCTGACTCAAGATCTCAAAAACAAACAGGTGAGATTAGAGAAGCAACTCTTAAAGCTTTTGACGAAGAAGTCGTCGAAATGTGGCAAGAAAGGTTTGGAGTAACTGCAGAAGGTCTCCAAGGCATACCTCCAAAAGAAGCTGGAAGGATTCTTAAGTTTCTCGTTGGCCGTATGGCAAAAGCCGTAGACATATTACGCACTAGGACTGAGATGTACGAGGCGGCTGTAGGTTATTTGGTTGGACTCGAACCTGAAAAGCGCCAGCGTCTTTTAAGCTATATACGTGTTCCTTCGTCAACACAAAAAATGTCTCGTCGGCAATGTCGAGAATATGTGTTAAAAGCTATCCATATGAGACACTATGTTTACGAGCAACTACAACTTGATAGCAGCGTAGCTTTTGTTGTCTTTAGCCCGTTTAAGAAGCGTTCTATTTACTGGCCTGCTGACATGTTTGTCAGCCAAGTAAAATAATCCCCTTATTTTTTCTTTACGAAACTTTGTCCTTTTTCTCACATAAGATTTTCACACTGGAGTTTAATATCTTTAATAAGTTTATATGGTTGAAGACTTAAGATCGTTGCTTTTTAAAGCAGAGCATTCTGCTCTTCTGACCCCGTGTCCGGAAATGATTGTGCCCCGTGTATTCCACAACTTACTTGTCAGGCATGGAGATCCTCTGGAATATGCTCAACGGAACTCTGCTCTAAGTCAGGTTGGTCGTTTAAGGTCTGTTTTGTTGGCCGAACAAATAGCACAAAGTTTTAGGTTTTCTCCCGCTAGTGAATATATAATTGCTATCTGGCATTCCGGCCGCGCCAGAACCATAGAAACAGCAGAGATACTCCAGGCAAGCCTGCTGCTTATCAAAACTAAGCTAGACGCCAGAAAGATTAGGGTCTTAACAGGTTTGCAATGTATCTCGCACATGTCACCTGAAGAAGCCCTTCGTCCTCTTCTGGAAGCAGGAGTCGCAAAGGAAAATTTATACAAAACCTGGATTAATGCGCCTTTAGAGTTTCTTGAAAAGAAAAATGCAAAAACACCGCGAAAACTTGAAGACGAAGTACTTGAGTTTTTAATGGAAGCAAGTGAGTGTTCGTTGATTTTAGGTAAGGGGGCTCCTGTTATTAATATATTTGTGACTAGTGAAACTACTCTTGGCGCCTTGGCGCAAAAACGATTCCCAAACCAGGATATTAGAACAATTGGTTTTTGCGAAGTGCTTCGTGCAACAACTGGTTTAACAGGAGAAGACGGTTTGATGCAAATTGAGTATGAATTTAGAGGAGAGACATGGGTTGAAAACACTCCGTGGTGTGTCATTTCTCTTAATTAGAAGCCCAAAAACCTTAAGCCTCCGTGCTTGTGAAGCCTCTTTTGTTGCCAAAATGGTATTTACTGGTAGAATATAATGTTTCAAAACCCTGCTGTATATGACAAAAAGTTCAAATTTTGTAAAAGCGCCTGTACCAGTGAACGAAAAAGACCGGTTAAGAACTCTCTATGGCCTTCATATACTGGACACACCCACAGAAGAGAGGTTTGACCGAATTACCAAACTGGCCTTGGACTTGTTTAATGTGCCAATTTCGACAGTGACTTTGGTAGATTCCCACCGTGAATGGTTTAAATCCTGCCAGGGTTTGCCAAACAGAGAAGGGAAAAGGGCAATTTCTTTTTGCGGACACGCCGTACTCTCAGAAGACATATTTATTATAGAAGATGCAACCAAAGATCCACGGTTTGCCGGCAATCCCATGGTTACCAAAAAACCCTTTATAAAATTTTATGCCGGAGTGTCCTTGAAAGCTGCAAATGGTCAAAAAGTGGGAGCTTTTTGTATTAAAGACCACAAACCACGGAGTTTGACTGCGGAAGAAATAGATTCATTAAAATCTTTGGCTTCATGGGCTGAGCTGGAACTTAATGTGCGTGAGTTGAGTCAAGCGTTGAAAGCCCGCAAGAGTGCGGAAAACAAGGTAGTAGAGCTTAATAATACTTTAAAACTTCTTAACAAAATGCTTACCCACGACCTTTTAAACGACTTGACAGTTGTTAAAGGCTTAACAGATCTTTATTTTAAATCCAATGGTCAGAATGAGAAGTCGAAAATTGTTTCCAGCGCGGTTACCCGTAGCGTAAACTTGGTTAAACAAATGCGCCAGCTTGAAGCAGCTTTAGAACATAACGCACCCTTAAAAATGACCCCGATTAGAGATGTGCTAGGCGAGGTACTCAAACTCTTTACTTCGATAAAATTTAACGTATCAGGGGAAGGCAATGTTTTGGCAGATGATGCTCTTTTTTCAGTTATAGAAAATATTATTCGCAATGCGCAAGTGCATGGACAAACAAAGCGAATTGATATAGTGATAAAAAAGGAAAAAGATTGTGTCAAAATGCGCATTGCAGATTTTGGGAAGGGCATTCCGGATGAAATTAAAAAGCAACTTTTTGTCGAGGGATTTAAATATGGGCCAACCGGCAATAGCGGGTTGGGCCTATATATTGCTAAGAAAATAATTGAAAGGTATGGTGGGGAAATACTGGTAGAAGACAATATTCCCAAAGGCGCTGTTTTTGTAATAAAATTTATCAGCTAAGGCAGAAAACCACGGCATTTACTGTGGAGCTTCATAACGAAGTTTGAAGAGAAATTCTGATTTCTTTTATAACGAAGTTTGAAGAGAAATTCTGATTTCTTTTATATGGTGTCCAAAATTCCTCAAAAGATTGAACTTAACCCCGAATTCCAAAAGGCCATTGAACTTATGGAAGATACCATCAAAAACGTTTTTGTCACTGGTCGGGCTGGTACTGGAAAATCAACGTTATTAACCTACTTTAGAGGTTGTACGAAGAAAAAAGTTGTAGTGCTTGCTCCAACCGGAGTGGCAGCATTAAACGTTAAAGGTCAAACTATACATTCATTCTTCAAATTTAAACCAAATATTACCTTACAAGGGGTAAAAAGATTGTATAAAAAAGATGACCCCAAAAACCTTTATCAAAAAATAGATACGATTGTGATTGATGAAATTTCTATGGTGCGTTCAGATTTACTTGATTGTGTCGACAAGTTTTTAAGACTCAATCGAAGCTCAAATGGTCCATTCGGTGGTGTTCAGATGGTTTTTATCGGTGATTTATATCAATTGCCACCAGTCGTTACCAGTTCAGAACGGGAAATTTTCAAAAACTCTTATCTAAGCCAATACTTTTTTGACGCTAAAGTTCTTAATAATTTACGGCTTGAATTTATCGAACTGGAAAAAGTTTATAGGCAAAAAGACGATGTCTTTATTGGTCTTTTAAATGCTGTGCGAAATAATTCTGCAACAGAAAAGCATTTGTCAGAAATTAATAAAAGATATGACCCGAATTTTGCGGCAAATCCTGAAAATTTTTCAGTTTATTTAACAACTACCAATAGTTTAGCGGATACAATTAATAATCGGCAGCTTTCATTATTAAAACAAAAACAGTTTACTTATCACGGTCGTATCACTGGCTCATTTGAAAAAAATAGTTTACCAACGGAGACGAAATTATCTGTCAAGGCGGGGTCGCAAATAATGATGTTAAATAACGATAGTCAGGGAAGGTGGGTTAATGGGACGATTGGTAAAATTATGAAAATTAAAGAAGACAAAGAGAGTGACATCATTTTAGTTCAAATGAATGATGGAAAAGTAAGGGAAGTAACCCCATTTACCTGGGAGTTATTTCATTTTTCCTTTGATCAAAAGAAAAATAGTTTAGTTTCAAAAACAGCGGGAACTTTTACTCAATATCCAATAAGGCTTGCCTGGGCTGTTACCATTCACAAAAGCCAGGGAAAAACTTTTGACAATATAATAATTGATATCGGCAATGGCACCTTTGTTCATGGCCAACTTTATGTGGCACTTTCCAGATGCACCAGTCTTGAGGGAATTGTTTTAAAACAACCAGTTGCAAAAAAACACATTTTTATGGACTGGCGTATAGTTAAATTTGTGACAGGATTCCAATACCAAAAATCAGAAAGCATGTTGCCGCTAAAATAGGTAAAGATGAAAGTCTTTTAAAGCGGCATGCCAACGCTCGCAATGATGTTTTGAAATGGGCTCCAGCCACCTGTTATGCTGTGGACCTCTTTACAGGCCACTTCCATGCAAAGCAGACAATCAGCAATAAAAGAATGACATCAATAACACCGCTAAAATTATAATAAATCCAGGGGTTGGGTATGCTTATAGCAAAATATAAAATACTAACTGCGTACAATAAAGCTACTACAATATTAGTCCAGCGATTTATTGTTGGCTTCAATACTAATGATAAAAAGACCATAAGGCTTGGAATCAATATATAGACCGTAGTGAACATCAAAAATGCTTGACTAACTTTCATGCCAGATATGTTTTCAGATAATATTTCTTTAACAAAATCTGCTCGGTAGACCGTAAAAATATCTACATAAGCGAATACAAACAGCATCGTTATCCATAATGCCGATAGCTTGAGCTTTACATCAATTTTCGTGTCTTCTAACATTTTCATATTTTTTAAATTACCTCGAAAACTTCGTAATTTTATTTTACCAAATCTTCGCTTCTTGTGTAAATGTAATCTATAACTTTCTGTTAATTTGTGAGCCCGGACAGATTCGAACTGTCAACCCTCAGCTTAAAAGGCTGGTGCTCTGCCATTGAGCTACGGGCCCCCATCAAGTGTTCTACCGCGAAGTGGCAAGTTTCTCCATCACAGGCGGAGGCTTTTATTGAGCTACCGGACCGATACCTAATTCTATCAAGATTACTCCACAAATTCTACCTGTTGTATAACTCTTATACCGAATAAGCCTGGTGCCGCCAGAGGCTAGCCACAGGGATCGAATCAAACTCTCTGGTTTATCACGTAATAATCAATAAGCCTTCTGATCATTGCTTGATAAGAAGCTCCATGTTTTTTGGCAGCTCCTTTGAAAAAATCCAAGCTTTTTTGGGAAAGCGTTAGAGTCACTTTTGTCTTTTTTTCTTTAAAAACCAATTTATCCGGACTGGGTAAGAAATTTTCAATGACCTTTGCCTCAATTGGTTCATCTGTGTATACGATTTTTTTCTTCATAGATCTTTTTGCCTTTTCTCCAGTAACCTGCACCGATTATCCTGATGCGGTTTTCCCTATAGGTGAAACGGACAGTTATAACACCTCCTTTCACTTTTCCGAAACAGTAGAATCGTTTTTCTTTCTGGCTATGTCCCAAATCTTCAGCGATTACCTGATTCAGATCAGCAAACGCATATTGCGCAGTTTCAAAATTGACTCCATGTTTCTTTACATTCTCAGCGTTTTTATCTTCGTCCCATTCAAAGGATGTATTCATAACTATATTACCATATTGCCATACATTTTGCCATACACTAATTATCTTTAAAAGTTAGAAGGAACTTCAGAGCTTATGGTTATTTACTTACCTCAACAATATCTACGGAGTTTACGGAGACCGGACTTACGGGTTTGGAGTTTTCACCAGAGGCAGACCGTGTAGTTTGGCTTTCTGCAATCTTGTCCACAACCTCAATTCCTTCTGCAACTTGTCCAAAAATTACATAATTTTTAGGTAAAGCATAATCCTGGTGCATGATGAAAAACTGGCTGCCATTTGTGTTTGGGCCGGAGTTGGCCATGGCCACAGTCCCTCTTTTGTATTCTCCCTGGATTGGTTCATCTTTGAAACGGTAACCCGGGTCTCCTGTTCCGTCACCTTTCGGGTCGCCTCCCTGGATCATAAAATCTTTGATTACGCGATGAAATTTTGTACCATTGTAAAAACCCTTTTTGGCTAAAAAGATAAAGTTTGAAACAGTAAATGGCACGTTTTGCGGTGAAAGCTCAAGCGTTATATCTCCCTCTGTTGTTTTCAAAATTGCCGAATATTTTTTATTATTGTCAAATTGCAGCATCGAAGGCATATTCGGGTCTGGAGATTGAGAAGGACTCGCGTTTTGCATCGATTTGCTTTCCCCGTCTAACTGGTATGCTGCGCCCAAAACTACAGTAGGTGTGGGAGTAGTATGTCCACTTATTGAATCAGAATCTTTCGTATTTGTAAACCTGCCGTTAAATACCAAAAAGCTTGCGATACCACCCAAGGCTATAAAAGTCAGAATTGCAAACAGTTGTCTGGTGCTAACCACGAGTGAAATATTACGAAGTGCATAGTACAATTGTCAAGCAATGAACGCAGAACGTTGTCGAAAAATAGCTTTAGTTGGAACAAGTTGTGTAGGGAAGACGACCATATTCGATGCGCTACGCAATTCTTTAGATAACACACCGTCTGTTGCGTTCGTTCCCGAAGCTGCTAGGGCATTTTTTGAAAAAAATCCTGGAATAATTCGTTTCAGTGCCGACACACAAGGGAGAATTCAGGATCTTGCGATAGAACAAGAACGAAGAGTTGGAAGTTCTGGTGTCGAGATTATGATTTGCGACCGCTCCTGTTTGGACGCTGTAGCTTATACACTTGCTGCGGGAGATGTAGAGGGCGCAGATAACCTATTAACCAATGTGGCATTTGGCTACCCACCTACTCCATAATTCTTTTGTTAAGCCCAGAAGGGGTACCCTATCAAACAGATAATGTTCGCACCGAAGACGAAAGTTACAGAAAAGCTGTACATGAGTCGTTTATTAAAATTTTGGAAGACCAGGGCGTTCCTTATACAATTATTGAGGGTAGTTTGGAAGAAAGGTTAGCTAGGATTGAGTTGCTTCTTGGCCTCTAAAGTGAGATAATTCTTAATAGGTAAGCCGCGTTTAGTGCGCGGCTTTAATGTTTGTATATGGATATTAGAAATATTGCCATTATTGCACACGTTGACCATGGAAAAACCACTTTGGTGGATGCGCTGCTCCGCCAAACTCGCGTTAAGTTGTCCAAGGAGTTGGTGGGTCAAGACCTAATCATGGATTCCAATGAGCTGGAAAAGGAGCGGGGGATAACTATTTTCTCCAAAAACGCCTCTGTTGCCTGGAACGGGACGAAAATTAACATTATTGATACTCCCGGGCACGCGGATTTTGGAGGAGAGGTTGAGCGCGTTTTGAAAATGGCCGACGGTGCTTTGCTTCTGGTTGACGCAAAAGAAGGACCGATGCCCCAAACACGGTTTGTTTTAAAAAGGGCCCTTGAGATGGGCTTAAAAATTATCGTCGTTATTAACAAAATCGACAAAAAAGATGCCCGCGTATCTTGGGTTTTGGACAAAACTTTTGATTTATTTATCGAGCTTGGCGCGGACGAAGAATCAGCTTATTTCCCGGTTGTTTATGCTGTCGGCAGGGAGGGTTTAGCGGGTAAGGAGCCGGATGTAGATAAAATGCATGATATTTCCCCAATTTTTGAAGCAATTATGGAGCATATTCCTGCTCCTTCGGGGGATTTGGGAAAACCCTTACAAATGCTAGTTACAACTTTAAGTCCTGATAACTTTAAGGGGCGGATTGCCACAGGCAGAATTTACAACGGGCGCCTTATTTCTGGCCAGGATGTTGTGCACATTAATCGTGAGGGTATTTCTCAAAAAGTCCGCATTTCCTCTTTGATGACTTTTGAAGGCTTAAACAGAGTTGATGCCCAAGAGGCACAAGCCGGAGATATTGCCGCAATTGCCGGAATTCCCGACATTACAATTGGGGAGACTATTGCCGATATTAATGCTCCCGTTGCTCTTCCTCTTTTATCAATTGAGGAACCAACAATAAAAATGACTTTTATGGTTAACAGTTCTCCTTTTGCCGGCCAGGAGGGAGAATTCAAAACTTCCCGTCAAATCCGGGAGCGGTTATATAAAGAAATAGAGACTGATGTGGCCTTGCGCGTTGAGGATGATTCCACAACTTCGGGGTGGATTGTATCGGGGCGCGGCGAGCTCCATTTGGCAATATTAATTGAGCGTTTAAGACGTGAAGGATATGAGTTCCAGGTTTCGCGTCCTCAGGTTATTATCAAAGAAATAAATGGTGTCAAGTGTACCCCATACGAGTGGGTTTCAATAGAAACGCCAGAGGAATATTCGGGAACCGTTATCCAGGAAATGGGTTTGCGCCACGGTGAACTTCAAGATATGCACACAGAAAATGGTCTTAGTTTCCTTGAATACATAGTTGCCACAAAGGAATTGTTTGGGTTTCGAACGGAATTTTTAACAGATACCAGAGGCTTGGGAATTCTAAATACTGTTTTTTACGATTATCGACCCGACCCGGGGGTTAAAAGAGAAAGAGACAGGGGATCGTTGGTTGCCCACGAAAATGGTGTAACTAGCATGTACGGTTTGGTTGGGGCTCAAGACCGCGGAACTTTATTTTTGGGGCCAGCGGTACAAGTTTATAAAGGACAAGTCGTTGGTCAAAATTCAAGAAGCGAAGATATCAGCGTTAACGTTTGCCGCGAAAAGCACCTTACCAATATGCGGTCCAAGGGCGATGGTGCTATGGAGCATTTCAACACACCTAAAAATATGAGCCTTGAAGATGCTTTAGAATATATTGATGACACGGAACTTGTAGAGGTTACGCCAAAAAATATTCGAATCAGAAAAACAATTTTAGATGAGGTAGAAGCTCGCCGCGCCCGCAAATTCACAACCTCTTAATTTTTTTGTGTTGTGATATACTCCCTTTAATGCTCGTTTTAGGTATAGACCCCGGTACTGCAACCACAGGGTATGGACTCCTCAAGTTAAATGGAGACAAAACTCCCAAACTTCTTGATTACGGTTGGATTGAATCGACTGATAGCAACAACCACACGCGTCGCTTAAACGAAATTTACCAAAAAATGGTGGTGCTTTTGGCAAAACACAAGCCTGACATTGTGGCGATGGAACGGCTATTTTTCTTCTCTAACCAAAAAACAGCGATGAGCGTTTCTCAAGCTCAAGGAGTTTTTATGCTTGCCATAGAACAGGCGAAGGTTCCTTTATGTTGGTATACTCCAGGACAGGTGAAGCTAAAAATCACAGGAAGCGGACGGGCGGACAAAAAGCTAATGAAAAAGACAATTCTTGAAATATTTAATGTTGATGCGCCTCCAAAAAAGAAAACTTTTTTTGACGATGTGGCGGACGCTATAGCTATTGCCTATACACATATTATAATTTCTAAAGAAAAGGGGTGATAATAAATTGACTCAAAAAATTGGCGATGTTATCCACTATTACGATAAGATTGATGTCGCAATAATAAGGTTGACCGATCCAATATCCTGCGGCGATAAAGTAAAGTTTGCAAGAGGAGGCGAGGACTTATTTGACCAGGAAGTTGACTCTATCCAAATTGAGCATCAAAGTGTAGATTCAGCCCAAAAAGGTGATGAGATCGGTATTAAGGTCACCCAAAAATTAAAAGAGGGGGCAGAGGTGTACAAAGAATGAAAAGGCGGGTGACAAAAAGAGCAAAGTTAGAATGGCAAAGTTCTGCTAAAATATCTACAAGAGTATATTGTCTGGTTGCCGCCTGTGGCCTTGGATACATCCGCACAAATCGTATTTTTTGCTATGAAAGCACGGGCGCCAAAACTCGCGCTTATGCCAGGATTTGGGGTTTAAACCGAATTTGGCAAAGCACGCTAGGAGTTGAACCGGCATACATTTTGGAAGTGATAAGCGAAAAATTCAACAAACTTTCCTCATTTGAAAAAGATCATGTCTTAATTCACGAGCTTCTTCACATCCCTAAAAATTTTTCCGGAGCACTAGTTCCTCACAAAAGAAAAGGCGGAGTGAACGAAAAGAAGGTAAAATTGCTATACCAACAGGCATTTTTAAACAAATGAATTCATTCTTACTTCATGGCGACAACCAGGTTGCCTCAAGAGAAAAACTTGTTTCTCTAGTAAATGACGGTAAAAAAAACGGGCTTGAGGTCGTCTATTTGGATAATCCCAGCAAAAAAGAACTGCTTGACGTGGTCTTTGCGCAAGGTCTATTTGGAAGCCAAAATCTAATCGTTGTTGAAAATTTTTTAACAGCGGACAAAGAAGCAGGTGAAATTTTGTCAGATATACCCAAGGATACAACGTTAATAATTTGGGAGAAAAGACTTTTAACTGCCGGTATACTAAAAAAGCTGTCTGGCCGATTTACAGTTTTAGAATTTAAGCTGCCAACGGTTTTGTTTGCTCTTCTAGATAATATTTATCCCAAGAATACTAAAAAAGTTCTAGAACTTTTAGAAACAGCAAAACGGGGTTTGGAAGCAGAATTTGTTTTGATAATGCTGGCTTCTCGTGTCCGTCAATTATTGTGGGCAAAACTTGAACCGGCAGCAATGACTCTTCCGTTATGGCAGAAAGGAAAGCTTATTGCTCAATCGGGCCGGTATTCTGAGAGCAACCTTAAAAACTTAAATACCAAGCTTTTGGAGCTTGACCGCAAGAGTAAAAATTCCACACTGCCTGTTGATTTGTTTTCCTCGCTTGAACTGCTTTTAACTTCCATCTAGTATTGAGGTTGATGCTCCCTTCTTTAACAAGCGGTATGTTCCATGCGTATGATATTCGTGGTGTTTATCCTGAAGAAATAAATGAAGATGTATTTTTTGCTTTGGGGCAGGCTTTTGGAACGTATGTAATTTGTCACGGATCAGCCAACGTTTCAAATAATAGCATTGCTGTGGGCCGTGATAACCGGCCTTCCGGTGAAGATTTGTCGAAAAGTTTTATAGAGGGTCTACTTTCCACAGGTTGTGGTGTTACAAATTTAGGAATCGTGACAACACCTATGGCTAACTTTTCAGAGTACACCTCGGGGGTGTCTGCAGGAGTTTCTATAACGGCAAGCCACAATAAGCCGGAATTTAATGGATTAAAAATTAGTTTTAACAAGAAGCCTTTTTCGACAAAAGACTACCAGGAATTGGCAAAAATTATTAAGATTGGCAAGTTTGAGAAAGGCAAGGGCAAATTGCAAAAGGAAGATATCTGGCCAAGTTATAAAGAACAGATACTCCAGTTGATTAAGATGCCTCGGAAATTAAAAATAGTTATTGATTCGGGCAACGGAACGACAGGACTTTTTGCGCCTGACCTTTTTAGAAGTTTGGGTTGCGAAGTTATCGAGCTTTATACTGAATCGGACGGTACGTTCCCCAACCACTTGCCGTATCCGCAATTAACTGATAACTATAAAAATTTAAGTTATTCCATCAAAGAGAACAAGGCAGATTTTGGGCTGGCTTTTGACGGGGATGGAGATCGGCTGGGAATTTATGATGAAAAAGGTTTTTTTGTACAAGATGATCTTTTGGGGGCAATTTTTGCCGCATCCATTTTAGAGAAAAAGCCAGGTGAGAGCATGGTTGTTAATGTGGGCACGTCAAGCGCAGCAACAACTTATATAGAAAAGCACGGCGGCAAAGTCGTTTATTCAAAAACTGGTTATCCGTTTATGATGAATACTATGCAAAAAGCTAACTCTCCCTTTGGAGCAGAATTGTCGGGACATTTTTACTTTAAGGATGAATATTATGGATTTGGTGATGCAACCTATGCCGCGGCACGTTTTTGCCAGATTATTGGGGAGAAAAAGGTTGCCGTTTCTCAACTTGTGCATACATTTCCTAAAGTTTACGCAACGGAAGAAGTTCGAGTAAATCTTCCCGAACGGGCAGACAAAGAAAAACTTATTGAAAAAGTGAAAGAAGAGATAATAAAGAAGTACCCGGAGGCAAGAATTAATCTAACAGATGGAGTTTTGTTCACTTTTCCCAACAGCAGCTGGGGCCTAATTCGTCTCTCCAATACTGAAAATGTCTTATCCCTCCGCGCTGAAGCCAAAAACGGGATTGGACTAAAGAAGGTGGTCTTATTGATGGAAGAACTACTGGGCGCACAAGGAGTAATTTTCAACTGGAAACAGGTATAGCGTGCTTACCTTTTGGATGAATTTTCTCCAACTTGATTAATCTTTGTTCGTGGTTATACCCCTTTAGATTTTTTCTATCGAGAGAGTCGTCGGTTCGCTCAAAACCAACATCAACCTTTTTCTCGAGATCATCGACCCTCCAAGGATTTCTGATCTCGTACCCTCAATTTGTTCGCCCATAACTTCAAAACCCTTAGACACGGCTTCTGCTATAGCCTTATTGTTTTCCTTGAACAGTTCTTGAAGTTGTTTTAATTCTGTCTTATCAAATGCCATAACCCAGTATATATTCAGTGCCATCTTTTACAAGAACACAAAATATGTCATATTAAAGTATGCAACCTGATCCGTTATGGAAACGTATTCGTTTTCCCTTACTCGGACTCTTTATTTCGGGCTTATTAATTTTCGCAGTTTTGCCTTTTTTGGTAGTAGCCTTTGAGCCAGCCTCGCCTCCGGAAAATGTTTTAATCTCAAACGTAACTGATCATCAGGCCACTGTTTCATGGACTACCAGGAAAGCAACAACAGGGCTAGTAATTGCAACAACTGATAAGCTTCCTCTATTCCCCCGCTGGTCAAAAAGCTTGCAAAAAGATGATGGAGACAAATCCTTACCGCGCCCCGGATTTTATACGACACATCATGTGACTCTTGAAAACCTAAAATCCGGTAAAACTTACACTTTTGCTATTTATCAAGGTATCGGCAAAAAATATATAGGTAGATTAACAACTGCTCAAGCGCTTTCCTCTCTGCCTTCCCCCAATCCTGTTTATGGCAGAGTATTAGATAAAAATAAAAAACCCATTGTTGGAGCGATGGTGTATCTGAGAGCAAAAAACGGCAGCAAAAGTTCAACACTTTTGTCAGCTTTGACAAACCTTTCCGGGCGCTGGTCCTTAGACCTTGGAAATTTACGGACAGAAGACTTCAAATCCGCTTTCCCAACATCTGCTAGCACAGTAGAAGAAGTACTAATTTACGCAGGGACCAAAGGAACTGGAAAAGCAACCACACCGCCAGGGAAAGACAAACCCTGGCCGGACTTGATAGTGACGAATGAAAAGTGAAGGGTGATGTGTGTAGTAGCGCCTTTTAGTGCGCCCAGTTTGTCATTCTGTCTTGACCAGAATCTTGAATTATGAAAAGCAAAATACTCTTTAAACTCACAAGTATCTTTCTGTGTTTTCAAATTGTTTTTACCACCCTAGCTCCAGCTTTGGTATATGCGCAAGATGGCATATTAGAGCCCTTTCCAGAACAACCAGCGGAAACTGTGCCTCAAGAAACGCCAGTTGAAGCTCCTGCCCCTTCTGACTCGGGGCCCGCCGTTGAAGAACAAGCAACCGAAGCGCCTCCGGCAGAAGTTCAGGAACCGGAAGTTCCACAAGAGCCATCGCCTGTGGAAGAAGCTCCCGTGCCAGTCCAAGAATTCGAACCCCAACCCCAAGAAGCCCCTGTTTTCACAGAGTTTACAGAACAAATTGCCTCTGAACAGGCGGAGATGTCTGGAAGTCTAACTGAACTTCAAACGGCCCGCGAAGATGAAGGCAGTGTCTCTATAACATCGGCAAATGAGCAAGCCCAGGATGTTACAGAGGATTACCGGCAAACAGCTCTTGAATTTCCGGTTGTTGATGCCTCTTCCCAACAAGACCTTTTGAATGAGTACGAAAACTATGGGGATGAGGTAACAGGTCGCACAGATGCCCCGACTCAGGATGCTCGAGAAATAACCTCAGATCAAACAGTTTTGCAAAATTTAATCTCTGGAATTGAAGAAGCGGGCAACCAGCTTCCCGGAGCTTTATCAGACACTTTCTCTTCCTCCCAGGACGCAATAGTCAAAACTCCAGAGATATTAAGCGGAATACTAAATGCAGGATACGAAGAACAATTGGGTAATTTGGCAGAAGCAGCCGAACAGGAAGTAATTAAAGCCCAGGCAGACCAGCAAGCACAAATTGATGCCGCACTTAATGCTCCCACAGTAGAACAAATTCAAGCTGCCAAACAAGCTTTAGGACTCGACGATGAAACACCAGACGACCAGGTAATACCCGCAATCAATAAAACTTTAGAAGGTACAGGATTCACACTAGAGGGCGACATTGATAATCCAGCCATAACTGGAATAAGCATTTATGATCCTCAAAACCCCGATTTTCAGAATTTTACGCCTGGCCAGTGGCAGGAGCGGCTTCAGCAAGGACAAACCGCTCTAAAAAGCATAGGAGAGTTTAGTCTCAATATGGCATCCGGAGGAGGTTTAGACCTTGGCAAAGCTGAGATTGCTAGAAACGAAGCAAACAAAAGTGATCTTGACCAGCTTGAAAATTTGCGCCAGGGAACAGGTTTCTCTCCGCCATTTGGAGTAATCGACCCGGAACAGGAAAGAGAAATAATCAGGCTTCAAAGGTTATCAAGCGACGATTTAAAGGCTGAAATTGACAGAATTAGGACCGAACAGCCTGACGATGTTTCCTTCTTTGAACAACAATTGACAGCTAAAAAAGCTTATGCAGACCGTCTTGCGCAATATGACAAAGATCAGATGCAAAGAATTGATGAGGGAATGAAAGATTATGCGGCATTTGTAATTTTAAATACCGTCGGAGCCAAGGCTATGGAAAAAGGCGGCGATTTTTTAGCGCCATATGCCGAACGCGTGACCAGTCCAATAAGAAATGCTGCAGAAACAGTTGTTGATTTTGTGGGCGGATTTTTCAAAAAAGAAGCTCTAAACGTGGAAGAAAGAGCTGTTCAAACTGCTTTGCAAAAAGGTGAACCGGTATTTGCACAAACTTTAATTTCTGCTGGTGACTACGTACAAACAATTGGAACCAGGCAAAATGAAGGATTCCCCCCTTTAACACCGTTTGACGACCAACCAGCATTTATTCGGTTCAAAGTAATGGAGGTGTGGACAAAAACTTTTGGCAATTTGACTAATGATTTTTCCCAGGAGTCTGAAAAAGCGCAAATGCAAGTTTTTGCAGAGTGGTTGCGCGCAGGCAAAACCGAAGAAGAAATAGTATCTAAATATTACCAAGCAGCAAAGGCAATGATTGACGCAAACGGTGGCCAGTTAGAATCATCCATCAATGCTGCCGCACGTTATAATTCCCGCTTAACGTACGATACTGGTGTAGCTAACCAATTGCTGGACTTAACTGATTCACTTTTGCTTAAAAGCCAGGGCGAAAAAGTTCTAGCTTCGAAATTAGATGATGCAGCTTCTTCCCTGGCAGCTTTGAGAAAATATGCTGTAGATAATGGCGCAGACAAACAAGCTTTTTCCGCAATTTTGCGTGCCACCGATCCAGATAACATACACATAGTTACTCCCGCAAAGCTTCAGGCTTTAGGCCAACCTGCCAACACTGCCGGGCTTTATGTTGGAAGCGATAAGCAGCTTTTAATCAGAGCAGATATGGATATATCAGCAGTTGTAACACATGAGTGCATACACGCAGCTTGTGGGTTAACAACGAGAGATGTAGTTCAAAGAGCAGAAGCGCTTAATTACCAATTGGGTGGAGTAGAAAACCGAAAGAAACTTACAGAGGGATTAACAGAATGGGCAAACCTAAAAGCTTATGAACTTCAAGGCAAACAGCCTGATTTTGTATCAGGATATGGACAGCAAGTCAATGCGGTTGAAAAAATCATACAGAAACTGCAAGAAGGAGGGTATGTTTTAGATAAAGGTTTAGAACGTCCTGAGGCTGAAGCAAAAGTTATAGAAGCAGCCGTCAGCGGTTATTACGGTAGATTATATGAACCACTTGGGAAGGGTAACGAACAAAAAGGGCAACAGATATTAAAAGAGATCCTGGATAATACGCCCGATACTTCATCCAATGTTATAGAAGCCCATCTGCCTACAAATGTGCCGGAAAAAGTCCAAATATTAACACCCAAAGAGAGAGCAGCAATTGTTGCAGCAGGGTTGGCAGTTTCTGCGCCATTGGAATACATTGGCATAAAAGGAATCATAGAAATACGTGAGGAAGAAAATAAACTTCTTCCGTTTAATTTTCCATTTGTTAAGCATGTTAATGCTCAAGTATCTGATAAAGGCGAACCAAAACATTACCAAATTTTTAACATGAGAACGAGGCTTAATTTTATTAAACACACGCTAAGTAACGACGGATTCGTTTCAAAGGATCTAGTGGAAGAAATTTTAAAATCTGACATTGTTGACCCGTCTGTTATTCAAACACCTTCGGGATATGTGTTTGTCACTGGCAAAACCGGAAGCGTGAGTGGCAAAATAGAAAGCGGTAATTACACCATTAGAGTACCAAGCTATGAACAAATTAGCTTGGCCTTTCCCCAAAAAGTAGAAATCAGGAATGGGGAACAAGTAGTGCCTATTGGGATAAATTATGATAAGGGCGCCAATAACCAGGCACGTAATAAAACCTCATTTTTAAAGATTGCTGCCTACGCTACAGAGAACGACCAGCCTATAAAAGTAACCACATACTACGATCAGAATAAAAATGGGAAGTGGGATGATAACGAGCATGCAATACCTTGGGCTGGAGTTCAGGTTGAGCTTAGGAAGGTTAATCAGGAAAAGTTTATAAATCTCAGCGCCGGGTGGAACTTGATTACATTAACGGCGGTTCCTTCTATCCCTTTGACTGCTTCAAGTCTGCTTGCCCAGATTGCCAAACAAGGCGGATACGCAACTTCTGTTGCTAATCTAGAGAATGGGGAATGGCAAACTTATGTTCAAAGAGGAGACAAGGCGTATTCCGGACAGGATTTCCCATTACTTCCCGGAAAAGCCTACTTTGTCAAAAACCTTAAAAAGTCGGTCATGATTTTTGAGGGCCAAGAGTTTGCGGCCCCTTTAAAAACCACTCTTGCTTCAGGCTGGAATGCGGTAGGTTTTCCTAAAAACAGCACATTCCACAAGGTTTCGGATTTAATTAGTGGAGATTTAACGATGGCTCGCTGGAAGTCCGGCCTTTGGGATACATACGTTAAGCAAAGTAAGGAGCAATATGGCGAAGACTTTCCGATTGAGGTCAATCGAGGGTATATCATTAAAGTAAAAGATAAGTCTGAACTAGCAATCTAAAATGCCTAAAACTAATAAGCGTGTGATTATTCTAATAGATGGCAGCAACTTTTACTTTAAGTTGAAGAATCTTGAACTTCATAATCTCTTAGACTTCAACTTCTCCGGATTTTTAAAAATACTTGTTGGTGAAAATCGCGAGTTTGTTTCTGCAACATATTACGTGGGAAAAGTGCGAACCGATGGAACCGAGAGATCTAGAAAACTGCAATCAGACCAGCAAAAGCTATTTTCGCACAAAGCAAGCGTGGCTTTGGTTGCTCAATGTTCAGAGTCGCGCTTACTTACTGGAGAAGACGTCGGCAAATTTTTGGGAAAATTGAGAGTAAGAAAACAAAAATAAAGCCTGCAAACGTCTTTCGATCTTGCAGGCGATTTTAGTAGTCGGATAGTACCATAGTTTCTTATATTTTTCAAAAATATTAGTTATGAGCAAAAAGAAAATCTTTGGAATTTTATCGATGGTGATGCTTTTAGCAGGGCTTCCTGTTATGGTTTTTCTTGCCTTAAACAGGCAGAATATTAGAAGCAACGCTTCTCTTGAAGAACAACCCAAAGAAATTAAAATAACAAATATTTCTGATAATTCCTTCTCTGTCTCCTGGCTAACTGATAAACAAACATCCGGCTTTATTGTTTATGGCGACACTGACAAACTGGGGTTGACTGCTTCTGATGACCGTGACAAAGGCGGGCAAACACCAAGGAACACGCATTATGTAACAATAGAAAATTTAAATCCGCAAACTCTTTACTTCTTCAAAATAGGATCCGGTTCGTCAGCCTATGATAACAATGGCTCTTCTTTTTTTATAACAACCGCACCATCAACAAATGACCCTCCTGCAGTTGCCGAACCTGCATTTGGGAAGGTTGTCAACCAAGCGGGTAGCCCGGTCCCCGGCGCGTTAGTCTACTTAACTGTACAAGGCGGATCGCCTCTTTCTTCGTACACTCGGGAGGACGGCAATTGGTTAATTACCCTGAATAATGCAAGAACTGATAATTTATCTTCATATATCGTTTACAAACCCGCTGGGGATACCGTTGACCTTTATGTTCAGGCGGGAAAAGCAGGTAGCGCACGTGCCACGGCAGACACCAACAATGTCCGTCCTATACCAAATATTAAGCTGGGTGGTACATATTCTTTTAGTACACAGGGGTCTGCCGCCCAAGTAACTCTTACTCCTCCTGCTCAAACTGCAACTTCTGATTTTAGTCTCCAAAATATTAGACAGGCCTCAGAATCGGCAATACCTTTAAGTGTTTTAGCTCCTGGAAAAGGCGAAACAGTAAACACCGGCCAGCCAACATTCTCAGGCACCGGCAGACCGGGAGACATAATTACTATTACCATCCATTCCTCGCAGA
This sequence comes from uncultured Gammaproteobacteria bacterium, assembly GCA_964472675.1. Classification (GTDB taxonomy): domain Bacteria; phylum Patescibacteriota; class Microgenomatia; order UBA8517; family UBA10165; genus 01-FULL-43-15b. Next base: position 58,682 of record CAYYLO010000003.1, on the reverse strand, counting down.
TTGTGACTGCTCAAGTAACCGTTGGGCAAGATGGGAAGTGGTCATATACGCCTAATCAGAGTTTAGCCGCAGGCCAACATACAGTCACAATTGCTTCTGGTAGCAATCAAGACACCTCAAATTTTTCCATTCTCGGCGTGTCCACTCCGACAAACTCCTCAGCCAAAACCGCGATTGCACCTGTTACTCCTGTGGTCGGGGTATCTTCCCCAACTTGGATTATCTTTTTGGCCACAGCGTCAATACTTACAGTTGGCATATTGCTAGCTGTTAAGTTAGAATGAAAATACAACACTGCCAATGGGACCTGCAAGCTACATCCTCAAATTCTCAGAAATTGACCACGATAGTATCGCTCTTGCTGGAGGGAAAGGTGCAAATCTTGGCGAAATGTACCAGGCTAGCTTTCCTGTCCCCACTGGGTTTGTGGTAACAGCTTCCGCCTATAAAAAGTTTATTGAGGAGAATGGTTTATCCTCGCAAATCCGGGACATTCTTAAATCTGCGGGAATCGTAGGTCACCGGAAAGTAGCCCCAGAGCATTTTCAATCTGCTTCTGAAAAAATAATCAAGCTTTTGTTGAAAAGTAAAATGCCTCAAGAGATTGCCCAAGAAATTGTGCAAAGCTATGGGAAACGCGGACTTTTTAAAAAGCAGCCATTGGTTGCTGTGCGTTCTTCGGCAACTGCAGAAGATTTGCCTGATGCATCCTTTGCCGGCCAACAAGCGACATTCTTAAATATTCGCGGCGAAGCGCAACTTTTGCAGGCAGTTAAAGATTGCTGGGCATCTCTTTTTACTCCACGCGCTATTTTTTATCGGGAAGAAAAAGGTTTTAATCATTTTAAAGTTTACATTGCTGTTGTTGTTCAGGAGATGGTTCAGTCGGAGATTTCCGGAATTGCATTTACCAACGACCCCAGAACTTCAGACAAACATAAAATGGTTGTTGAAGCAGTTTGGGGCTTGGGGGAATATGCAGTACAGGGCACGGTTACGCCGGACAGATATGAACTTGAAAGACATTCATTGGAAATCCAAAAGATCGACAAACACGAGCAAAAAGTTCAGTTAATAAGAAAAGGGGCCAAAACAAAAGAAGAAAAGGTCCCAGGAAATCGCCAGAACAGACAAAAACTTTCTGAAGATAAAATCAAAGAATTGGGCAGAATTTTGCAGCGAATTCACGCCCATTATTACTTCCCCCAGGATATTGAATGGGCATACAATAAGGGTGCTTTCTATGTTATTCAGGTAAGGCCAATTACCACTCTATCGAGTGGAAGTTCCAATGTCCAGTCTCCAAATTCCAATGAGGCAGGCAAGCAGACCACAGGTGAGGCGATTTTAATAGGACAAGGTGCAAGTCCCGGAATTGCTACAGGAAAAGTAAAAATACTCCACTCACCCAAAGAAATTGGAAAAGTTAAAAAAGGAGATGTTTTGGTTGCCCGCATGACTTCACCGGATTATGTTCCGGCAATGAAGCAAGCAGGAGCAATTGTAACTGATGAAGGCGGAGTAACGTCACATGCTGCGATAGTCTCCCGTGAGCTTGGGCTTCCCTGCATTGTTGGCACAAAGCTTGCTACAAAAAATTTAAAAGATGGTGACATAGTTACCGTAAATGGTAAGACCGGGGAAGTGTATAGGGGAAAGCCTGAGAAGGCCCAACTTGTCAGCAAGGTAGCAAGCCGGCAAGTTGTCCAGGACAAAGCGGATCCGGCAATCCGCACAGCAACAAAAATATATGTAAATTTGGCAGAACCTGAAAGGGCGCATGAAGTTTCTCTTCTTCCCGTTTCGGGCGTCGGACTGTTGCGGGCTGAATTTATGGTTGCTCAAATTGGTGTTCATCCTAGGCACCTGATCGCACAACGTCGCCAGAAAGAATTTGTCGATAAACTAGCTTCCGGATTGACAACATTTTGCCAAGAGTTTGACCCACGACCGATTGTTTATCGGGCTACAGATTTTAAAACTAACGAGTACAGGAATCTTGACGGTGGAAAGGCATATGAGCCGCAGGAGCCAAATCCTATGCTTGGTTACAGAGGCGCTTACAGATATATTTCAGATCCGGACGTGTTTGAGCTTGAGCTTGCGGCTATTAAAAAAGTGCGCGAAACTTATAAAAACTTGAACATGATGATACCTTTTGTCAGGTCTCCTGAGGAACTTTTACAGGTCAAAAGAATAATGGCAGCGTCAGGGTTAGTAAGGGGTCCAAGTTTTAAATTATGGTTAATGGTTGAGCTGCCTGTTAATGTTGTTTTGATTGAGGATTATATTAAAGTAGGTATTGACGGAGTTTCGATAGGTTCCAACGACCTAACAATGTTGATGTTAGGGACTGATCGTGACAACAGCGAGGTCGCGTCGGCTTTTAACGAGCTAAGCCCTGCGGTTTTGTGGGCTTTAGAGCACACAATTAAAGCCTGCAACAAGCATGGCATTACCTCTTCGATTTGCGGTCAGGCAGCAAGTTCACACGACGACTTGGTGGAGTTTCTTGTAAAGTTAGGAATAACCAGCGTTTCGGTCAATCCTGATTCTGTCGGGAGAGTGCAAAGAATTGTACAGGAATGCGAAAAACATGTCTAGAATCACTCAAATTTATGCTCATGAGATATTAGATAGCCGGGGAGATCCGACTATTGAAACAATTGTTCGACTAGACAGTGGCCAAGCCACAGTATCTTCTGTTCCTTCCGGTGCTTCTGTTGGATCAAGAGAAGCATTAGAGTTAAGGGATAATGACAGCAAAAGATTTGCAGGCAAAGGGGTATTGCAGGCTGTTGACAATGTTAATCAAAAGTTGGGGCCTGCTTTAACAGGAATGGATCCAACAAATCAGGCGGAAATTGACCAGAAGTTAATCCAGCTTGACGGGACGAAAGAGAAAAAGAGCATTGGAGGAAACGCTATTCTTTCCGTATCGGAAGGGATTTGTAAAGCCGGAGCTGTTGCCTCAGGAATGCCTTTGTACAATTGGATTAGCAAGTTAGCCGAAAACCTTCAGGCGTCTACCCCTGGCCTCCCGTCACGAATACCAACTCCAGTTTTTAACATGATAAACGGAGGTCAGCACGGAGCCGGAAACCTGGATTTTCAGGAATTTCAGGTTATCCCTGCTACCTCTAAAGTTTTCTCTGAAAGTTTAAGGTCTTCTGTTGAAGTTTATTACCAAATTCGCCAGGCGTTAATTCGCCGCGGAGCGATTCATTCAGTTGGGGATGAAGGAGGTTTTGCGCCCAACTTGTTTACCAACGCTGACGCATTAGAAATCAATGTAGAAGCCATCAGAGAAGCAGGATACCAAATCGGACAGGACTTTTTTTTAGGACTTGACGTCGCGGCAAACACAATCTGGAAGAATGGAAGCTACACAATTAAAGACCGCTCAAACGTTCTTAACAGCTCAGCCTTAATTTCTTTTTACGACAGCATAAACCAGGAGTATAGATTGACATACCTTGAAGACCCTTTCCACGAGGAAGACTGGGAGTCCTGGAAAGTTATCACTTCACAAGAAGGAAACAAAATGATGATTGTTGGAGATGACCTTCTTGTTACCAATCCGGAAAGAGTCAAACAGGCAATTGACCAAAAGGCGTGTAACGCAATTTTAGTAAAACCCAACCAAATAGGAACTGTCACGGAAACTTTAGACGTTATTAAACTGGCAAGAGATGCATCCTGGAAAGTAATTGTTTCTCACAGGTCAGGCGAAACTAACGATTGGTTTATTGCTGATTTTGCTGTTGGCGTAAAAAGCGATTACGTAAAATTTGGAGCGCCAGCCCGAGGAGAACGTATAGCCAAATACAACAGGTTACTTACAATAGAAAAGGAACTATCTGCACAGCAATAATTTTCAATGCTCTAATTTTGAAAAATTAATACATTGAGACATGTACACGCTCGGACTGGAATGGAAATTGAAAATTGCAAAATTATAAATTTACCCGATGAACTATCCCTTAGTAGTTTTAATCGTTATGGATGGTTGGGGAACGGCGCCGGCAGGTCCTGGAAATCCGATAATGGCAGCAAACCTGCCAACTATTAGAAAACTGTGGGCGGGTTTTCCGCATACAACTTTGCTTGCCTCAGGAGAAGCTGTAGGTTTGCCAAGAGGCGAAGTGGGAAATACAGAGACCGGCCACTTAAACCTGGGTGCGGGCAGGATTGTCTACCAGGATCTTTTGCGGATAAACATGTCTATTGCCAGTGGAGTTTATTTTAAGAATCCTGCTTTTTTGGGAGCGATAGAGCATGTTAAAAAAAATAATTCACGCCTGCACCTTTTTGGCTTAGTTGGAGGTGGGGGAGTTCATTCCAGCACTGATCACCTTTTAGGGCTTTTGCGGCTTGCCAAAGAGCAAAATTTATCACAAAACGTCCTCGTCCACGCTTTTACAGACGGGCGCGATTCGCCACCAACCGCTGGAATTTCATATATTGCTAACATAGAGAAATTCATGTCAACTCAGTCAATTGGAAAATTTGTTTCAGTTATGGGAAGGTATTGGGCAATGGATAGGGATCTAAGGTGGGAGAGGACAAAGGTTGCTTTTGATGCGTTAACTGCAGGGGCGGCAAAACATACAGCATCCATAAAAGAAGCTATACAACAATCTTACGATAATGGAATTACAGATGAATTCATACACCCCGCAATTTTAGAAGAAGGCGGGCAGACGCCTTACTTGGTAAGGGAAAATGATGCGGTAATATTTTTTAACTTCAGAGTTGACCGTCCACGACAACTTGCCGGAGCCTTTGTTTTTGAAGATTTTTCCAAAGAAGCAGCGGCAAGCCATATGGATTTTGACCCTTACTCTGAGAAATATTATAAGAAAGAGAACGTTAAAGTTGAAGGGAGCAACATTTTCCCAAGACGTCCGAAAATTAAAAATTTATATTTTGCGACAATGACAGAATATAGCAAAGTCATTGCAAAATACGCAAAAGCTGCTTTCCCCCCCGAGAATGTGACTTTACCTTTAGGGGATGTAATCTCACAAAGAAACTATTTGCAGCTTCGGCTTGCGGAATCTGAAAAAGAAAGGTTTGTAACTTATTATTTTAATGGGCAAAGAGAGATGGCCTTTCGTGGCGAGACACGGATTATTGCCCGTTCTCCTCAAGTCGCGACTTACGATTTAGCGCCTCAAATGTCTGCTTTAGAAATCGTTAAAAACTTTCAAAACGCTCTTGCCCCACCAAATAATTTTAAGTTTGTATTAATTAACTTTGCAAACCCCGACATGGTTGGCCATACGGGAAATTATGAGGCAACAAAGTCTGCTGTCGAAACTGTTGACACTTGTGTTGGCAATATAGTCTCGAGAGTTTCCAACCTTGGAGGAGTAACAATAATTACTGCTGATCATGGCAATGCGGAGGAATTGCTTAAATCAGACGGCACTATAGATACGGAGCATTCTAACAATCCTGTTCCTTTAATAATTGCAGGAAAAGAGTTTATGGGTGATTTTCAGCAACTGCAAACAGGAATATTAGCAGATGTTGCCCCCACAATTTTGAAAATATTGGGCTTGCCAAAGCCACAGGAAATGACAGGACGTTCGTTAATTTAATGAACGAAGCAGAACTACAAACTCTCCCCTTGGTTTTACTTTCTCAAAGTGGCTAATTATTTCTGACACCTTTCCTCTCTTAACCTCTTCATGTATTTTGGTTAGTTCACGCGCAACCACAATGTCTGCCTCCTCAAACACTTGTTTTATCAGGGTAAGAGACTTTAGCAACCTGTAGGGGCTTTCGTAAAAAATAACAGTTTTTAGTTGTCCGACATCCCACAACGTATCACGTACAGACAAAAACAGACGTTTTATATGCGCTTCTTTTTTAGGTAAAAATCCCAAGAATAAAAAAGCGTTTGATGGCAATCCTGATATGGTCAGAGCGCCAATTAGAGCAGTTGGCCCGGGAATGGATTCCACGCTTAACTCCCTGCTTAGCGCTTCACGAACTAGTTTGTATCCAGGATCAGAGATTAAAGGTGTGCCAGATTCTGAGACAAGCACAACATGTTTCCCCTCTTGCAGAAGTGTAATAACAGACTTTAGCCTGCGTTCTTCGTTCCCTTCAAAAAAAGAAATTAATTCTTTGCGGGGAATTTGATAATGGGTTAGCAATTTGGCCGTAGTTCTTGTATCCTCAGCTAAGATGACATCACACTCCATCAACGTTTGTATCGCCCGATATGTAATATCGCCTAAATTTCCAATAGGAGTAGCAACAATTGACAATTTCCCCAACATATGAAGTAATTATAGTGATTGTCATTGCCAGGAGCAAAGCGACATGGCAATCTCTAAAGAAATGAAAAAGCTTAATGAGAAATTTATCCGCATAGCAGACGTTGTTTCGTGGGGGATGGGTACGCCTACGAACATCGCTTTTTGGATTTTGGCTGTGGTTGTCTGGTTTGCTTTGGGCTATACGCAACGCGAATTATTTGCAAGAGGAGACTTCTTGCCTGACTGGTTTACTTCAAATGCATGGAATTTTCCACTAAACACCATAACAACACTTGCAGAACTTTACATAGGTTTTTTGGTTGCGGCTGCCGCCAACCGCTCAGAACGTACTTTGCGTAAAATGATTGAGCATACCAAACAAACTGTTGATCGTGTTGAAGAGGTAAATTCCAAACAAAATGAAATTTTGAAACTCTTAATAAATTACCAAAAGAAAGAACTGGAAAAAGAGGAAGAAGTGCTAAAAGCCGTCAAAGGAAACCGCGAGTAAACTCACCTTCAAGATGCCACACTGTAGCGAATTTTAATTCGCGTATTTGCGAATTAAGCCGACAACCTTACCTTGAACAGTGACGTTCTTGGCATAAATCGGGCTCATGGTGCGGTTGGCTGGTTCAAGCCGGATTCTTGTAGTCTCCTTAAAGTAGCGCTTTAACGTCGCCATGCCATTGTCCAGAAGGGCAACGACTATTTCACCATTGCTGGCACGGTCCTGTTGTTCAATGACAACATAGTCGCCATCATTTATCCCTACCTCAATCATAGATTCCCCGCGAACTTGAAGAACATAGATTCTTTTAGTAGAAGAAAACATCGCAGGAGGAATTGAAAGAGTCGCATTAGGATCAGTGTACGGTTCAATAGGGGCCCCTGCTGCAATAAATCCCATGATGGGAACCTCAACTCCGGGAGTAACACGAGGAGTAATTTTTGTTAATTCAATTCCGCGGGTATCGCCAACGTGTTTTTTTATTAAGCCCTTCTTTTCCAAAGCCTGAAGATGCTCGTGGACTGTTGCTAAAGAAGAAACACCAATTGCCTGGGCAATCTGTTTTAAAGTGGGCGCACATCCGTTAGCGTCAATAAACTGACTGATAAAGTCAAGAATTTGGCGCTGTCTGGTATAAATAACAGGTGGCATGGTTGTAATATCAAAAATTAAATATCAAATCTCAAATAGACATATTAAACAGATAAATTTTGCCTTTTTGCTGTGTATTTTTGATTTTTAATATTTTATATTTGGTATTTTCAATCTACCCTAACAAAACCCGATTGTCAAGACCCAGTTTTTGGGTAATCTATGGTACAATTTGCAAATGAGGTTTAAATTAGAATCCCCATATAAACTCACAGGCGACCAACCGCAGGCCGTTGATCAGCTGGTAAAAGGAATAAAAACCGGAGCAACTGACCAGGTCCTTTTGGGAGTCACGGGTTCAGGAAAAACTTTCACTGTTGCTTCTGTCATTGAGCAGCTGCAGCTTCCAACGCTGGTTATTTCTCACAACAAAACTTTAGCCGGACAACTTTATCAGGAGTTGCGCGATTTTTTCCCGGAAAATGGCGTTTCCTACTTTGTCTCTTATTATGACTACTACCAACCTGAAGCATATATCCCGCAAACTGATACCTATATTGAAAAGGAAACCGATATCAACCGCGAGATAGACAAACTCCGCCTGCGCGCCACAACCAATCTCATGACCCGAAAAGACGTTATTACTGTTGCTTCTGTTTCCTGTATTTATAATATCGGCTCGCCTTCGGAATACGGAAACTTTGTCCTGGAACTGGAAGTTGGGAAAAGCTATGCGCGACAGGATATTTCAAAAAGGTTAATTGATTTGCAATACGAGCGGGGAGACTATGGTTTTCATAGAGGCGCCTGGCGGGTTAGGGGAGACATAATCGACATTTTTCCGGCGTATGAAGATACGGCCGTCCGTTTGGAATTTGAACAGGAAAACTTAAAAAAACTCTCGATTATTGATCCGAATACCGGCAAAGCGCTTTCAGACTTAAGGTCCACATTAATTTATCCGGCCAAACACTATATGATGGATCGCGAGAAACACGCGGGGGTGTTTGGACAAATTAGGAAAGACTTGCAAAGAGTCGTTAAAAATTTTAAAGATGCCGGGAAGCTTTTGGAAGCCAACCGTGTTGAGAGGAGAGTTACATATGACCTGGAAATGATTGAAGAGGTTGGCTACGTTAATGGAATTGAAAATTATTCGCGCTACTTTGACGGCCGCAAATCAGGGGACGCTCCATACACTCTTCTTGATTACTACAAGCACAATTACGGTGATGATTTTTTAGTTGTTATTGACGAGTCGCATATGACGATTCCGCAGATTGGGGGAATGTACAACGGAGATTTAGCCAGAAAACGGACATTGATTGATTTTGGGTTCAGACTTCCGTCAGCGTATGACAACCGTCCCCTGAAATTTGAAGAGTTTTTGAGACGCACGCCTAAAGTCTTATACACAAGCGCCACTCCTGCCAACTGGGAGCTTGCCAGAGCGGGTAAAAATGGTATTGCACAACAGTTGATCCGTCCAACGGGTATTCCCGATCCGGAAGTGGTTGTCAAACCGACAGAAGGGCAGATTCCGGATTTAATTAGGGAAATTTCGGAAAGAGTCAAAAAGGAGCAGCGAACTTTAGTTACTACGCTGACTAAAAGAATGGCTGAAGATTTAACTTCATACCTCAAAGATGAAGGCCTTAAAGTTCAGTATTTGCATTCTGAAGTTAATACTCTTGACCGGACGGATATTTTGGACCAGTTAAGGCGGGGAGACTACGACGTTTTGGTAGGAATTAATCTTCTTCGCGAGGGCTTGGATCTTCCGGAAGTTTCTCTGGTTGCCATCCTGGACGCCGACAAAGAAGGATTTTTAAGGTCTGAAACTTCTCTAATTCAAGTCATGGGCCGCGCTGCACGGCATATAGAAGGCAAAGTTATTATGTATGCTGATAACATTACCGGATCGATGCAGAGGGCTATACGCGAAGTTGAAAGAAGGCGTTTGCTTCAACTTGACTACAATAAAAATCACAATATTACCCCAAAAACAATTGTTAAACCCATCCGCGAAAAGTTAATCGACCGCGGGCAAGTTCAGGAGACAGAACCTCTGTTGTACGGTATCGAACGGGATGTGGTAAACAGCTTTGAAAATTTAAGCCCCGACGGGCTTACCCCAAGAGATAGAAAAAATATGATCTTGAAGCTAAGGCGGGCCATGACCGCCGCCGCAAAAGATTTAAACTTTGAACTTGCCGCCAAGTTCCGCGACAGAGTCCGCCAGCTGGAAAGTATTTGAGGAACCAGTCGTGATATACTACTTGCGCCGCGTTAATCGCGGGCATTTATTGGTGGACATGGATAAAATTATTATTAAGGGAGCCAGACAACATAACCTCAAGAACATCGATGTAGAGATTCCGAAAAACAAACTGGTTGTTTTTACGGGGATTTCTGGATCAGGTAAAAGCTCTTTGGCTTTTGACACAATTTATGCTGAAGGTCAAAGGAGGTATGTGGAAAGTTTGTCTTCTTATGCAAGGCAGTTTTTAGGGATTATGGATAAACCTGATGTAGATAGCATTGAAGGTTTGTCGCCTGCAATTTCTATAGAGCAAAAAACCACCTCCCATAATCCCCGCTCCACAGTAGGGACAATAACCGAAATTTACGACTACCTGCGCCTGCTTTTTGCGCGCATTGGCCACCCACACTGTCCGATTTGCGGCCGCGAAATTGAACAACAGTCTGTTGAAACTATAACCAACAACTCCCTAAGCATGATCAAGGAGGTTGCCGATAAAGAAAAGATCGCAAAATTCTTGCTGCTTTCTCCTGTTGTCCGCGACAAAAAAGGGGAATTTACCACCCTCTTTGCCAATTTGCGTGCTAAAGGTTTTACCCGCGTCAGAGTTGATGGAAAAATATACGGTCTGGACGAGGATTTATTTTTAATAAAGACCAATAAGCACTCAATTGACGTAGTTATTGATAGAATCTCTATTGAGAAAAAACAATTACGCGACAAAATTGCCGAAAATAATCTTCGCTTACGGCTTGCTGATTCTATAGAACAAGGTTTGGGACTTTCTGAAGGCTTGATAATTTTATCTCAAGTCCACGATTCGAGCTTTAGTATTCCTGACAGTCCAAAAAAACTAGAAGACCACCTCTTCTCTGAGAAATTTTCCTGTCCTGTTGATAATATCAGTTTCCCGGAGATTGAGCCCCGCACTTTTTCTTTCAATTCTCCGCATGGGGCCTGTTCAACCTGTTCGGGTATCGGAGCTTTGTTAAAAATTGATCCTGAGAGGTTAGTTAATCCTGAACTGACGTTGTCTGAAGGTGCGATATTGCCGATGGGGACGATGTTCGAAAATGAAACCTGGTATTCAAGAATAGTTGAACAAGTAGCCAGGGAAAATGGCTTTAGCATTCAAATCACGTTGAAGAATTTAACTCAGGAACAGGTAAAAATTCTTCTTTGGGGCACAGGTAGTCAAATATACAAAGTTTGGGGAACAAATAAATTTGGTGAAAAAACTTATATAAAAGAGGCCTTCCACGGAATAATTCCAGAGCTTGAAAGAAGACATTCAGATAGTGATTCGGATTATGCCCGCGCGGAGATTGAAAAATATATGCAAAAACAAGTTTGTCCAGATTGCAAAGGCGCAAGATTAAAGGAAGAGGCTCTATCGATCACTGTTGATGGCAAGTCAATCGTTGACGTAACGCGTATGCAAATTGCCAACTCTTTAAAGTTTGCTCAAATGCTCTCAGGCAAGGACACGCCGCTTTCAAAAAGAGAGCAGGAAATTGCCAGGATGATTCTTAAGGAAATAGTTTCGCGGCTTCATTTTTTAGTTTCCGTTGGACTTGAATATTTAACTTTAGACAGATCCTCTGGCACACTGGCGGGCGGGGAGGCTCAAAGAATTCGCTTGGCTTCGCAAATCGGGTCAGGACTAAGCGGCGTCTTATACGTTCTTGATGAACCAACAATAGGACTTCACCAGAGAGATAACCGGCGTTTAATAAGTACTTTGCAAAACCTTCGGGATTTGGGGAACACTGTAATAGTTGTTGAGCATGATCGGGAGATGATGGAAAAAGCTGACTGGATTTTGGACTTTGGTCCTGGGGCAGGTAAACAGGGTGGAGCGCTGGTTGCCCAAGGCGATCTTCCGGCAATTTTGGCACACAAGGATTCTGTAACTGCCAAATATTTATCCGGGAAAAAGGACTTGTGGGTTAACAAATCCGATGGTCACGATACTTTGGTTCAAGACGATAAAGGATATCTTCAACTCACTGGTGCAAGTGAGCATAATTTAAAAGATGTAAATGTTAAAATACCTCTACAAAAGCTAATTTGCATCACTGGTGTTTCCGGTTCAGGCAAGTCAACATTATTAGTAGACACACTTTATCCTGCACTTCATGATGCCCTAAACCGTTCATGGCAGGAAAGGAACCTGCCTTACACTTCCAAAAATGGTGATTTTGAGCGTCTGGAAGGCACAGATCAGGTCAACCGCCTGATTTTACTGGACCAATCACCAATTGGCCGGACACCACGCTCAAACCCTGCAACATATACAGGGGTTTTTAACGAAGTAAGGGCGTTATTTGCCCAAACTCCAGAGGCTCGTGTTCGCGGCTATAAAGCAGGAAGGTTTTCTTTTAACGTCAAAGGGGGGCGGTGCGAGGGTTGCGAAGGACAAGGTGTAAACAAAATTGAAATGCAGTTTTTGTCTGACGTTTATATTACCTGCGATATCTGTAACGGAACAAGATTTAACAGAGAAACTCTAGAAGTCGAATGGCATGGAAAAAATATTGCTGAAGTGCTGAATTTGACTGTTGCTGAAGCCAAAGAATTCTTTGCCAATATTCCTCACATTGCCGATAAATTAGATACCTTGTCTGAGGTGGGGCTTGATTATATTGAGCTGGGCCAGTCTGCGCCAACCTTATCGGGCGGTGAGGCCCAGCGCGTTAAGCTTTCCTCAGAGCTCATGAAACGGGCGGGCAGTTCAACTTTTTATATTCTTGATGAACCTACAACGGGTTTACATTTTTCTGATATTGAAAAACTCTTGAAATGCCTCTTGCGATTAGTTTCTATGGGTAACACAGTTGTAGTTATCGAACACAATTTAGACGTTGTCAAAAACGCGGATTGGATTATTGATTTGGGCCCTGAAGGAGGAGAGAAAGGTGGAGAAATCATTGCCGCCGGCACTCCCTCGCAAGTTGCACAAAACAAAAAATCCTATACAGGCCAGTTTCTCACAGAGATTCTTTAGCTTTCCACCCCCGAGGTGTCATCGTAATAGTCGTCGGCCAAGTGGTTTTTTATTGTTTCAAGGGTTTCTCCATAACCTATTTGATCTTCCAGGATTTTTTTGTATTCTTGAGGCGACTTGAATTGTTCCATTATTTTTTTCGGAGTGCAAAACCCATTTACTGAACCCACATATTGAGCAAAGGAGGACCATGTATAGTCCTCCAGTCTGATTACCATGCGAGCAACAACAGGATTAATGTGTATGTATCTAGAAACATGTAGTAACTGGTAATCATCCCCTACGAGTACCGACTTGAAGCGGCCTTGGAGTAGCGGACCAATACGTTTGTGTTTGGTATTAAAATATTTTGTATAACTATTGCATAACTGTGACATAAATATCGAGATGCCATCGTCCTTTAACTGCTGAACTAGTAAGTGTATGTGGTTGGACATTAAACAATAGCAAATTATGTTAACAAGTTTGTCTTCTTCTTTTGGTTTCCACAGCTGAAGTTTTTGTGCAGATAAATTTGAGAATTTAGGCTTTGGCCCATGGTACTGATAATAAAAAAGTGCGCTAAGAAACCTTTTATAGTCTCTTTCAGTTAAGAAGATTTTCCTATTGTCGCTTCCACGATTAATAATGTGGTAAAACTCTCCGTTAACAAGGGGTATCTTTCTGCCTGGCATTATTTATTTTAGCCTTACACCTCGGGGGTGTCAAGCAAAAAAAAGGCGGGCGGCTCCAAGATAGCCAGTGATACAAAAAGTGTATGAAAGAAAATCTAGGAGCCGTCCGCGGGTAGGTTTCTTCTTAGCCCAGCCGGCCAGTAATGTAGGCGTACAGCCCTCCAGCCCCGACAGTAATGCACACGCCTGCGATAAGCGCTGCACCTGGGCCCATAGGGTGTAGAACTTACTCCTCATCAAGGATATCTACAATCAATTTTTGATAATTTGGCCATTCAATTCCAGCTCGCAATCGAGAAGCAAGTTTCAACGCTTGTGTATTCGTAAGATGGTTTTCTCTGGCTAAGGCTATGGCCGATTCATCAGGATCCTGGTACGGATTAAATCTCTGCCTTTCATCTGCAATATTAACTGGCCTATCTTGAGTATCTTCCCTAACTAAAACTTCTACTTTTTCTCCCCAAACAGTATGATAATCATGTTCGTCTGCACTTACTTTTCCCACAATTTGAAGCAATCCGTAATTTTTGATTAGTTTCTTGAAGGGTTCTAGTTGGTTAGGACTTTCCAAAAGCTCCTTGGTTATTTTGCTGTCAAGGTTGCTAAGCAATAAGCTTAGTTTGCCTGTTTGGTCTTCGGCAACGTATGCCGTTTGTGCAAGCTCTGTAATTATTGTGGCGCTATCTTGCGGAAGTAATGGTTTTAACTCTTCAAGGATTTTTTTGTGTGGGTCGGCTACCGCTTTTGCATCTGTAAGCGCCAAATGCCATTCTGAGGCACTTATGTTTCCAGTATCAAAAATTACGCAAGGCACAAGCCTTTTAACCCTTAAAATTCCTGCCTTTCCCAATCCAGTAGTTATCCCCACACTCTCTGCAGGTAAGGTATAATCGCACGTTTTTAGCGTTTCTTTAAACTTTTGAGGAAAATCTATCCTTGTCTCTTTTGCAGTTAAACTTTCCGTAACAACCTCTCCCATAACTTCCATTATAACCCCAAATAAAAACTTCAATAATTTTTAAGTTTCCTTTAGAAGGGGCCTTTGGCGTTTCGGGCCAAGGCAAAAGCCGTAAATTCTTGTAATATATTTTCAGGCCTCATGTCTGGTCTGCCTGTTAGCGCAGCCATGGCCTTTAAAGCTTGGGCGTTAATTTCGCGTTCACCTACACCTGGCGCCCTCTTGCCATTTGCCACCAGTTGTTTTCCTGTATCGCTATCGTATAAGTTGGACAGGCAAGTTCGGTTGTAAAACTGTAAATAACCTTTAATACCAACTCTACTGATAATAAATTCCGCCAACAACCCTCCAAATTTATATGCATACTCATAATCAGCTTTAGATCTTGCCTCGCCGGCATTGTCCAGCATTTGCGTATTTGAAAGCCCAATTTGGCCGCCTTTTCCTCTTATTCTGATTATTTGATCATCACCATATCTTTGTGCTACATAGTCGTTTCTCTTATCATAGGGGTTAACCACGCGTGCCAAATACATTGCTGCCCCCTCGGTAGCTGTAGCGCTTTGGCTTGTCCCAAAAATCTGGGCAAGGTTTGCATGAACTGCCTCATGTGCATAAACCTGATCAATATCCTGCGCCGGAGCTAAAATAAAACCCGAGCCGTCAGGCTTTGCATAGCCACCCCTTGGGCAATACTTGGCTTCGGGTACCAAAACTACATGTACAGGCTTTGTACCATCTGTGCCCAAAGTTTGAGCAAGGCGCCTGTTTATTTCATCAAATCGATTTAGCAAAGGCTCTGTATTTTGGTTTGTAGCCGTGTAATAAACAAACCTCCCCCGTTCTGTATGCGCAAAAGTATATCTTTGTTGCATTTCAACTCGGTTAACTAAACAACGCCCACCTTCGTTACCTATTGAATTTTCCCAATAAGATAATTCTGTGCCTATTGCACTTTCAGGCTTCACCAGGTCAGCTTGTTTAACAACTTCCGCTTGAGACTGCGAAGGCAAGTGTATCAGTGATTCATACTGGTCAAGATGTCCTCCGCCAGAAACGTGGCCGGCCGATACAAGTTGCAGGCGAGTAAGCGCTTGGTTAAAGCGAGCGTAGCGGGCTTGTTGTGCACCATATTGGCTTAATGGCCAAAAATTATATCTCTTATAATTTTCAATACCCCGAAGAACTGCTGCCGCATCCTGCTGCGTTAGGTTTTGCGAAGCTGCACAAACTGCCATTTCCCGAACGTAATAAGCTTCGTCCGGAACTGTTTTTACAGAGGCCCATGTGTTGAACCGACCCAGAATAGCATCTTTAGTCCGATCGCTGACTGGCGTGCCGGATTGTTCGTAAACTTCTCGCGCAAATTCCCCAATAAAAGTACTGCCTCTTTGTATACTTCCCATCAACTGAGGATCTGTACCAATCGCTCCTGCTCGGACAGTTTGACCTTGGCCATATTGGAGCCTGCTTTCGGCGGCTTGAAGAGCAGCCCCAATATCCCAAACAGTTGGACATTGTCTGCGTAGCAAAAGAAAAGCTGCCATTGCAACTTGGGGCTGTATGTCGGGCGCACTCAAGTCAACCTTGGACGCTTCAGAAAGCAAGAAAAGCGAGGCTCTATCTTTCAAAGTTGCCTGTATAAATTCTTGTAAACGGCTCTTTGCAAAGTTCTGAAATTCAGGGGAAGAGGTTGCCGTCTGAATTGAGGAAATACCACTAGCCTCTACTTGTTCGGGCATAATTTAATATATCACAGGAGTAATATAGCTGTGCTAAGATTAGTCTTGTGAAGCGCATTCTAAATGTAATTTTTTTGTCCTGCATACTATGCGCTGTGTACTATGCACTGCCGCGGACCGCCTCCGCCCAGCAGGAATTTAAAACCGACTTTGCTACTACATACATTGTTGACCAAAACGGAGACGCGCAGGTCACTCAGGAAATAACTTTAACAAATAATTTTTCTACAATTTACGCGACTTCTTATTCTCTAAGCCTGGAAGGTAAAAAGCCTGTTGGAGTTACAGCTATAGAATCCGGGAAAGGGATCACTGTTTCTGTTGAGCAAACAGACACAGAAACAAAAATTCTTGTTAATTTTCCTGATGCGATAGTCGGGAAAAACAAATCAAGAAAATTTACCGTTGCCTACCAAATTCCGCAACTTGCCTCACAAAACGGTCAAGTTTGGGACTTAACAATTCCGAAGATTACTTCAGTAGACAATTTTAACTCTTACAACTTGTCTTTAACTGTTTCAAAAAACTTGGGAAAACTTGCTTATATTTCCCCGGAACCTAAAAGCAAATTTGAAAGCGAAAAAGAAACTACATTTACTTTTGTGAAAGAAGATATTTTGAAGGCAGGAGTTGTGGCTGCTTTTGGGGATTTTCAGGTTTTTTCTTTTGACTTAAACTATCACCTCGAAAATCCATATTTAGACAAAAAGGGTAAAACATCAATTGCGCTAATTCCGGATACTGCTTATCAAAAAGTTTATTACTCTAAAATCTCACCCAAACCCTATTCGGTAGCGCTCGACTCCGATGGCAACTGGATGGCTACGTATTACCTTAAACCTGGAGAAAAGATGGATATTCAAGCCAGCGGAAATGTACAGGTTTTCGCAAACCCGCAAACCTTTTATGTATCAACAAGCCCGAACGACTTCCCTTACTATCTTTCCGGCACAAAATATTGGCCGGCGAATGATCCGGAAATAAAATTAATGGCTCAATCTGTTGGGAATGATCCTTTGTCAATTTACGAGTTTGTCGTAAAGACCCTTAGCTACGATTACAGTCGCGTAACCAATAACATAGAAAGGCTTGGGGCAAAGAGAGCTTTGGCAACCCCCGATAACGCAATCTGTGTGGAATTTACAGATTTATTTGTAACGCTTGCCCGTGCGGCAAAGATTCCCGCGAGAGAAGTCAATGGTTTTGCTTACACAGACAATCCCCAAATCCAACCACTATCTCTAGTTGCAGATGTTTTACATGCCTGGCCGGAATATTGGGACAAGAATATGGGCATTTGGAAACCTGTTGATCCTACCTGGGGTAAAACTACGGGCGGAATCGATTATTTTAATAAATTTGATATGTCCCATATTACGTTTTCAATCCACGGCAAAAACGATGATTCCCCTGCCCCCGCTGGTTCTTACAAACTTGCCCACAATAATCAACGTGACGTTTCAGTACAGTTCGGACATTTGCCAATAGTTCGGGAATCAATCCCACAAATTACAATAACCCAAGGTAAATCTCTTTTGCCTTTTTTCTTAAATAAACTTCATATTAATATATATAACCCCGGACCTGTAGCGCTTTACGAAAAACCAATAACCGTTGTTTCAAGCGGGCTGGACATAAGAGGTAATGTTTATAATAACCTAGACTTTCTTGCGCCTCAATCCACCTCATCATTTGATATTCAATATACAATTCCGCTGCTTGGAGCAGATAAAAGTAGTAAAATACAAGTTAAAGTAGGGGAATACAGCAAAACCTACGAAATCTCCCCAAAAAGCATCCAGATGTTACAAATGGTAACTGTATTTATAGTTCTTTTGGGATTTGCTGGTGGAGGATTTATTGCCAACTATGCCTTCATTTATATCAGATCTAGGAAAACAGGCAAAAAGTCTTGTTAAAGGGCCTGGGGTTTATATTTTTAAAAATGCGCAAGGCAATGCAATTTATGTCGGGAAAAGCATAAATGTGTATGAGAGAGTTTCTTCACACCTTCAGGCGCGAGGAACAAAAAGTCAGGATATTGCACGCGAGGCAATAGAGGTTGCCACAATACCAGTGTTTTCAGAGTTAGAAGCACTTCTTCTGGAAGCAGAACTAATCAAAAAGCATCTGCCTAAATACAACTCAGCCGCCAAAGACGACAAACATCCTCTTTATATCAAAATTTCCACAAGTGAGGAGTTCCCCAAAGTGGGTATGGCAAGGCGTGAAGATTTCACAAACGGAAAAAGTGCAAAAAGAGACCGCTACTTCGGACCTTTTCCTTCATCAGCCAATATAAAAAGTGTTTTGCGGCAGATCAGAAAGGTTTTTCCATATTGTTCACAAAAAAAACTTGGCAAACGCGGCTGTTTTTACTCCCACATCGGACTTTGTAATCCTTGTCCTAACAATATCGTACACGACTTAGACTTAGCCGCCGGAGGCGAGCCTCGCCAGGGGCGGGACTCTCGCCTTAGACTGACTGCGCTATATAAGTCCAACATTCGCAAAATAACCACGTTGCTCTCAGGTAAAACTAAACGTCTGGAAAAGCAACTGCTGGGAGAAATGAAAGCTGCCTCCTTGCGGGAAGATTTTGAAGCTGCTGCGCGAATTCGCGACCAGTTGCGTCAGATTTCTTACATTACCAAGCCGTACGAAAAGCCAAAAGCCTATTTGGAGAACCCAAATTTGGTTTCCGACATCCGTGAAGAAGAACTGCGCGCACTCCAAGACATTTTAAGCGCTTATCACCCATCACTCGGCGCCATCCACCGAATTGAGTGTTACGACGTTGCCCACACCGGCGGTAAAGAGACAACCTGCTCAATGGTTACTTTTATCGACGGAGAACCGGAAAAGAAGCTCTATCGCAGGTTTAGAATAAAGAAGGTAAAGGGGGTTGATGACTTTGCTTCACTAAGTGAGGCACTCACACGTCGGTTCTCGCACTTAGCAGACTGGGGCAAACCAGACCTAATTGTTGTTGACGGCGGCAAAGGACAAGTATCGGCCGCACTTGAAGTTTTAGCTTTACACCCCCGAGGTGGAAGCGTAATCCCCACAATAGGTCTAGCCAAAAGAGAGGAGGAAATTGTAATTCCACTGTTTGATGGTGGATTCAATGTAGTGCGATTGGGTCAGGACAATCCAGCGACAAAACTTCTCCAGCGCATGCGCGACGAAGCCCACCGTTTTGCCCGCGCCTATCACTTCAAGCTTCGCCTCAAGGAGCTTTTACCACAATCTCTTGACAAGTGAGTTTACACTGCCCACTATGTAATTAGTAGCTTTTTGCAAATGAAAAGATTTTTAAGATCGTTTTTTATACATATTCTTGTCGTTTGGTTTGTTGCTAATAATTTTGGGGGTATAAGTTACCAAAACAATATTCAATATTTAGCCCTTGGCGCCCTTGCTTTAACACTTGCTGACTCGTTACTTAAGCCTTTAATTAATTTGTTACTTTTACCTTTCAACTTAGTAACTTTAGGCCTTTTCAGATGGGTTTCAGGAGTTATTACCTTGTATGTTGCCACAACTTTAGTCAGGGGTTTTTCTATAGTTGCATTTACATATCCCGGCTTCCAATCTAATATGTTTATTATCCCTGCCATGACATTTTCAGCTTTTGCCGCTTTCATTGTCGTTTCGTTTGTCATATCGGTTATTTCTTCCTTCCTCTTTTGGGTCAGTAAGTAGGTTGTACGTATTAACCTTTCATCAGGTATAATGTCCATATGTCTCCGTTATCAGTCGCACAAGTGGTTCTGGGAATATTACTCATTGTATTTATTTTAATTCAAAATCGGGGAGCAGGCATGGGTTCTTCCTGGGGTGGGTCAGGGGAATTTTATGCTACCCGCAGGGGTTTTGAGAAACTCCTTTTTAGAGCAACGATTATAACTGCAATTCTTTTTGTCACATTTTCCTTTTTAAGCCTAATCTCCTGACCCCAAGACATGAAAATATTGCGATATTGGCTAATTTTCACAGCTGCATTTCTGTCGCGGTTTAAATTTGTCCTTTTGGGAAGTGTTATATTGGGAGCTTTTATATTTCTGTTTTCCTCCAAATTTACCCGGTTTACCTCATTTTTTCAAACGGGTAATACTGTTGGCATTGTTGATAAATTTAACCTTGACAATCTTCCACTTGTTATCCAACAGGAGATTAGTGTTGGCTTAACCAGGCTGGATGCAAACAACCAGCCAATCCCGGGTATTGCCACAAGCTGGGAAAACCAGGAAAGTGGTCGAGTTTGGATTTTTCACCTGGGAAACTACAAATGGCAGGACGGGACTGAAATCCAGGCCAGAGATATCAATTACCAGTTCAAAGATGCAAAAAAAGAACTAATAGATTCAAAAACAATCAAATTTACACTCAATAAAGACCCTTATATCCCTTTCCCGACAGCAGTAACTAAGCCTATATTTAAAAAGGGTCTGGTAGGAGCGGGGGATTGGAAAGTGACAAATTTAACTACATTTACTGGACAATTTAGCCGTTCGTTAACATTAGTAAATAAAAAAAGGGATGAGAAAAAAACTTATAGATTTTACGATACGGAGGAAATTGCTTTAACAGCTTATAAACTTGGGCAGGTAAGGTCGCTTGTTGGAATAATTGACCCTAAAGATTTAATTACCTGGAATAATGCAAAAATAGATATAAAAACAAATGAAGATAGATATGTAGGAATTTTTTTAAATATGCAGGACAAGGTCACCTCTGACAAAAATATCCGCCAGGCGCTTGCTTATGCTATCAATAAGGATGAATTCCCTGAAAAACGGGCGCTTAGCGTAATTTCTCCAAAGTCATGGGTTTTCAATCCTCAAGTTAAAGATTATAAATACAACCCTGATCGGGCAAAAGAGCTTTTAAAAAACGTCCCCGTTGAGATTAAAAAAGGTATTAACATTAATTTAGTCACGCTTCCGAGTCTTCTTCCCGTTGCTGATAAAATTAAAAAAAGTTGGGAAGACATTGGCTTACACACCAATATTCAAGTTGTTAACGCGCCACCGGAAGAATTTCAAGCATTACTTTGGATACAAAGTATTCCTTCAGATCCCGACCAGTACAGCTTTTGGCACTCAACACAAACAGGAACGAACATGACAAAATATGGGGCGCCGGCAAAAGAGAGCCCAAGAATTGACAAACTTTTAGAAGACGGGAGAAGAACGCTTGACCCGGAAGCAAGAAAGTCTATTTATTATGATTTTCAACGCTTTTTGTTAGAAGATTTACCGGTTATTCCTCTCTTTTATCCGGTGACTTATACCATAACTAGAAAATAATCTGGAGCGAGAGACGCAAATTATTTTGAACCCCTGCTAGATAACGTCTTCACACATTTTACCAAGTTAATGCGGACCTATGCTACTGATAATGATCATTAATATCAATAATTAGAATCTTTCCTTCTTTTACTATAAATATTGCTCTATATTTTTGATCAATGCGAAATGAATAAATTTTACGATATTTAGGTTCTAGGATTTCTGTATGAAGTGATGGGTGTCGGAAGTCCTGGAGTAAGAGATCGAACTGTTTTTGGAACTTATTTTCGAGCCTGCGCTTTTTAAGATATTTAACAAGATCTAGTCTTAGATCTTTAGTTCTCATATAAAGAGGATTTTCCAAAGCCCTCAATAACACTATTTATAAATTCCTCGCTGTGCTTCCCAGTCTGGGCAAGTTCCATTTTAAGTTGATTTAGAGGTACTGGTTCAAATTCCTCCAATTCAAACTGACTTTTTGTAAAGTGTTTGCGTATTAGGCTTCTAATAAACTCAGAACGGGTAGCAAATCCCTGTCTTTTGGCTTCAGAGTCTACCTGCTTGGCAATCTGACTTGGGAGTGATATTGTTACTGTAGACATAAGAATATTTAACAATATTTCTTAATTTTTGTCAATAGTTTATGAACTCTATCTCTTTTTAGCAAATTGATGGAAATATATCAGTAAAACTGATAAATTAAGCTTATGGGGTTAAAACAATTAAAAATGAATTCACTTGTTCTAATAGGACTAGTTTTAATATTATTAGCAGCAGGTTTCTATTTGGTAAATTCGTCAACAATTCTTCAGACTCTTTTAATTAATAAACACGGTTTTCCGCCAAAAATAATCCCAGGAGAGCCATACAATCCTGAGAGTTTTTCCTGTAACTCGGATGAGGATTGTGGAAAAAACATCTGTAAATGTACAGCTATGAATAAAAAACACATTAGTGAAGAGGATAAACTTTGTCAAAGAGTATGTGAGGGAACAGCTGAATGTATAAATAATATATGTAAGTTGAAAATGGATAAGTCAGCAAATTGTTATTACTCAAGAATTATCTGCGTGAAAGCTCCTTGTAACCCCATACGTGTTTGTAGTGGAAAAAACCACAGTTTAATTATGGCTGTGGTCGACAATTTGTCAAAAAGATTAAGTGTGGGCAGAGATACGGTCATTGTTAATAGTGTGACAGAAGCGATCTGGAGAGATGGAAGCTTAGGTTGTCCAGAACCTGGCAAGGCATACACGTTGGCGGTTGTTGGTGGTTATAAGATAAGTCTATCTCTAGAAGATAAAACTTATTTTTATCACACTGGACCCCAGGAAAGGTTTATTCTTTGTGAGAATCCACAAGATTAGCCCGTTATATCAAGCTATTCAGGCCTTTTCTGACCAGGGTATCCCGTCTGGAGCGGGTAAGGGGAATCGAACCCCTGTACCCTGATTGGCAACCAGGTGTACTACCATTGTACTATACCCGCGAAAATACTTGAGCGGCGTACAACGTTCTTGCGAAGCAAGGTTGTTATACCCGCGGACGAATGTGATTTGTTTGTGCCGAGCTCCGGAATCGAACCGAAATCTGACCCTCTTCAGGGGCCCGCCGTGACCAACTTGGCTAGCTCGGCTTAAATTTTTCGTTTGATGCTTCCGGGACTACTAAATGTGCTAATAAATAGAATAGTAGCCCGGGAATAAAGCCTGTAAAAATTGCGATCGCAAGAAACACAATTCTTGCCACAACCGGATCAATATTTAAGTATTCTCCGATTCCACCTAATATACCACTAACAACTTTATTAGTCGATGATCTTCTCAATTTTTTAGCTGCCATATGGTGGACAATTTGGATGATGGTTGGAACACCATATTCCAAAGTCTCACCCGATTATATCAAAAATTAAAGGATCTTGGGTTTACCTACTTCGAAGGCCAGGTTTCTATCATAGATATTGAGGAGGAAGACTCCGGTGTTTAACTCAGAGCTTCATGACGAAAAAACCTTTTATAGAGCTTTTTTAAAGGATTTAGAGGACTGTAGAAAGGAAGTTATCATCGAATCTCCATATGTCAGCTCTGCCCGGATGAAAACCCTAAAACCCATTTTCGAAAGATTAATTAATATAGGCGTTAAGGTCTTTGTAATTACCCGCGATCCTAGAGAACATGAAGTCCAATCTGAGGAGGAAATTCAGTACTTTGAGACTCTCGGAGTACAAGTTTTACTATGCGTTGGCAACCATCACCGCAAATTAGCTATTTTGGATCGAAAAGTACTTTGGGAAGGGTCATTAAACATACTTTCTCAAACGCATAGTCGCGAGATTATGAGAAGAATTAATAATACAGATTTAACCCTAGAAATGTTTAATTTCTTAAAACTGAACAAAGTTTTATGATTTTTGCTAAAATGCAATAGATGAAAAGATCTAAATCATATAAAAAAGGTAACCTTGTACCACTCATTTGCTTAATTGGCATGGTTCTTTTAATAGGTTTTGGATTGTATTCTTTAAGGATGAAAAAAGATTCTGCCTCGATTAAGGATTCCTTTGTTCAATCAAACATTCCTACCATTTCTGCTCAACCAAATGCTATAGACGAACCAAAAGCCTGGAAAGTTTGGAAACCTGAAGCGAATGCATTCACTTTTAAACTCCCTTCCGAGTGGAGTGTTGTCAGTATAGATGCTCATTCTTCTTCAGAAATTAGAATCTATTCCACACACGTTACATGGGAACAAGCTCACGAACCAAACAGAATTGGTGATTTAACATTGAGAATAGCTGTTGTTACAGAAAAACCCACATTAGATAATAAGTTAGTGTGGTCAACAGAAGGCGATATTAAAAAAAGTAATAGATTAATCCTAAATAGAAAACAAAGTCAGGTATCCTTTACTGCAGAATATCCTATTGAGAGCCCTTTTGAAGAAATGATTCAAGAAATTATGAATACGTTCAATTTTGAGCCGACACCAACCGAATTGAGTCAAGCAGATACTTTTCACTAGATGAACAAATATATTTATTGCTAAAATGCATCATGACTAATACAAAATATACAGAAAAAGAGATTGAATGGGCAATAAATGAGCTTAAAAAGAAGCATCCTGAAAGAGCTACACGAGAACAGGCAATTAGCTTATTGGATACTTTAAAAGGATTACCAAAAATTGTTGTGGAGAAAATTGAAAAAGACAAAAAATCAGGAAAATTACAACCTAAGAATTAATTAAAGGGAGAAGGTACTTTTAACTTCAAGACCTTAAAAATATCCTTAATTGTTTTAAGAGAAGCTGATTTCTCTCCTCTTTCAAACCTAGCATACCAATTTGTAGTTACCCCAGATTTTTCTGCAACTTGCTTTTGAGTTAACTTCAGTTTTTCCCTTGCTTCTTTTAATTTTTTACCAAGTTGTTTATCACCCATACGGATAGTATATCATTTTTAATCGGCGGGAATTTCAGGAGAAGGCATCGCTTGTTCATACCCATCTGATCTTTCTATGTGATCGATCCAATCAACAACCATTTTAATAAGATTTTTAAGATCTTGTAAATCTTTATCCTCCCATTTTCTAACATAATGAGTCTCATCATTTCCTAACCAAGCCGCCCGGGATGCACAAGCTTCAATCCTTTTTTCAGTAATTCTTTTTATCGCTGTGCCAAGTTGCTCTTTTTTTATCTGGTCTTCATGCTCCGGATCAGTTCTAATTAAATAATCTTTAACCAAAAACTCCAATGCTTTGCGATAACCAGGACCAGCAATTAGATGCAAGCCGTTATCTTCTGCAATTTTGGATTGATTATAAATTGCTTCAAATTGACTGGAAATACTTGTTACGGATTCAGGAAATTTTTCAAACTCCATAAAATCCATTAATAAAGTTCGTCTCAGTATCAAATTTGTCCCAGCAAATGCTTTTTCAGTTCCATATACAGCAATAAATAACCTTTGGCATTCTTTTCTTGGGCATCTAAATACAATTTGTAAAAACCCATCATAAGCTCTCCAGGTATCGACACCATGTTGATAGCAGAATAGCGGAGAAATACCTTTGCCACAGGCAGGACAAGCGTCAGGAATTCCATTCACATCCTGTAAAACTGATTCATCATTCGACTGAACACGTACTTTATATGCCATATTTGAAGAGTTTGACTACCCCAGGCTAAACTTCGCCTGTTATTTTTACAGCTCAATTATATCTGGAACTGGAATAAATTACTATGCACCAATGAACTGCAAAAAATAAAGAATTATATAGAGGTATTAAAAAAGATTAAAAAGGTAAGGAAGAAAATTTACGCATATCTATTCCCTTAGCCATCGATTGCACATTCATAAAAGCTCTTAGAGTTCTTTCTCCATCCCTCTGACCAAATGTATTTAGGACAAAGCCAAGAGGGCGAGCAAAAGCAGTCAATACCGTAGCTCTCTCATCTTCTTTACACCATCTATCCCAAAGAAGATCCCTTACTTGTACAATATATTCTGAAAACCAGTTATCTCTTTCATCAGGCGTTGATTCAACTGCTTTTCTATCTACCAAAAAAGGGTCAACATCAACCAAAACAACACGGGGTGTCCTATCTATATTTCTTCCTACTCTAAACATATCTCGTCTTATTGATTCAAGACTTGGATAGTATTCTCCAGGTGTTTTAAGCATAGCTCCCATTGCTTCTGCAACTTGAACTTTTGCTTTTGTAGGAGCTAACGACAATTCTGTTCCATCAATATATTCACTTGCTACAACCACAGGAGCCTCGACAATTGAAACTTTCGGATCAGGACGAATCACAACGCTTGGGACTAATTCTATTCCAACACTACTATATAGTTGGTGGAAGGCTGTCCAAGCATCTTCAAAAGATGCACCATTTAATTGATTCATTCTATCTAAGGCAACTTGTTTGTAATTTCTCCTCACAAACAAGGTTTTGTTAAAATCTCTTGCTACTACAACTGTTTTTCCATCAGATTCACTTAAAAGTGTAATTGGGCGAGCATTTACTACTCGATGAGTAACTCCTGCTTCAAGTCCACCAACAAATTCTTGACGTGCCTGTGACGTTCCTGCTTCAATCATTGCGAGATTATATCAGATGTGGCTGTTTTAGTAAAAGATTATAAGCTCTTGTTATTTAATTGTTATTTAATTGTTTTTTAATTTTAATTACATCTTTCATTTCAGAGGTTTAGGAATGTTTGTTGGTAATTAAGAAAGATATGTGTTTTGGGTTAAGAAAGAGTAGTAAGTATAGATCGATTTTTATTTTTTAGTGACGTTTTTAGTTAGGTATTTTGCAGATTTTTTGTAAGGATTATTTTAATAGTTTAGAGATTATTTATACAGAATTTACATCCTCTTATATCTATATAAGGAATGAATAGGAAAGATTTTTAAGTATTTAGCTTCAAAAAGATCAATTTTTTACCACTACGCGTAGTGGTAATTTTAGGATCTACATGGGTGCAGGAAATTGTGAGTTTTTATAGAATTAAATTGGTGATAATTATAGTTTTGATTAGGGTTATTTAATCTAGCTTTCTTTTTGGTTTTTTAAATATTTTAGGTTAAGTAAGTTTTAGTTTGCAGGTGTTTTTTATGATATAGAAGCCATATATTTTTTATCTTCTCTCTTTATATTATATATAAAGTATAAGAGCGACAAAAATTTCAGTAATTTAGCTTCCAATTTGCCTTTTTTTAGTGTAAGCAGGTTTACACAGTTTTTAAGTCATTTTACCCCTTGACAGACAAATCATTTTTGAGATATTATATATCCGTAGTACGGATAGTGTGTAAGGAGTGGGTATGAGTAAAACAGAACGATTTAGACAAACTAAGACTCCAGAAAATAAAAGACCTTAACCTCTAATTTGACACTAGAAGAAAGACTTCAAGTAATTACAAACCTTATTGTCGATAGGATTTTAGAAGACCAGTTAAATGGAAAGTTGCGATTTAAAAACAAAGTAATTGCTCAACCATGAATCCTAACTTATCTACTAATAGTGCAGTAGCAGCGATAAGAATTTCTTCATTAAAACAAGGCCTTCAGGGTGATTCCCCACAAGCGCAAAAAGATCAAATAGAACAGTTTGCAAAAAGTCATAACTTAAACATTAAGAAGTTCTTTTTCTTAATGGAGTCGGCTTCAAAAGATGAACAACCAATGCAGGAGGTTGTTGATTACTGTAAAGACTCTAACAATGGCATCCAGCTTTTTGTTATTAAATCCATAGATAGATTTACCAGAGGTGGCTCGTACTTTTATGACCATCTAAAAATGCAACTAACCGTATGTGGTGTAAAACTAATTGATATTTATGGCATTATTGGTAACCAAGAAGTTAATACTTTAGAACATCTCGGAGTTGAGTTTCCTTGGAGTATTTATTCACCTACTAAAAAGTCTGAGATATTAGAAGCAGAAAGAGCCAAGGATGAAATAAGAGATATTTAAGAGGACAAATTCTTTTCGGTCTCTAAATGTGGACAAGACAGGGCTCGAACCTGTGACCTTTCGGATGTAAACCGAATGCTCTTCCAACTGAGCTACTTGTCCTTTTCAAGTGCTTACCCAACTTAAGTTGCGCCTATGGCGCCCACTTTCGCGGTAAGTGTCTAAAAAAAATTCGAGCGTATAATTCCTCCTTGGGAGGAAGCGGGATTAAAAGGAAATAAGAATTTCCTTTTGTCCCTTGCAAAACTTCGTTTTGCTGCGGGACTAGGATTTGAACCTAGGTACCGGGATCCAAAGTCCCGTGTCCTACCACTAGACGATCCCGCAACGAATCACTAATTGTCTTTAGATAGTGCCAGGGACAGGACTCGAACCTGCACGGATTTCTCCACACGCACCTCAAGCGTGCTCGGCTACCAGTTACGACACCCTGGCCTGGTAGCTATTTTATCACAAATGGGATCAAACATTTAGCGGGGGAGATAATCACACTTACAAACTTCTTGTGGTGGACGGAGCGGGAGTTGAACCCGCATGAGCTTTTTTTAGCTCACAGCGCCCTGAACGCTGCGTGTCTGCCAATTTCACCACCCGTCCTTCTGTACCTTAATATATCATACCCTAGATTGGTACAGATTTCTATGAAGCTGTTGCAAAACAGCTTCTCCAACCGTCTCAATTTGAAACAAGTTGTATCTTCAGTGCGCAAGAAACTTACATCCTAAGCGCGGCTCTAACATCACCTGAATTTTGGTATGTGCCTCCAGGTAAATTGTCCATAAACCATTTTTTACCTTCTTCCGGAACATCTGACATGTTGTCACATGCTTTTACCAGTTCTTCTTTGGTTGCCGGATAGCTTACGTGGTCCAAATGGTCAATCGCTGCCTTTTTCGACTGCATATCCATTCCACCCATATTTTACTCACCTCCTTCTAAATCAAAAGACTAGCATTGATTGGTTAAAGTAAGATTACGTTTCCGTAAGGAGAAGGTGGGAGGAGCAGTTATTGAAGAGTTAGAGTTGGTTGCGCAACAGCAATTTGCTGAGGTAGGGGGAAGCCAGAAGAACCTTTTTGTAAAGATAACATTGGAACGTAGAGACCAGCCTGCTCCAAGGACTGTATGTATTCGCGTATAGCTCTATTCCCTGCAAGTGTTTGCCAATCTAGTATCCCACTATCTGTTTTCATCACTTCCGTGTAAACATACCTTAGCACAACTGCAGAAATAGCCAACCCTCCTTGATCTTCAACAAATAGACGGTCTTCAGGATAAAGCTGCTTAAGGCCAAACATTAAACCACTTTTAACCTGTCCGTTATAATCAACACCTGTTTCGTCTGGCCTGACATAGGCAACTGCACTCTGCTCTACATGTGCAAACCCATTCCTATGATAAAATTTCAATCTTCGTTGGGCCAAAGTAATTCTTTCAGGAGTTGTCATATACGCTGGGTCTTCGCACTCTAGCGCAACGATACGTATACCCTGAGCTCTCAAATCATTTTCAACAAGGGCCATTGCTTTAGAGTAAACTCCTGAACCTTGGTGCCCCGGCAAAACACCGCACCAGGGAACATACGCTACCAAAGAGTTAGGTGCCCAACAAACCCAGTGCACACCAACCGCCTCTTCCCCTCTAAATATAAGGTAAAAATCTGAGTGAATCAAAGCTTCCCGGCTTGCGCATCGCTCAAGTAAATTTTGTGGGCATTCACCAGCATTTTCCGGAAAAACACCATCAAAAATCTCCCGCCATACACGAAGTTGGTCGGGAGATGTTACCTTCCGAATGCTTACAGATTTCTCGGTTTTTTCGGTTATCATACCAAGACTATCTGTGTTAAAAATTGGTCTCTCAGTAGTTGTCATTTACTATCATATATGCGAAGTTTTTATAAGAAAAAGCTTCGCTAAAAAAGGTTCAGAACTATCGTTTTGTAAATTATTTATGCTTTTTTTCACAAATGCAATACCCAATTTGATTGCGGCACGAAATACCGAGCCAATGTTACTTCATTTTTGAGAGAAATTACAGCAGATTTGAAGCAAAATTAATGAATAATAGCTAACTTACTTAATTCTTACATTTAACTTTCATATTATTAACTTCCAGGGCTTAATCTAACTTACGGTAGCTTTAAGAGCAAGGTTACCAAAAAACACACCAGGTCAGGGCAGGATGATTTGAATTTGGTTGACGCAAAGAGCAGGCGTGTCAACCAGAAAAAAGCTGCAGACAGTCTTTTTATGTAAAGTAAAATATAAAAGGCTGTCTGTTTGCTTTTTAAACGAGTCTCATTTCTTGCCTGCAAAATATGGGTAAAGATGTCCTACGATGCCTATTACAATAAGAAACACCCCCCATTTGACCGGATTGGCTACATACGGCCTTGAGATAATGACTCCAATCCCCAGGCCTGATATTGTGTGAATTACGCTGTTGTAGTGCGGATGCTTGCCCAGGTATTTGTAAATTTTGTTGATCAAAAAAATCACCCCCTGTCAACTATATTAGTTTTGCGCTTTTGGGGGATAATTGCAAGCTTGCCTGTGTGCTGCTCGACAAGCTTGAATAATATCCTTAAAATGATTTTAGGTTAATAATATGGAACTTGTTAGCACCCGAAAGCTCGAATCCTTAAAACAGGTTCTGCAAGAACCTAATTCTTCCGGTCCCAATCCAGTTTACAAAGTTTTCAGCTTTAAAAGCCCATCCGAATGGGCAAACAATACGGTTATTAAGCCTGGCAAACTTGGAAGAGAATACACAAAAACCTTTGGACATTATCATACACACCCTTTGGAAGAGCTTTACAAAGTCGAATCCGGAGAGGGAGTTTTGCTTTTGCAAAAGAAACATATCGGAAACGGGGAGTGGAATCCAGATATAGTTGATGAGGTTTTACTAATCCGAGCCAAGGCGGGGGATGAAATATTAATCACTCCCGAATATGGTCATTCTTGGTCAAATATTGGGAACCAGGAGTTAGTTCTACTTGATAATTGGAACGACGGACACGTTCCGCAAGATTATGAAGAGATAGAAAAGCATCAAGGCATGGCTTATTACATAACCGAAGAAAATGGTATCGCCACAGCAATTCCCAATCCCACCTACAAAGATGTGCCTGTCCCGCAGTGGGTGGATGCTTTAGAATTACAACAAGGCATAGGCAGACTAGGCTGACATGCTATTTATGAGTAAACCAAGGAATATCAATTTTCGGCAAACCCCCAAAGAGTTTCGTTCTCAATCTCGCGCCTCAGTTTTTGCGCGTGTAAAGCGCAATCTTCCCTACAGCGCCTATCATTTCTCCAAAGAAAAGTTCGTCTATTTCCATCAAAAAATCAGAGGAGCGCTTTCAAAAACCAAGCCCGGGAAATAAACCTTTCATTCTGGGGAGCGAATGCGACGTCAGGATGACAACATTATATGGATGCATTACTTGTAACTTTTGCCAAACATTCTTATATCCTCAGTGTAGTCTTAGGACTTGTCATACTTGTACTTTCAACCCAGCGCAAAAAATTAGCTGTTCTCACAATAGCCTCCCTGCCGCTTTCGCTGATAATTTCCAGAATTGCTTCAAAATTTATCATCGATCCGCGTCCATTTGTGGTTAACAATACAACGCCTTTAATTCCACACGCTCCTGACAACGGCTTCCCCTCAGATCACACGCTTTTAGTTGCTACAATCGCGGCAATAATTTTTATCTATAACAAAAAGTGGGGGATGGTACTTGCCTTCCTTGCATTTTTAGTTGGCGCCTCCCGCGTTTACGCTCAAGTTCATCATTGGTTGGACATTGGAGGCAGTTTTATTGTCGCGCTTACTGCGGTTTACCTTGCACGGATTTTGGTAGAATGGGCCAATGTTCGCTTCAATCTAAAAACTCCTCAATAGAAACCACAACTTAACGATGGTCGAAAGGAAGCGTTTTTTTCTTGGAAGTAAAACCCATAATACTTGACTTTCGTGTGAGTTTGGTGTATGCTTAACCTCAATCTCAGTGAGAAATCGCTGAAGTAAGCTTTACAGGGGAATGTGGTGAAGACTAGGGAATTGATCGCATCCGCTTTGATGTTCTTGGGCATGGTAGTGTTTGGGTTCCACCTCTTCGGCAATCCGACGTGGTTCTTCCTCTATGGGATCTGGACTACTCGGCAGGGCATGTGGGCGCTAGCGCTCTGTGCCGGAGGACTCTTCCTTGCAGCATGCGATGCCTTCGGGACAGAGAAGTGCCTAAGGGTGGTGGAGAGCGTCTTCACGTTCCCGCTGACCTACAACGCCTTGGGAGCGCTCTTAATCATCGGCATGGTTCGCACCGCATTCTACATGATGACACAGCTTGCGCAACAGGCTATCTCTCCGGAGGAGATTGATTTCCTCTGGAAACAGCTGGTCGTCGGATTCGTTGTCGCAGTCGCGTGCGAGTTTGGCGGCGCCTACAGCTGGTACGCACACCGCAGGTAACCTGTAGCGCTTTGCGCCTTCGTTTGACGTAAGGATCCTTTCGAGGATCGCCACAGTGGGGTGGTTTGAACGGAGGCGCGTTTTTTTATAGCGACAAATCTTAAAACCACTTGCGCGAGTAAGTGGATGAAGATTTCCCGAACACGGAGTGTGAGGGCAAGCGACTATGTCGCTTGAAGCTAGAAGAAACTACCAGCGTAAGCTGGTAGAGCTTCATTTACTTTGCTATATCGCCGCAGGAGACGCTTACTTTAGCCTTAGCAACAGACTTGTGGACATTAACTGCTAAGGGCATCTGACTTAGTAGGTCATTGACAGAAACGTTAAGAGTTGTCTCAGATTTCCCGTCAACCAGGGAATTTAGAGGATATTTTACTTCTCCTGGATTGGGACAAGTTCCGGTATGAATGTGGGCCGGCTGGGTCACACCCTTGGGGCTATTTTCAACCGCCAAAGTCACCACAACCTTACCATCAGCTTCCTTTAAAAAGGCAGTTCCGGTTTCACTTGAGTTATTCTCAGAAGCTAACATAACTGTTACTTCCTTTTTTTCTGCAACTTTTATTGTCTCTTTTTGTCTTGAAGAGAGAAACAAAAATGTGCCAATTGCAATAACCAAAGCAACAGACAATACAAAAATTGTACCCTCTGAAGACGGAGTAGGCTTTTTGTTAATTTTTTTACGGGCAGTCATGCTGTTAAAGTAAATTACACTTTTAGTTAAGCTGATTGAAGGCAACTTTGTCAAGTGCCCGCACACGGTAAAAGAAATAAAAAAATCAGCATTTCTTTTCAACTACATACAGCAGTACAATTGTTGAGGACATTTTAATGCATTTACATTTTTTGAAAAAGCACAAATGGATTTTCTTAATTTTCCTTTTAGCTTTATTTTTGCGAACCTGGAAACTTGCAGGGCTACCTGACGGCTTCCATGTAGATGAGGTAAAAGCGGGCTGGAATGCTTATTCAATTCTAAAGACCGGAGCCGACGATTGGGGGCACAAGTTTCCTCTCTACTACAACTCTTTCGGCGATTTCCGCCCCACCGGATATTTTTACCTAACCATCCCTTCGATTTTGATTTTTGGTTTGAATGAGTTTGCCGTTCGCTTCCCAGGCGCCCTCTTCGGAGCTCTAACCGTAATTTCTATGTATTTTTTAGTTCGAGAATTAGCACCTCGGAAAAAATTGGACATTGGAAATTGGACATTGGAAATTTTTTCTGCTCTGCTGCTAGCCTTGTCGCCATGGCACATCTCTCTTTCCCGCGCCACCTCCGAAGGTATCGTTGCACTTTTCTTTGCCCTCACAGGTTTGTGGCTTCTTGTACGGCAACTGAACAATAAAAAGCCACCCGCCTTACTACCTTTCCTACTCACTCTGCTTTTTCTACTTTCGTCTTACTTTCTATACCATTCCGCCCGCCTTTTAATTCCTATGTTTGTTTTTATAACCATAGCTTTCTTCTGGTGGAATTCGCGCCCGCGTCCCACCCTGCGCGATCTGCCAAAATTACACTTCAAACTCCCGCTTGTTCTCTTGTTCTCTGTATCACTTGTTACTTTACTATTTGCCCTCGATCCAGCCGCTCGCGGCCGATTCAACCAGGTTTCCATCTTCAAAGACCTCGACGTTGCTTACGAACTCGATAAAATGCCGTTTGAAGAAGGGCCTAACAGAGTCTTTGTCGCCAGACTATTCCACAACAAGCCCTCAGTTTACGCAAGACGCTTTGTCAATGAATACACTCAATACATTAGCGCCAAATTCTTCCTTGTCCCCAAAGAAGCAAAACCCACCCGTTACATGACCAGCGGGATGGGCGTTTTAACTTACGTTGAATTTTTCCTACTTTTAGCCGGACTGGTCGCAATCGCACAGCATAAACCGTATGCCTCAATTCTTGTACTTGGACTTGTACTGATATCTCCGCTTCCCGCGGCTGTTACAACCGAAGACGCTCCAAATATGCACCGCGCGCTTTTTATGATTCCCTTTTTATCTATTATTGAAGCCTACGGGCTGTACTGGTTTGCGAATTCACGGCATCGCACATTATCCTTGTCACTGTCTTTTGCCCTCTTGTCAGTAAATTTTATCTTCTTTCTGCATCAATACTTCATCCACAATCCGGTTGGCGGAACCTTATCTCGCAATGCCGGCGCAAAAGAACTTGCGCTCAAAATCAACAGCCTGCAAGGAAACTATGATAAGATTTACTTTACCGAAATTCCCGATAGCCCATACCCATGGCTAGCATTTTTTGGCAAATATGATCCGGCAACTTTTACGCAATCGGCGAACAAAAGAGATAAAGGTGTTTGGGGTTTCCAAAACTTTACTTTTACTAGCCAGCGCTGTCCCTCCAGAGACGTTTTTGCTCTAGAAGAACGGATTCTGGCAGTTGACGCTGATGCCTGCGAAACCAGCTCTCCGCCTGCCGGAGCCACGCTTCTGGGGCAAATCAAACGACCAGATGGAACGGTAGTGTATACTTTGTGGTCGAGGTAAGGATAATGTTGAATACGTTTACGCTGCAAAATGGTATAAAAGTTGCAACCTACAGAATGCGCTCTTTGAGATCAATTCACCTCAGAATTGATGTTAAAGGAGGTTCTGTTTTAGAGGACGCCGGAAAAATTGGCCTTGCGCACTTTTTAGAGCACATGCTTATACAAGGCATTCCTTCGTTGCCGAACGCTGAAAGTATGTCTGATTATATTGAAAGTTTAGCAGGAAGCTATAATGCCTCAACTGGAGAATTTTCCATAAATTTTTTTATAACTGTTCCCAAAACACATTTGGAAGACGCCTTAAAAATTGCCAGCGAGGTATTTTTTGAGCCACTTTTCCCCGAAGTTGCTATAGAAAAAGAAAGGCGGGCTATTTTGGAAGAAATAAAACAAAGGATGGATAGCCCGGAATATAAAATAGGTAAATTTGTGCGGGAAATTAGGTTTACAAAAGGTTGTCCACTGCTTAACCCCATCGCCGGAACAATTAGTGACGTTGAAAAAATTACAAAGGCAGATATTTTGTCATTTTGGGAGAAGCTTTTTGTTCCCAAAAATACTTATATTTCAATAACTGGAAGTTTTGAGAAGCCTCAGCTTAAACACTATCTAAAACAATACTTTGGCAACTACCACAACTCAAGTTATTCAAAAATTCCCATATTTAGTAGTAAAAACCTGTCAGGCAAAAATGTGGGGATCCGCTTTGATTCAAGCCTTAAATCAAATTATATCGATCTTTCTTTTCCATCTTTATCTTTAGATAACAGCATTGCATTGCGCTTGAGACAAAACATTATTCTTGCAATATTGGTTAACCTCTCAAGAAGCCGTATGTTTAGGCTCCTACGTTACCAAAGAGGATTGGTTTATGGCGTAAATGCCGGTTCTTTAATTACGAATGGATTAGGTTATACCGCTATAGCCTCGGAAGCTTCCCGGGAAAACCTGGAGGAAGTAGTGACACTAATCGTCCAGGAATTGGCTACATTTATTAAAAATGGCCCAACCGAAGAAGAACTTATTGTCACAAAAGAATTTCTCTCAAACCAGTGGCTGATGAGTTTTGACCACCCGAGCTCAATTGCCAATTGGATCGAAGGCGATTTACTTTGGGAGGACAAAATTCATCTTCCTGAAAAAATGATAGAACTTATTCAAAGCACAACTTCAGAAGACTTGATCGATTTAATGCAAAAGTATTGGGACTTTAAGAAAGTAAACTTGGTCATTCAAGGAGCGCTCAAAAGCACCCAAGACAACATCAAAAAATATTCCGAAATCCTCGCAAAGTTGTCTTGACAGGGTGGAACCCTGTCAGCAAAAAATACCCCTTGCAGCGTTCGGGCAAAAAAACGCAAGGGGCAGAGAACGACAAAAGTTAACACAAGATTAGGAGAAAAGGAAGGTAGGAACAGGAAGTGCCCGGGGAGGGACTCGAACCCACACGCTCTTTTAGGAGCAATGGCTCTTAAGGCCACACTGTCTACCAATTCCAGCACCCGGGCGAAAACTAAGACTAAGGCATTATATCATCAATAAATAGGCACAATCGAGCTTTAGACTGTTTGACAGGGTTCCACCCTGTCAACAAAGTAAGGACTAGAAACCTGTAGTACTTGACAAATGGCCATTTTTGTGATACATTATGAGCTACTAGAGTAAAGATTTAGATTTCCTCCAACTCTTCATTTTGATTTGATTAAGGAAATCGTTTTTGTACCTAGCACTGTCCCGCTAGCTTCAAGAGTAGGCGGGAAGCACATTACAAAGAAGTATTCGAAGGTAGCATTATGGGCATTGCTTGTACGTTTTGCAGGGCAGGCGAAATGTACTTTATGGCAGTGCTCAGAATTCTACCTTTGTAGCAATCATCTTTTGGCCCTTAGAGCAAATTTTTGACTCGAGGGCTTTTCTTTTGCCCTCTTACGGTATCATATAGTTAGTTGGCACGTTATCAATCAAGGTAATAGTAGAATGGGTATGGACAGAGAAAAGCTCATAATGCGATGGGAAGACATGGCGGCGCAATGCAATCTGATAGCTGATCTTTTGAGGGTCCCTAATTCTGAGCAAACCTTAAACTCTCCTGGTTCGCAAGAGTTGTGGGACGCGCTACTCCGTTCAATGACATTTTTGATTAACGCGACGCGAAAGTCTATTGAAGAAAAGAACAAGAAAGAAAAGACATGAGCAGTGTTGGTGCCCAAATTCTTCCCGACCTGACAGAAGTAGGTGGCACAAGACGCAGCGAGCTGGCATGGAGCCTAAGGAGGCTGGCCAAAGAAGTAGAGCTCTTAATGCGTGAAGCAAAACACATGGAACAGCATCATCTCCTAAAGGCGCTCAGAACAGCGCTTGTGGCCATCGCGACTGGCGTGGAACTGGATCCTCCACCAGATACACTCCAATACACAGTCAACATTGCTTGTGATCTGATAGACCGGGTCACAAGCCTTGAGCCTGTTCGCAAGGCAGGCTAGGGGACAAGCAGCCCTCGGGTATAAGAGTTGAGCAAAATCGTTTGCTCCTCCTCGAGGGTTTTTTAGCGCCGAAGTATACAACTCGTTTCAAAATTCCAGCTTAGACTTTAGTGAAAGTTTAATCCGCTTTGTAATCTCCTCAACTTCTTTAATGCATCCTCTTGTAACCATATTTTCTTTGGCGTGGTTAAAAATAAGCTGAATGTTTCTGATTTTTCCACCAGTGGCATCTTTCATCTTAAAACACTCACTAATTCATTAATTCGTCTGCAGTAAATTCCGTAATACTTCTAATATGTCTTCTTAGCTCCACCACCATCATTCCTGGAAATAGTCTTTAGTTGTTGTATCACTCTAGACTTGTAGCAGAAATAGATGAATTTAAAAAGCTCTATGAAGTATCCTTCGGCAGGTTATAGCATGGAAGGTTTCAAAAACCATTCTGGTTTGGATTGATCATTTTATCTGATTTTCGAAACATTTTTTCAGTTTTCGTCTCCCCGCACCACTTTTCCACCATATCTCTCGATTCTTGGCATCTACGCTATTCTTAAATTCTTCCTTAAATAATAATTTAAATGGGACTCGATATTTTGTAGATCTCGATTTTCCTAAATTATGTTGTTCAAATCGCCGTTCAAAATTATCGGTATAACCTATGTATGTTTTATTATCTTTTAGACTCTGGAGAATATAGACAAAATACATTATTGAGGAGCGGGCCGCTCCGCCCAAAGGGCGAGACGAGCCTCGCTCAAGTTCGCCTTTGGCGACTTGAGCTGGGGAGCGTAATTGGCTCGGACCTATTTGAACTTAAGTACTGTATCATAATGGATCACCAACTTCAATTAAAATTGGAAATCCTTAAAAATCATTTAGAGATAAAAAGTCTTAAGCACTTTAAATAGTCTCGTTACTTATTCCCAATAAGTTTTAACTCTTTGGCATTCTTCCTTGTTATTACCTTTCTACCGCTTTTGGATTCAATCTGTTTTCTAGCATTTCCAGCAATAGTTCCTCCTTCGGTGGCAACTTTTCTATTATCAGGGAATGTT
Source organism: uncultured Gammaproteobacteria bacterium (assembly GCA_964472675.1). Classification (GTDB taxonomy): domain Bacteria; phylum Patescibacteriota; class Microgenomatia; order UBA8517; family UBA10165; genus 01-FULL-43-15b. The sequence goes on along the minus strand of CAYYLO010000003.1, from coordinate 20,348 downwards.
TTAGGCTTACGTTTTTGAGAAATCTCCGTTGTAGCAGTTTCTGCCAACATGTTAAGCACCAATTCCAAATTTGTCATATTATCCCGTAAATTTTCCTTCTTAAGCCCTTTGAAATTTTTATATTGCTTTGTAGTCATGCCTGTCCAAGCAATAGTAATATCATCTGTTAAAATAGCGAACTCACTGGTTTCTTTTACTCCCCGTGTTTCCCATTCATCTATTAAAGCTTTTCGTATCTCAATACTTTTTAAGCGTTGGTTTATCCAGTCTTTACTGTAGCCTTTTCTTAAATATGTTTGAAGAGCTCTATTTATAGCAAGCTCCGGATCAGCAGTTTCTTCAATGCGTTCATAACCCACTCTAGCAAGCCATAGTTTAAAAGGTTCTGCATTGGGAGAAGGAATTGATTGGATGATACGTAACATTACTTCGGTATTTGCCACATCAGTAAGCCTCATTTTCCCATCAGCTGCAACCATTTTCAAAGCGTTACATTTTGTAACGGTTTCATTGGAACCTTCATCAATCAATCTTTTCTTAAGGACTCGCCAATAAACCTGTGGATTTTCACTTTCTGTTAATGCTGCCACGACGTCGACAACTGAGAAATACCATTTTTCCTCTTTGTCATTCCAATGGCGGCGGATTCTTTTACCTTCAAAAATTGCAATTTTAGTTGTTTTTCCCACGACATCATTTTAGCAGATTCTTAAACGGACAATAACCTGAATTTTTGCTAGCATGTGGGTACCGAATGATCTTTGTAGTGAAGGTACCTTACTTTTAGAGAACTGATGACACGTAAGTGATCCATCTTAGCCACAGGGACCGGGTTTTTTAATTCATATTGTTTGACTATCAAGTTCTTGAATACATTGCATGTAATTAGCCTGAATTTCTGGGTCATTATCTAAAAGTTCAAAGTATCCTCCAGACGTGGTTAAGAAGTTCTCTAAATCGTCAATTAGATTGCCTGTTCCAACATCAAGCAAAGTAACTTGAATATTATTTTGATTAGGTTGTGGACTAAGATGCATATGATTTGGATTGATATTCATGATTTGCCAACCATATATCCCATTTTGATTCGATCTTATTCTAGGATCGCTCGTGTGCATAAGAGAATGTCTGTGAACTTTGACCAATACCGTACTTTCAATTCGACCATATCCAAGCTGATTAACGCAGAAATCTATCATTCTTGTTGTTTGAAATCTATTTTGATTGCGACTAGACTCACTCCATCCAGCTAATAATGCTGAGAAAAAGTCTACTACAGACATAGTGAACATTAAGATTGGGAACGGACTAGTTTGGATGCTGTATTGATTAAGGTTAAAATAAGCTCTACTGAAATCATTCCTTAATGATGAAATCTTTCCGGTTAGAGCTGTTTTTGCATATTGAACTTCTTGATTTGTCATAGGATGTGCTTATTTATATTGAAACTTATTATATCAACAATGATTATCTATGGACTGATTTTATAGTAGGTTCGACTCCGGTGTCCGGTATTAGATTTTTGAAGCTAGTAAAATTAGCTCAAAAATTTAGGCTCGAACTGGAGAAAATCCTGCTTTGAAGGATAAAAATGGAAGGTTTTAAAAACCATTTCGCTTTGGAGCGGGAGACGCAAGTTATTTAGCGCCCGTTTACGATCAAATCCTTATTTATTTTAGCAAATTGATGGAGGCTTATCAAGCTGCGGAGGATGAAAATGGGACGTTACAACAACCCGATCAACGATTCTTTACGAAAAGACCAAATTGTAAGAGCTGCTTGTAAATAATTCATCTGCCTATTAGGCAGTTGTACACATTATACTGAATTGGTAGGCCTAAATTCTTGAGTTTGAATAATGAAAGTGATAAACTCTACAATACTATGAGCCAAGAAGCACCAAAAAGAAGTGTTGAAGAGTTGCTCGCTTCTGGGCCTCCCACCGAATGGTATGTCGGATATGGCCGTGTCCGGGATATTCTCGGAATTTGGCAGAGCGAAATATTTGACGCGTTAGCAAACGGACAAGTTGAGAGGAATTTTGGTGAATGGAGCCATATAGGAGCGGCTTTGCATCTTGGGGTTGTTAGTAGGGTTCCTCCAAGAATACAAAGAGTTTTAAATAGGACAAGTGCTGCGGTTACTAAATTAACGGGGTTCACGCCGGAAGAAATAATACAAAAGCGACATGACTTGTTGAAAGTTTTTGGAGGGAAGGAAGAAGCTCCTTTTAAGCTATATTTAGTCGAGCCTTTTTCTAGAGAAATTCCACAACCGCCTCTTGAATACTACATAGCTTATGCCCGTAGGGATGAAGGGATCATACGCGTGCATTATAGCAGTGCGCTTGAAAACATGGATAATGGAAGGGTGAGAGAGCAATTACATAATTGGACACACTACTACGGAAACTACATCAATGACCCGAATAATGATGTAAGAAGATTTGCGATGGAAATTATTGAGCAGGCTGCATATTATCTTAAGGCAACAACCGGTTATTTTCCGCAAGATTTAGCTGCTCGGCGGGATGGTTTATTAGATCTCTATAAAGGTCAGGAATACGCACCTTTTGAGACGGAATATGTCGATGATTAAATATAAATCTCCCTAGGATCAGTGGTAAGTAATGGATGCTCTTTGTCAGAGGCCACGACCTTTACTGCTACACGATTTTGGCTCGCCTCGCTGAGTAGGCCTGCCTCGACTTGCGTCGGTCAAGGCGGGCGAAGCGGGTCGGCAATAATTAAAGCTTTCCCCCGGTCGCAGGTTAGTAAAAAGTGCTGTTCATATTCTGATAAGTTAAATTCTTCAGCAACTTTTCTAATGGTGGTCGTATCCTGTTTCATGAGTATCCTGACCGCCGATTGGGAAGCAATTGTCCGGCCGTAATCCTGGCTTAAGAAGTCATTAGCTTGTTGGGAGATAATAGTTACTCCTAAATAATATTTTCTGACTTGTATCCAACAATTTGATATAATCCTGATATGCAGGCAGATGAATTAACACATAAATTCGTAGCAGTGTTAAACAAAAAGGTTCCGGTTGGAAATCTGATGAATGCTTTAGGCCATATGGCAGCGGGTCTTGCAGGCAGTTATCCTAACTTACCTGAAATGAGATTTGATACATATTTTGATAAAGACGGTGGACAACACAAAAGTATTTCTGACAATCCATTTATTATTCTGCAAGCTGATAATTCCAGTCAGATCAGGAATTTAAGAAATCAAACAATTCAAGCTGGTATTCATGTTGTCGATTTTACTTCGACAATGACAATAGGAACTTACATAGAGCAACAGGAAAGAACTAAAAACACGCCAGAGATTGAACTGGAATATTGGGGAATTTGTATGTTTGGACCAAAAGAACAATTAAATACGCTTACCAAAAAGTTCTCGCTTTGGAGATAAATGAAAATTTAGATCAAGCGTTAGAGGAATTCAATCCATTTGTCGTAAGTTACAAAGTTTAGTGTGAATCCCGTATCTTCAAAATAAATTTAAGGCTAACAATTTATGGAATTAAGCTTATCCGGAAACCCTAAGATTAGCCCGTTATATCAAGCCATTCAGGCTTTTTCTGACCAGGGTATCCCGTATGGAGCGGGATACGGGAGTCGAACCCGTTTTTTCTGCTTGGAAAGCAGATGTTGGGCCGTTCAACTAATCCCGCAACCGGTCCAACGAACAAGGTAATTTTAGCACAAAACCTTATCTTTCTTCCACAATTGTCCTTCTTCTTGCCCCATAACCAAGAGTCCCGATAAGCTCTGCCAAAACATAGCCAGCAATCGCGTAAACTACCAGTGCAACCAAAGTTGAAAACTCAATTACCAAGCCCCCCGTCAAAACTGGATTTGGGAATATACCTAAAAAGGGGTTGACTAAAGGTTGGCTTGTTTCATAAGTCCAACGCACAAAAGGAGTCGCTGGGTTTGCAGCAAACAGTCTTAACAAAAGTCTGATCGCTAAAAGAAGTTCAATTAGCCCAATTACTAAATTTATTAGGGAAACTATAAATCCCGGAAACATTGTTTCACCTCCCTGTCAAATTATTTATTGCTTAATTCTGGGTTTTGTTTGGTGAAATAAGGCAAGTAGAAGGTAAGGCTATTGTAAACGAGTCGGGGATGGCCGATTCGAACGGCCGACCTCTCGCTCCCAAAGCGAGCGCTCTACCAACTGAGCCAATCCCCGAAATTAGTTGTCGCTGTTTAAAACTAAACCCTAGTCCACTGACTTTTGCGCTTCGCGCGCTCTACCAATTAACAGACTTTTTCGAAAAAGTCTGATATGAACTCGCTAACGCTCGTCATGAGCCAATCCCCGAAATCTTCGCAATCATTTCGATTATATCGCAGACTGAAGCGAAATTCTGATTTCGATTATACCACCTTAAAGTTAAAAACTGGAATGCAGGAATGCGGATGTTTACCAAAGCATCATTGGTGTGGTATACAAAAGAAATCGGAATTTCTTTTCAACTGCGTATGAAATATATTTTTATTTCCGGCGGAGTCATCTCTGGAATCGGCAAAGGGATTGCCACAGCATCTATTCCCTCCTCCTTAAAAGCGCGGGCTTGAAAGTTGCCCCTATAAAAATGGCCCCCTATTTAAATATTGATGCTGGAACTATGAATCCCATTGCCCACGGTGAGGTTTTTGTTTTGGATGACGGAACAGAAACTGATCAAGACCTGGGGCATTACGAAAGGTTTTTGAATGAAAGCTTAAATAAAACTAACATTGCTACTCAAGGCTCGATTTATTATTCGGTTTTTACAAAGAGAAAGAAACCTTGAATATGGCGGAGAATGTGTGGATGTTGTCACATATATTACAAACGAAATCTTAAGCCGCATTCAAGAAGCAGGAAGAGCAAAAAATGCTGACATAGTTTTAATTGAAATCGGCGGAACAGCCGGAGAATACCAAAATGTACTTTTTTTGGAAGCCAATCGTCTTCTGAAACTCAAAAAACCTAATGACGTTTTGCATGTTCATATAACTTACCTTCCAATTCCACCCTCTTTGGGCGAGATGAAAAGTAAACCAGCACAAATGTCTGTCCGCAACTTAAATTCGGTTGGCATTCAACCCGATATAATATTGGCCCGTTCGTCGCAAGGTTTGGACCAGATGAGAATAAAAAAACTTGCTGTTTCAACTGGTTTGGAACCCGAAGACATAATTTCAGCCCCGGATGTGTCAAATGTTTATGATGTGCCCTTAAATTATGACGCAGGAAACTTAACAAAAAGAATTTTGAAAAAATTAAAATTGCGCCAACCAAAGAAAGACATGGTCGAATGGAGACAATATATAAAAAGGGTAGAGGAAGCAAAAGAAGAAGTAAAAATAGGCATCGTTGGGAAGTATTTTGCCAGCGGGCATTTTACATTGTCTGATGCTTATATTTCTGTTATTGAAGCTATAAAACACGCCTCATACAACCAAAATCTTAAGCCTGTTGTCAGTTGGATCGATTCGGAAAAAGTATTACAGAACCCGAATATTTTGAAAGCTTATCATGGAATAATTGTTCCGGGCGGCTTTGGCTCCCGCGGGGTAGAGGGGAAAATTGAAGCAATAAAGTACACGCGAGAAAATAATATCCCTTATTTGGGGCTTTGTTACGGAATGCAGCTGGCAACTGTTGAGTTTGCCAGAAACATTTTAGGCTGGAGAGACGCTAACACAACCGAAATCGATCCCGAGACAAAGCATCCGGTTATCCACATCATGACCGATCAACAAAAGAAGTTATTGGAACATAACTATGGTGGAACTATGAGACTCGGCGCCTGGGAATGTATTCTTGCCCCCAAAACTCTCTCTTGCAAACTCTATGGTAAAAGCAAAATTAGTGAAAGACACAGACACAGATACGAATTTAATAATACTTACAAGGACCAGTTCGTGGATGCAGGGCTTGTCCTTGCCGGAACCTCTCCGGACGGAAAATTGGTTGAAGTCATAGAATTACCTAGTCATCCTTTCTTTATCGCTTCACAATTTCACCCTGAGCTAAAATCCCGCCCTTTACAACCCCATCCGCTATTTGTGGGCTTTGTTAAAGCGGCGCGGCAAACCGCACACACCTCATCTTAGACTCCAGGTGAAAAAACTGGCCTTGAATGGTAGAATATTAAGTATCTTTGCCGCTGTAGCTCAACGGACAGAGCAGATCGGTTCTAACGATAAGGTTGCGGGTTCGATTCCTGCCAGCGGCGCAAAGCAAAGGGGGTGGAAACAAATGACAAACGACCAGGACTTAACCAGACTTGACCCGGGACAAGATGTTGCTGAAGAGGGAATAGGCGATCATGTTCCCACTCAATCTCCAGCAGAATCCGGCGAAGAAGAAGTTGGCGGCACAACTTCTATTCCTACAATGGATGACGATGTCGGGAAAATGGTTAAAGAGGTAACCGGCGAAGAACCGCAAAGCGGCGAAACCATGGCCGATATTATTAACAGGCACGAAAAAGAAAGAATATCAGGTAAAGATGAAGAACCGGAAGTAGGCGCTGGCGAGCCCGCTACAGAAAAGAATCCGGAGGCTGATGCGTTAGAAGAGGAAGGATTTACCCTCCCCGCGGGGGAAGAAAGTTTGGAAGATTGGGCGCAAGAAAACGAAACCGAAGAGGAAGAAGACTTGAACGATTACGAACAGTGAGAAAATGCGAGAAATTTGGTGGACGTAGCTCAACGGTTAGAGCGCTGGTCTGTGGCACCAGAGGTTGCGGGTTCAATTCCCGTCGCCCACCCATATCAAAGCCCAACTGATCTCCACCACCTTTGTCTTCATAAAACAAAGGGTGTATACTCCAACCTAAGAGTTTGCGCAAAGAGGAGAGCCTGGGGCATGACGTACGAGGAAGCTCTAAGCAAGCTGGAAGACGCTACTGCCGCACTCAAGTTAGCGTCAGAACGGCTCACAAACGCACGTAGGGGTGTATTCAGCGGGGCATATCATCCCGAGGCACTTGGCGAAGCATTGACAGCGTATAGGCAAATCGAAAGAAAGTGCCAGGTACTTTGTGCCGAAGTGGAGAGATTGGAAACTGAGAGACTGAAAGGGATGAGAGCGGAGCCACCGAAGCCACAGTCTTTTGAACCAACGCCCCACATGAGGTTTATAAAGTGGCTTGTGCAGACCGGAAGGTTGTCTGATGAGCTTTGAGATACACCTTTCTGAGGCGTACTCTCTCACAGGAACAAGAACAATTCAGGAGCTTGCTTCCTGGCTTGGGGCTCCACTTGCAGCCATGCAATGGTGCTAACCCACAGCCGGGAGATGAGCGCTTTCGTGCAACGTATACGAAAATGCTTGTTTCCCGGCTTTTTACTTTTAAAGAGGTATGTGTTTGCCTTGGGGATGAATTTCTTCTAAACTTTCCAGCCTTTCCTCGTGATCAATTACCTGGCCTTTCGAAACAGCATGCTCCTCACGCATGGCTTTTAACTCCGTTATAAGTTCGTCCATTTTCGAGAAGAACTCGTCCCTAGTAGGAAGCAGCCTAATTCTCTCGACAATTTTTTCTTCAATCAGTTCTTCTATCTGCTCCAAATCTTGTTGCGTTAGCATATATCCATGTTACACTTTGGAGACAAGAAAACAAGAAGAGCAGAAGAGGTTACTTATCAAATGCGGAGCGTTTGACGAGCTTGGCAACGTAGACAATATCACGGACTTCGCCATCTTCATCTTCAAATTGGTTCCGTCCGGTCATTTGCTGATATTGTGTCAAATAATAAGACAGGCCATCTTTTAGCTCTTTTGCCTCGCCTAACGCGATTTTCAATTTTTCCACAATCTGCTTTGCGTCAGACTTGGAAAGAAGAGCTTTTTTAGTTGCATTCCTCTGTTTTGCGGCATTTTTGGCCATTTCTTCATGTTCCTGAAAAAGAGGATCGTTAAGAAGGTAAGAATCTACCATCTCTTTTAAAGCTTTGGTTTCTTCCTTTTGTTTTTCAATTTGAGCAAGCCTTGCCTTAATTGCATTTTCAACAGAAAGGAGAGTCACAGCTTGGTTATTCGTGTTTTCACCAAAAGACTCAAGTTTTTGCTCGGGTGTTTGAAAGTTTGTTTGGTCCTGGGCAGCCATCAGCTTTTTAATTTAGCGTAAAGACAAGCAGAAGTGCAAGAGGCAATAATATAACTGACCATGACGGGGTTGACTTCGTACTTTGTTCGGGTGTTTAATAGGGTATGGTTCAAAAGATTAGCGCTCCAGTTTCTGTCGCTCTAGTTTTTAACCATAGGTGCCGCTCTGTCCTTCCTAGATGGGTAATTTGGGAAGGACAAACTCACAAAGTCATCAGGCTCGGATTTCACCACTCTTACCGTGTGGGACGCACATTAATGCACGTTTTTTCAGTCGAGAGTGCAACTTTATATTTTAAATTGGTTTTAAATACGGAAACCCTTTTTTGGACAGTTGAAGAGATAGCGGATGGAGAAGCGGACTAAAATGCAACCATTTCAATTACCTTTCAACCCAAAAGATCCAAGTGTTTTGCATATTGATCTTAACTCTTGCTTTGCAACAATTGAACAGCAGGCAAATCCTAAATTGCGAGGAAAACCCATCGCTGTGGCCGCTTACAATTCTCCCTCCGGCTGCATTTTGGCACCGTCTATCGAAGCCAAGCGTTTTGGCATCAAAACCGGCATGCGCGTCAAAGAGGGAAAACTGCTTTATCCAAACCTAATCGTTCTTTCTCCGGACCCTTGGAAATACCGTACTGTTCATCTTCGCTTACGCAAACTTTTATCAATTTACACCGACAAACTAGCCCCTAAATCTATAGACGAGTTTGTGTTAAATCTTGAAGGCTATCCTGCTTTCAAGAAAGGTATAGTCAACGTCGCTGCCGAAATAAAAAAAAGAATCAAAGAAGAAATAGGGGATTGGCTGACAGTTTCTATTGGAATTGCTCCCAACCGCTTCCTGGCCAAAACGGGCGCGGGTTTGCGTAAACCCGACGGCTTAGATGTTATCAATCAAAACAATTATGAAAAGATTTTCCAGAGCTTAAAACTTACAGACCTGTGCGGAATCAAAGCCCGAAACGCCGCCCGTTTGGGCAGTATGGGAATCCACACGGTGATGGATTTTTACAATGCCCCCGTCCACCGGCTCAAAAGCGCTTTTTCTTCAATTAACGGATATTACTGGCATGTACGCTTACATGGTTGGGAAATAGACGATGTAGAATCTTTGCGAAAAAGCTTTGGTAATTCTTTTGCTCTTCCGCGTCCTCTTGCCAATACTGAAGAACTGGCTCCTATCTTGCAAAAGCTGGTCGAAAAAACCGGTTCCCGCCTAAGAAACGCCGGGTATGCAGCCCAAGGAGTTCATTTATCTTTAGTTTTTCAAGACCATGACTGGTGGCATCATGGTCACACTATCTCCAAAGCGTTTTTTGACTCGCGAGATATTTATAAAGAAGTTTTCCGCCTGCTTATCAACTGCCCAAAGAAAAAGCCTGTTATTCTTTTGGCCGAATCCTGCTTTAACCTGCAAAAGCTAACCAGCCTTCAACCCGACCTTTTTGGAGAGCTAGGTCAAAAAACTAAACTTACCCAAGCTGTAGATAAAATAAATCAGCGCTGGGGAAACTTCGTCATCACTCCTGCACGGATGCTGGGAACTCAAAACACGATTCCCGACCGCATCGCCTTCGGGGGAATCAAGGAATTGGAGGAGATTTTGGTGCGATAAAAAACTGATTCCTGATATACTTCAGGCATGGATGTGTATTTTAAAAAAGAGGTTAGTTGCAAATATAACAACAAAAAATTTAAGTTTGATATCGGAAATACGTTGTTTTCCACTTTTGACATTGATCACGGAACCGACGTACTTCTCCGAGCAATAAAACCTAATAATCCCAAAACTATTTTAGACATTGGATGTGGATATGGAGTAATCGGAATAGTGCTTGCAAAAACTATCCCCGATGCACAATTCTGGATGATAGATCGGGATTTGCTTGCGGTACGTTACACAGAGAAGAACATACAGAAAAACGCAATAACAAATGCTCAAGCTTTGGGCAGTGTTGGGATAGAAGCCGTGCAGGACAGAACGTTCGATCTAATCGTTTCAAATATCCCAGCAAAACTCGGGGACGAGGCGATTATTGAAGAGTTTATAGTTAAACCTCATGACATTCTTAATCCCGGCGGGGAACTTTGGGTCGTTGTGGTCAACGCCCTAAACCGTCTTCCACACCTTGTCGAAAGAAAATACAAGTTACGAATGTTAGCCATCAAAAAAAGAAAAGGGCACACGGTATATCTTCTAAAGAAAAACTAGTACTCCAAACTCAGTCAGGGGTATGCTAAATAGAAGCACTTTTTGCCCTGAGAGTGAATTCTTTCGTAGTGAATAAGAATTTACCACTCGTAATACTCATCCCCCTTTTTGACACTTTTGCGGCTGTTCTTAGCCTTAATAACCGGTTTGGCGCGTCCGCGCCGGTCGTATTTCTTTTCTGCTTCGGAAAGGGCAGCAAACCCCCTTACTTTGTCTGCAATCTGTTGGGCCATATCTAAAATTCTCACCACCTTAATACTTTAACCTTAGCAGCGTACACACTAACCGTGAGAATCGACTGCAAAATCTTGTAAGAAGTTAATTATTGTCAAGCGGAACAGCGGCAACCGGAGATTGAACTGTTGTAACTGTAGCAGGAGGCTGCAACAATTGTGGGGAAGGGGGGATACAAACCTGTTTCGGTTCAGTTCCCGAAATAAAATATTCATTTAAAACATTTCCCTTGTCACAAATTGTATGTTCTACAATCCCCTCCGGCAGTTTGAACTCTTCGATTGCTGTTCCCGCAAGGTAATGTTCCATCAAATCTTTCCAGATTGGCGCAGCGCCCATCGAACCTGCCACACGGTCCATCGAACGGCCACTATTGTTCCCTACCCACACGCCCACAACCAAACTTGGGGTATAGCCCACGGTCCAGGAATCCCTGTATGTTTGGGTAGTCCCGGTCTTTACGGCCGCAGGCCGGCTGATAGTAAGCAGCCTGCCAAACTCTTCTTCACGAGCTTTGCTGTCAGATAATATGGATGAAATCAAAAACGCTACCCGCGGATCCAAAATTTGCTCGGTTATCGTTGTATTATTATAAATTTGTTTGCCATATTTATCTTTAATCTCCAAGATAGTGGTAGGCTCAGATCTTTTGCCTTCGTTGGCAAATACAGCATATGCGCCAACTAGTTGGACAAGCTGAACTTCACCTGTCCCCAAAGCCAGCGAGGGGCCAAACCTGTCCTCCTGATCAAGGCTGGTTATACCTAAGCGGCGAGCCATTGATAAAGCCTGGGGCACCCCAATTTTTTGGATAACCTTAACCGCCGGAATATTTAAGGAATTAGCAAGAGCCCGCCTGACTAAAACTTTCCCGCGGAATTTACCGTCATAATTTTTTGGGCGATACGGCCCAACTGCTGTTTTTATCTCAATAGGGGAGTCGTCCAATACCGAAGCTAAAGTAATTGCCTGGTTTTCTAAAGCTGCTGCATATAAAATGGGTTTAAAAGAAGAGCCTGGCTGGCGAAGGCTGGTAGCTACATTTACTTTGCCAAAATCGGAGTTTGACCAGTCCAGACTGCCAACCAAAGCCCTTATTTCTCCACTCTTTGGATCAAGAACAACCGCAGCCCCATTTGAAACATTTCTGGAAGCCATAAGTGTAACGTTTTTGCTAACCGATTCCTGGGCATATTTTTGCCAGTCTAAATCCAAACTTGTGCGCACCTTAAACCCGGATCGCGCTACATACTCTTCCCCATAAATACTATTAAGCTGGTCCAAAACTAAAAAAGCAAAATGTGGCGCCTCATACCCAATTGCCTGAGTTCCATCTGCAAAGGCAAGCGGTACATCTCCCGCTTGTCCCTCCTGGTCTTGGTTGATATATCTTTGTTCGCGCATTTTCTGCAAGACCAACTTTTGCCGTTTTTTAGCTTCAGGAAAAGAGGCAGGATCAGAAAGCCTTGACGGCGCAGGCAACAACCCCGCAAGAAAGGCAGATTGAGCGATGTTCAAGTCTTTGGCATTTTTGCCAAAGTAAGTTTGGGCACATTGCTCAACCCCAAAACAACCCTTGCCCATGTAAACCGTATTTAAATACATTTCCAGGATTTTCTGTTTTGGGTACCTTTCTTCAATTTCTCTTGCTAAAACCAGCTCTTGATATTTGCGGACAAAACTTTTTCTGCTGGACAAAAGAGCGCCTCTTGCCAACTGCTGTGTAATTGTTGAACCTCCATAACTTAAGCTACCTGAAAAAATATTGGCTACGGAGGAGCGAATTATTGCCCGCAAAGACACGCCTTTGTGATCCCAAAAACTTTTGTCTTCTATAGCCACAAACGCATTTTGTGTGTCTTTGGGTATCTGGTCTAAAGAAACAAATTGTTTATCTTTGGCGCCGGAAAATGTAAAAAAAGGCCTGCCTTTTCTATCTAAAAGAATAACCCCAGTGTCATTTCTATACATTATTTTCTCGGGGCTTGTTAGATCTCGTGAGTAGAAAAGGTGCGTTAAAACGGGCAGGATGGCCAAAATAGTCAAAAGCAAAACAACTCCCGTTATTAGTGTTTTGACAACCAAAGATTTTGCGCCCAGGGGCAGCCTATCCATTTTGTCTAGAGTTTGAACTAGTTTGATAGTGGGGGGGTGAAAAGTGGGGTAGAGTATTGTAAGAGGTGGCAGCACAAATTTAGTCCGCCTTTACAAAACTCGAAGTTTTTTAAACCTCGGAACTTCAATTCCCAAAAAACTGTTCAATTCCGGACAGGAAGTTAAACACCGGGAACTTGGCCGACACCCAGGAAAAAAGAGGGAAGGATACAAACCAGTAAACAATCAAAAGGCTCACTATAAACGTAACCCATTGTCTCTTTAAATCTACAGCCGCCAATATCGTTTCTAAAGCTTCAAAAATCTTCATCGTATTACACTTGCATCAGCCGAAACGGGAGCACTAAACTTCTCACGCAACAATGCCCAGAAATCGTTAGTATCTCCCTCAAACCCCAAAGCCCAAATACCTACCCCACCCAGGTTCTTTTGTTTAGCAAAATCGTACTTAATAGCAAGTGACCTTGTGTCTTCCTGATACGCCATCCTCCAAACCCCGTTTTGTTTATAAGCTACCCAGCCAACCTGTCCTTTATCGTCCCATCCAGTTGTAAATCCTTCCCCATGAAACCCAATCTGCTGGAGTTGTGCATAAGTGGTAGCCAAAGAGGGAGGGGGGCTCACAAAACGGCGAACTATTTTATAACCACGCTTTGTGCGAACACGCGAGGAAACATAGTAACCCTTTTGCGTCAGAGCATTGTTGCCCGGAGAATAGACAGGATAATTATACCCATACCAGGGCAGCCCCAAAACTAATTTGTTGCACGGCATTTGGGTCAAAAAATCGTCAACGGCTGTTGAAATGTCATACCAGTAACTACCATCTTGGGCGCCATATAATGGAGATGTCGGAGCAACTATATCCGCCTTTGTGCCGGCAAAGTCGTATGCCATCATAAATATCTGATCAGAAGTTTTAGAAAGCGAGGAAATATCATAAATTCTTGGAGATATAGTAGCAGAAGCATATAACGCTACGCTTACTTTACTACCCGGCACACGCTGATGTAATGCCAGGGTAAGATTTGCCACAAAGTTGGTAAAGTCCTGGCGATATTTTTCCCCGTTTGAGCCAAAATATTCGAAATCAACGTTTATCCCATCTATGCCGCGCGCACTTACCTCATTCACAGCCTGATCAATCGTGCGAGATTGTGCGTCCTTATTTGACAAAAACTTTTCTGTCGTTCCCGCGTCCATTTGAATCAAGGTCAGCTGTATGCGTGTGCCATGATTGTGTGCTTTATTAAACAATTCTGTTGCATTGTTGCTTTTAAATACTTCATATCCGCGACTTGAGGTATCCAAATTGCCATCAGCCAAAACAGGGACGCCAAAGTAAGCTAGTGTTGTTAAAACATTAAAGTCAACATTGTCCAGCTTGTCCAGTGTCCAATGTGGAGCAAAGCCAAAAATTTCATAACCTATATGCGAAGCATTAGCAACTGGCCGAATATGGTTAGGATAAAGAGGCGAAAGCACATCGACAGGTTTGGACATTAGAGCTACCCCTAAAAGCCAGAGAGCCAGGCCGCAAACCAACCATGTTTGGGAAGATTTGAATATTTTTATCAAAGCATTTAGTGCAACACTAAAACTCCTGCACCCCCAAGAAGAATTTGTGTAAGAAAGTGAGGACGGGTTAAAGAATCAGTCAGGGCAAGTTTTTTTAAGCTGCGAGGGGCAATATATCAAAAGGTTTTCTTACTGTCAAGAGAGCAGATTCCCCCCAAAAACGGAAAGAAGAAGGTAAGAATTTCTAAAGAGGAACTTCCCGGATAATTCCGCAGGCAATTCTTGGCCCTCCGGAAATTCCTGAACCATGTTCACCGCCACGGTACGGGTCCTGATTGGCATGTACCATCAGAGAAGTGCCTTCTCCGTCAAGTATAGAAAGGGGGCCGGAAGACAAGGTAATGCGCGTACTCACACATTGCAAAACTCCATTACCTTCATCGTCAATTAGAATATTGGGTAAATCACCCATGTGGAAGGGATGGTTGACATCCGGATCAGAATTGCCGGAAGGCCCCGGGTCAAAATGTCCGCCAGCGCAGGCAAAATCTCCGCTGCAATCTGCTTTTTCGTGGATATGAACTGCATGAAGACCGGGGACTAATTTTTGAGGATTGCCTGACAAAGTTAAGGTAAGTCTGACAAGCGTTTGTGTTCCAATTTGCAACTCTTCAAACTCAGCCTCACCTTGGATTGCATCACCTGTGACACTCGCGCGAGCGTGTTTTACCTCATGTTCACTATCGCCTAGCAACTGCATATTTAATAAGATTATGGACGAATTGTAACGTTTACGCAAGATTTGGGCGTGAATTTAAATTGAAGTTGTGTTACATTATAAAAGAAATTTGAATTTCTCTTCAAACTTCGTTATAAAAGAAATCTGACATGAATCTTGCTCTTGTTCTGTCCATAATTTCCGGCTATGCCGGTTTTTATTATTTAACCCACCCGACTTCAAAGCTTTGGCACAAGATTCCCTCGATAAAAATGAGTCGTAGGGTCCAGCTAACTCCTAGCATACGTCTTTTTGCCCGCGGCCGCATAATACATCTTCACCATTGGTTCACTTGTGGTGTATTACTTCTTGTAGCTACATATACAAATGCAGGTATTTTAGACGCTGTGCTTGCAAAGGGGGTATTAATAGGCGGGGTTCTCCAGGGTATATCTATGCCAGAAGCACGAAGGCTGGTTTATAAACAAACAGATTCATGGAAAAACTTTTCTCATGATTAGATAAAGGTAACCTCCATACCATCCTGTATTCGCGTTTCAAATGAAACTGTTTGCCCCGGAAATCTTGCCCCTGGTCCCCAAATTTTTGCTGCTTTCTTGTCTTGAGCCATCTCACGGCTAACCGCTTCCAAAACGTCCTTTAACTTCTGCCCCTCATGCATAATCAGTGGCTCAACGTTTGAGCTTACACCTCGGGGGTGTAAGGCTAATTTTCCGGCTGGTCTTAGGTTAATTCTCACTAATCTGAGATTATTCCATATCGCTTCCTTTAATTCTTCAAGTCCTATTTCTTTTTCAGCACTTATTGAAATCACATGCTCATATTTCGCTTTATGTTTATCTGTTTTCGAAATTACATATAAAGCAGGCATATAAACTCTGTTGGGAGCAAAAGCATCAATTAAACGATCAAGGTCAAGCTTTTCTTTGATCGTAATTTCTGCGTTTATGAGGCCAAATTCATGGACAACTTCCACAATTGTCTCCCGGGATAGCTCTTGTGATGTTGTGGAATTGATTTTAATACCACCCCGTAAAGTTTTTGAGATAACTACATTCGGCTCTTCCTCATTTAAACGGACCCCGTTTTGATAAAGCTCAGTTTCAATCTTGGTAAACTGGCTTTTCTCGTGTCCGGCTTCAGCAATAAGCAGCAAAAGGTCTGCCCCGCGAGCAACAGACAAAACTTCCCGCCCTCGGCCAAAACCACGGGCTGCGCCCTCAATCAAACCCGGCACATCCAAAATTTGTATCTGCGCGCCGTTGTAATTCATCATCCCTGGTATTACAGAAACTGTAGTGAACGCGTACTCAGCGGTTGGGGAATTGGCATTGGTAAGTTTGTTTAGAAGTGTTGATTTGCCAACAGAAGGAAAACCAACTAATACAACAGTCGCATCGCCAAACTTTTTGAGGCCAAACCCGCCACCCCCACCGCCACCTTTTTTAACTTGGCGGTCTGTCTCTTGTGCCCGCAATTTAGCAATTTTGGCCCGCATCTTCCCAAACCACTTCTGCGTAGCCTTGTGATACGGTGTCTTGGCCATTTCAATCTCTATTGCCCTAATTTGCTCATCTGTGTCCATAGCGTATATTGTACACAAGTTGGCCTCAACTTTCGAAACTGCTACAATCAAACTAATGATGAATGTTGCCACTTGTTTTTTTGTTTAGGATATGGAGCAGTTTAATCAATGCCCAAGCTAAAAAAACATAAGGGCTGTGTCTCCAAAAAAGCAGGTTTTTCTCATATTTTAGTTCTTATTGGTGTGTTGGCCTTAATAGGATTGGTTGGTTTAGGAAATATTTCTTCTACACCTCAGAATGTTCTGGGAGAAAACGAAGAAGCAAAAAGGGTATTAGGTGCCTGCTTGGTTCGATATTTCTATCGGGAATTACTTGGGGCTATCCAGGTTGTTCGAATCGCGAGTTTAGCCCTGTATATCAAGCTATTCGTGACTCAGACAACACTGAATGCCCCATCAGTGAGCCGCCTGGGAGTCGAACCCAGAACATCTTGCTTAAGAGGCAAGTGCTCTAACCATTGAGCTAGCGGCCCTTTAATCCCAACCTAGCGAATTATACATTAACTGGACGTGCTATTTCAGCTAACTTCTGCCATTTTCGTTGTATAAACTTCGTTTCAGCTTCAACCTCAGAAAGCGCAGCTTGTATCCATCCAAATACCTTATGTTTTATGTCGGTACTCTTAGGAACCTCAACTCTCAATGTTCCATAATAAAGGTTGTTTTTCTTATAACCGGAACTTGTAGGCTTTATGTAACTTTTCCCAAAATTGGCAACAGGTATACCTGTAAGATCAGACCAAAATTCTTTTAACTCTACATCACTTTGCTGAGAGTAAATATTCAGCCAAGCTCTTAAATTATTGGGTGGAATGTTAAATATTCTTTCTAACCATCTGGTCATAAAAAGGATAAAATAAGGGTCGGAATTGGTTACACAAAACCTACCACCCTTACTTCCTTCGGCCCAATATAAAGCTGCTCCCATGAGTCTATATACTTCTGTAGAAAGTGGTCGTTGAATCTCACATGAAGCCTGTCTGATAATTTTTTGCACTTCCTTTCGTCGTCTTTCTTTTTGGCTTTGAGGGCCTAAGGAGAGAATCTTTATTTGTTTTGTATACAATCTCATCTTGTCTGCTTCAGTAAGGGGCACATTTTTTAACCAACCACTCAGGGTGCTTTTGGGAATATTAAATTTGGCTTTGATTTCGCCGTAGCTTAGCCCTTGCAATCTAAGGCTAATTGCTTTCTGCTTCAACACCTGAAGTTCGTTACTCATACAGCCAAGTATCGCACACACGAAGTTGGTCTGGGAGTACTCATCGGAGCAGACGTGGCGCCCCCGGGAGGAATCGAACCCCCACAACCGGTTCCGAAGACCGGGACTCTGTCCGTTAAGCTACGGGGGCGAGTCAAATACATTTTACCACAAAATGGCCTATTTTTGGTGTTTCAACGCATCAAAATGGTAGAATACCAAGCACAATGAAGAATTTCATCCAACGCTCAGCTGGAATGCCCATAATCTTTTTTTTGCTAACCGCGGTCATATCTGCTCCTGCCAAAGCAATCACGGATCCTTTTGCCGTTTCCAATAACCGGTTTGGTATTCACATACTTGAGCAAAAAGACATAAACGATGCAGCCTTATTAGTTAACTCAAACGGTGGAGACTGGGGATACATCACATTAGTTATCCAAGACAACGATCGGGATAAAAATAAGTGGCAAAGAATCTTTGACCAGCTTCGTGAAAAACATTTGATACCAATCGTGCGGCTTGCCACACACGGAGTAGGCGAGACTTGGGTAAAACCCCCAGTTGGCGAGGCTGACGCCTGGGCAAGCTTTTTGGATTCCCTAAACTGGGTTATTCAAAACAGGTATATTGTCATTTTTAACGAACCAAATCACGCTTCTGAGTGGGGCGGGACAATAAGCCCGTCAGAATATGCTAGCATTTTATACTCCTACTCCAAAGCTTTAAAAGAGCAAAATCCAGACTTTTTTATACTTAACGCCGGTCTTGACGCTTCAGCTCCTAACGGGTCGCGCACAATGGATGAGCAACAATTTTTGACTGGAATGACAAGCCACAATCCTCAAGTTTTTGACTATCTTGATGGTTGGAGTTCCCATTCATACCCAAACCCTGGCTTCTCTTCTTCGCCTGATAAAAGCGGAAGGGGGAGTATCAAAAGCTTTGAATGGGAAGAGGATATTTTAAAAAATTTAGGAGTCAGTAAAAACTTACTGGTCTTTATTACTGAAACAGGGTGGAGCAGAGAAAATCTTAGCGAAAGCCAAATCGCCCAATATTATGAAAAAGCCTATCAGGCTGCCTGGAATGACGGCCGGATAGTTGCCATCACCCCATTCGTTTTTGATTTCCAAAGTTATCCTTTTGCCAATTTTTCCTGGAAAAAAGCTGACGGGTTTGCCGCTCAATTTGCCACAGTGCAAAATCTTGCCAAGGTCACAGGAGCCCCTAAGCAGGTCGAAAGTATTGACCTTGTTGACGGTCTTGGCGAAGACTTGGTTTCTAATACCACATACTTTTTTCTTTTAAAAATTAAAAACAATGGGCAAGCTATATGGGAGGAAAGCCAGGGATACAGATTCACAACAGAAGGTACGGGTATTCAAACTTCCCTTGTCCCGACTGTGATTTCCCACATTAAACCAGATGAAATGATTGATTTACCAATAACCGTAAAAACTCCCGGCGATGCTGGAACATATACATTAAAAATCAGCCTGGTACGCAACAATATTTTTTTGGGAAACCCTATCGTTAAAACAATTACTGTTCGTTCTCCCGAAGTTGCAGGCGCACAAACTGAAACAAAAACTAACCCGCAACAAAGAGAAGTGTGGAGAATATTTTTAAAAAAGCTATTCAGTTTGACTTACATGATTCAATATGGCATCCTAAATAAGTACGATAGGGCTATCCATGGATAATCCTCCTTCCAAGCCTCGCTTTAGTAATATAAGCAAAATAGTTTACTTATCAACTTTTTTTGCAATTACCCCTATCACAATCGCAGTTGGAATTTTTACCTTAACCCTTATTTCTCAAAAACCTACTTTAAGCTCTATTGCTCAAGCTTCAACGGCTGTAAATATCAAAACGCCAAGTTTTGGCTCCCAAGTATATGCTGCAATTCCAGACCCCGTTGGTAAAATTGCAGGCGCGGCCACTTTCCAGGACGGCAGGGTAGAGATTATTCGACAATATTTGAAAAAATATGATTCTCCTTTATTGCCTTACGCTGATCAAATTGTTGCCAAGGCTGAAGAATATGGTATAGATTTCAGGCTTTTGGTTGCAATAGCTCAACAGGAGTCTAACCTTTGCAAAAAGATACCAGAAAACTCATTTAACTGTTGGGGGTGGGGAGTTCATTCCAGGGGCACATTAAAATTCCAAAATTATTCTGAAGCAATTGATACCATCACAAAAGGCTTAAAAACCAACTATCTGGACAAAGGTTACACAACCCCGGAAGAAATAATGAAAAAATATACTCCTTCTTCCCCGGGCACCTGGGCTTTTGGAGTAAACCAGTTCCTTGGAGATATGGAATGAGGAATGCCTTCAGCCTTACTATAACCCCTAACAAGTTAACAATATAGCCGTAGAGTAATTTAACCATACCCTATACTCTTGACAATTCGCCTTTTGTATGGTAAACTTCTTTCCAGATCCTGAGGTTTGTGGCCTAAACCCCCATAGACTTTGGGGTTTTTGGTCCCACCAAAGCATTTGGCGGGACGAAAAAAGGCGCTTCATTTGAGGCGCCTTTTTTGGTAAACTACTCATACAACTCGTTTCAAAACTCGGATATTAGCCTTTGCTAAACTTTTTGAAACGGT
>CAYYLO010000002.1:50716-91529 GCA_964472675.1 uncultured Gammaproteobacteria bacterium | reverse complement strand
ATTGGTGGATTTGCGGCCGCTGGGGCTGTCAGGAAACGTAGTCGCAGAAGCTTTAGAAGTTGCCGGAATTGTTTGCAATAGAAATTCAGTTCCTGGGGACACTTCTCCGTTTTACCCTTCCGGGATCCGCCTGGGGACTCCAAGTTTGACGACGCGCCGAATGGGAGAAAACGAGATGAAACAGATCGCAGGATGGATAAAGACAGTAATAGATATTGTGGCGGATGAGAGACTCCCAGGGGGCAAGGAAGAAAGGCAAGCCTTTTTAAAGGAGTTTAAAGGACGAATAAAGGAGAATAAAGAGTTGTTGGCGATTGCGGAAGAAGTAAAAAAACTTTGTGCACAGTTTCCATTATGAGTGCAAAAATTTTTGACGGAAAAGCGGTAGCGGATAATCTTCTGGTCAGTGTCCATGAGCGTGTCAAAACACTCGGTATAGCGCCCAAAGTAATCAGTTTCTACAAAGAAGACGATCCGGCCAGCAAACTTTATACCCGCATTAAAAAGCAAAAAGCAGAAAGTGTGGGGATTGAATTTGAGGATAGGAAAATGCATGGGACTGAAGAAGCAATAAAGGAAATAAGGGAAATTGGGGAAGATAGGGGGGTTTGTGGAATAATTGTTCAGCACCCGACAGGAGAATTTGCTTTTACTCCCGACCGTTGGGATATGTTGATTGAGGCGATTCCGCCAGGAAAAGATATTGATGGGTTAAGGCATGACTCGCCTTTTGTGCCCGCAACAGTTAGGGCAATTATGGTTGCTCTATCTTTTGCTAAAGTTAATTTAAAGGAGGCTCATGTTGCGGTTGTCGGGGCAACGGGAATGGTGGGCAGACCGCTAGTAAGGGAATTAAGGGAAAGAGGGGGAAAGATAAGAGAAATAGATGAAACCACACAAGACGTTTGGTATCAAACAAAAAATGCGGATGTGGTGATTTCGGCTGTGGGACAGCATAATTTAATTCACGGTGACCAGCTTCGCGAGGGGGCGGTTATTATTGACTGCGGCTCGCCGGGAGGAGATGTAGATTTTGAATCTGCCCGCGCCGTAGCTTCATTTTTAACCCCTGTCCCCGGAGGCATAGGCCCTCTTACTGTTGCCTGTCTTTTGGAGAACATTGTGCTTGCGGCAGAGAGGCTGGCAAATCGCCAAAATCCCGAGGTTTCTACCTAACCAACCCCTGGGGTTGGTTAAAGTGGGGGTTGGCAAGTACTGCTATTGTAATTTTGATATACTCTAGTGGATGCAATCGGATAACTTGGTTTTTCTTTTTGTAAAAATCTCCTCAAAAAACGAGGCCACGACCCAAGGGATGGAGGAGTTTTTAAAGAGTCTGCATCACGTTCTCCCCAATGGGGCAACAATTTCTTTAGAACTAACCTCAAGAGACCAGTTTTTGAGATTTTATTTGGGAATTGAGAAAGAGTTTCAGGCGGCTGCTGAATCACAATTGTACGCTCAGTATCCCGATGCTGAAATAGAAGTCTCAAGCGATCACTTGTTCGCAGAATTTGGCGCCAACGCCGCTTTTGCCGAGATAGTTTTTAAACACTCCAGTACCCATCCGTTTGCAAACTACAAAGACTCAAAAGAAGATTTCTTAAAAAGCTTTTCAGCACTTCTTTCTAAAACGAATGCTGGTGAAGAAATTTTGCTGCAAATAGTTTTAAAAAGAGTTGGCTCAAAGTTTTGGGAGAGAAGCCCGATTGCCTTAGGGTATGAGCTTTTTGGCAAACGTTATACTCCAGAGGGTGAATTTACTCCCTCCGGGGCAAAGCTTTTAGACGATCTATTTCGGGGGCGTTTAAGAGTGGCCTATTTGGCCAACGATAAAGCAATGGCTGAGAAAAAACTTTCAACGGTTGTTAATTTGTTCAAAGCAGTTGACGGTTCAAATCAACTAAGAAAGAGCAAATTGAACTTTTTGAAAAAACTTGAAGCGCCGTTTCGCCTGCGGTCTGTTTCCGGAGGGGATTATTGGACGGCAGCAGAAATCGCGACAATTTACCATTTTGTCCCGATAAAAGGAGCGACAGTTTCCAATGTGGTTAATACGACCTCAAGGCGTGCACCGGCACCGGATTACTTACCCCGGGAGGGGACGGTTAACCCGCCAGAAGCTTCTTTTTTTGGCGTAACCAATTACAGAAACCAAAACTGGAAGTTTGGGATAAAAAGAATTGACCGAAGGCGACATTTATATGTTGTCGGGAAAACCGGAGTTGGGAAATCCAAGCTATTGGAACTTTTGATAATTGCCGATATTCAGCAAGGACATGGATGTTGCTTCCTTGACCCGCACGGAGATTCGGCTGATGAAATATTAAAGTATGTTCCCAAGGAAAGAATTGGAGACGTAGTTTATGTGAATCCAACCGATAAGGACTTTCCTGTCGGCTTTAACCCTCTTGAATCCGTCAAAGATTACGAGGCGCGCCATCGACTTGCAACCTTCTTTATTGCAATCTTTAAAAAACAATTTGGTGCTACCTGGAACTCCAGAATGGAACACCTTTTGAGGTATATTACCTTGGCGCTTCTGGAAACTCCGGATTCAAATGTTTTGGGGATAGAAAGGATTCTATCTGACACCGGGTATCGACAACGGGTTGTTAAACAGATACAGGATCCGGTAATAAAAGCCTTTTGGACGAATGAATTTTCTTCCTGGAACGAACGCTACGCAAACGATGCTGTTATACCCATCTTGAATAGGGTTGGTCAGTTCATTTCAAATCCAGTTATACGCAATCTTGTAGGGCAGACCAGGAACGCGCTGAATTTTGAGAAATTTATGGATGAGGGGAAGATTGTCATTTTAAATCTTAATAAAGGAAAACTTGGGGAAGAAAATATCGGACTTTTAGGCAGTATGTTTATAACCAAAATACAACAAGCAGCCTTGAGTCGTTCCAGAATTCCCGAGGAAAAACGACGCGATTTCTACTTTTATGTTGATGAGTTTCAAAATTTTGCAACAGATGCTTTTTCTTCAATTTTATCCGAGGCCCGGAAGTACCATTTAAATTTAACCATTGCCCATCAATATATTGCCCAGCTTCCGGATGATGTTAAAGCAACGGCATTTGGAAATGTGGCCTCGTTGATTTCTTTTGCGGTTGGTGGAGATGACGCGGCATATTTAACTAAAGAACTACTGCCGGTTTTTTCTTCTGAGGATTTAATCAACTTAAACGCAAGGGAGATGTATGTAAAATTATCAATCGATGGGAGAGTTGCACCTCCTTTTTCTGCCACGACCATTGATCTACCAAAGCCCGGGACAAACTATTCTGTCGAGATTATGAACAACTCGCGGGCAATTTACGGGAGAAACCGTGTTGAGGTTGAAAGGGAAATTGAGAAATGGTCTTCTGCAACTGAAGTGGTTGGAGCAACAAGTGGAACTGATCAATTTCCGGAGCCAATAATTTAATAGCTAAGATTGTTCCAGCCAATATTTTTACTTCTTAGTTCCTGCAAAATTTTCCCCGCAACTCTTTCGTAGTCATCCTTGGTTAGCTGACGATTTAAAAGACAATACTGTTTGTGGTTTAGGTTTATACAGCCCAGGGAGTTTTTAACCTGAAAGCAGCTGAATAAATAAGAGCTGTCTTGACAGTAGCTTGACCAGACAATATGGTCGCAATTGTAAAGGTAGGCCGAATCTAAAGATTCGTAGGTTAGCTCGTTATGAGCGGAAAGTGAGTCGTCATAGGTGGTAATGTCGTAATGACTGTCATACAAATACCCGCAATCCGTACTATTTGACGCATCAAAGCAAAGGTAGCAATTCTTGCAATAATAAACGTAGTTGCCGTAGCTGGAGTTTTGGTTAAAGTTTTCATTCGTTTGTGTCCAGGGATATCTTTTTTTGAGTTCATCAAGCATAGTTAAGACTTGTTGGGCTGGGAGCGCTTTGTATTTTTTGACCTGTTCTTTATAGTCAGCTTCCGTAAGCTGTCTATTAAAAATACAGAATGCTTTGTTTTTCAGATTTACACAACCGAAAACATCATGGCAGTTGGAGCAAGCATAACAGAAGTCTGAATCGCGCATATTTAAAGAGTTTTCCAAATACGAGCAGTTGTAACCTTTTTCCACATCAACACCTTCGTAGCAAAGTTCAGAATTGCCGACATAATCACAGTCATGGCAGTTTACAAGAGAGGCAGAGTTATAAATATATGCGCTGTCTTTTCCGTTGAAGGTATCAAATGCCCAATAAAGCCCTTTGGATTGGTAGACGCTTGTTGCATATTCTGAGTCTTCTGAATTTACATTTGCAGTTGGCATTTTGGGCATTATTGAAATAAGCCTTTTTAATTCTTGAAGGAAAAAATCGGAGTTCATTGTTGCTCTTGGTTTTGGGGATCGAGTTGGGTTATAACTTGTTCGGGTGGTGGAGCTGGGGCTGGAGTTGGTTGGGAAGTTGCTGGGTTTACATCTGGGAGTGGTTCGTTAATGATAGGGTCGTTTTGTTCAAAGTATTTTTCATAATCTTCTTTGCAAAGAATTTTATTGGTTACTTTTTCAGGATCATAAGAAACAACAATATCTTTTCCACATTGCTGACATTTGGTTCTGAAAAGCTTTCTTCCGCCGCGCAGAGCCAGCCTTCTTTCCTGACGGCATTGTGGGCACATAGTTGGTAGGGGGAGATTCATCCCTCGCAAGAATTGTTGTTCGGGGTCGACAACCAAGTATTGTTTTGAACACTTGGTGCAGTTTTGGGTTAGAGGAGCCATCGGTAATAGTTTAACAAATGTCTTGTACCCAGGCAAGGAGAAGCAGTCCAGCAGTCAAAATCCCGAGGTTTCTACCTGTTCAACCCCAGGGGTTTGCAAAGAGGTTGTTAAGATTGAGCTTGTAAGTTTAATCTGCTACAATACAAAAATCACACATTCAAGCCTTGGTTCCTGAGAATCCTCAAAAACTTCTCGCTTGAATGGCGGAACAAGGAACTGGCGCGAACTAAAAGTTCGCTACTACATTTCTTTATGGCAGTAGAAATTACAATATCGAAAATAAGAATTTTCTCAGTGTGTATGGAATTAAATCTATGATAGATATCACACTAGAAGAACTACTTGAGGCAGGGTGTCATTTTGGGCATCAGACTCGTCGTTGGAACCCCCGTATGTCCCCGTATATTTACGGAGCAAAAGAGGGTATCCATATTTTCGACTTGGCCAAAACCCGCCAGGCCATAACGGAAGCCTTTGACAAAATTTCCCAAACGGTTAGCGAGGGTGGTGTTGTACTTTTTGTGGGAACTAAAAGGCAAGCAAAAGATATTGTCCGCGATGCGGCCATTAAAGTGGGTATGCCATATGTTGTAACTCGCTGGCTTGGCGGAACGTTAACCAATTTTGAACAGGTAAAAAAATCCATCAGAAAATTGGCCGACCTTAAGGAAGGTCTTGCGACGGGTAAATTTAAGGAATACACCAAGAAAGAACGGCTTTTGATGGAGCGGGAAATGATTCGTCTTGAACATTTGTTCGGTGGGCTGGTTAATTTGAATAAGCTTCCTGACTTAGTCTTTATCATCGATACACACAAAGAAACGTCTGCTGTTGCAGAAGCAAATCGGCTTGGCATTCCAATTCTTGGTATTACGGACACTAATGCTGATCCGACTAAAATTGAATATCCGATTCCGGCAAATGATGATGCAGTAAAAGCAATAAACACTATTTTGGACTTTGTGGTAAAAGCAGTGGAAGATGGAAAAAAGAAAAGCACCAAATCACAAGAAACAAACAATACTCAAGTTTAAAAAGCTACAAACTTTTGTGATTTTTGATTTGTTTGTATCTTGGAATTTGTAATTTGTAGTTATGGCAGACATTCAACAAATATCAAAAATCAGAATTTTTTCAGCTGCACTTGTATGAAAGTATCTATAGAGCATATCAAAAAACTCCGCGAAGAACTTGGTGTCTCTATTTCTGACATTCGCTATGCTTTGGAAGAATCTGATGGCAATGAGGATAAGGCCCGCGAGTTTCTAAGGAAAAAAGGTTTGGAAAGAGCAGAAAAGAAATCTGAAAGACAAATAAAAGCTGGCCGCGTTTTTTCTTATATCCACCACACGGGAACTCTTGGGGCAATGGTTGTTTTGGGTTGCGAGACAGACTTTGTTGCCCGGACTGATGAGTTTCAAAAATTGGGCCAAGAGATAGCAATGCAAGTTGCTTCTTTGGGTGGGGAAAATGTTGAAGAAGTTTCAAAACAGGACTACATCCGGGATTCGGGAAAAACTGTCGAAGATTTAATAAAAGAAGTAATCGGCAAGCTGGGCGAGAATATTCAGCTTCTGGACTTAAAGCGCCTGGCAGTTTAAAATTTGTTCATTGGTGTCATCTCGAACGGGCAGTGAGAGATCTCTCGTCTTCGACTCGAGATGATAGGTGATTATGCAAGAAGACCAAATTCGCTCACGAATGGATAAAGTTTTAGAGAATGTTAGGGTGGATATTGCGACAATTAGGACTGGGCGTGCCACGCCGGCTTTGGTTGAAGACGTTCCCGTTTTGGTTTATGGCGGGGCTCAAAAACTGCGCATTTTAGAACTTGCAACCATAAGCGCTCCGGAAGCCCATTCGCTTTTGATATCTCCCTGGGACAAGAGTATTGTTGGTGAAATCCGAAAAGGATTAGAAGCTGCAAATTTGGGTTTTAATCCGATTATTGCCGGCGAAGAGATAAGAATTAATCTACCTCCGCTAACAGCCCAGGATCGGGAAAATTATGTAAAGCTTTTACACCAAAAACTTGAAGCAGGGCGGGTTGGTATCCGGCAAGCAAGGCAAGAGGGGATGCATAATATAAAAAATAAAGCAGAAAGCAAGGACTTAACAGAAGATGAAGTAGTAGTTCAGGAAAAGAATCTCCAGGCTATAACTGACAAATATATTGCCGAAATTGAAGAAATGGGAAAGAGAAAGGAAAGTGAGCTACGCTCACTGTAAAAAATTTTCAAGTAACAATTTTCAATTTACATTGAATTTTCATTGTTTCAATGATTAATTGTAAATTGATTGAAAATTGAAAACTGGAAATTGAAAATTGTTAATGACTCTTTTAGTTTTTTTTCTCATACTTTCTATCTTGATCTTGGTACATGAGTTCGGCCACTTCATTGTGGCTAAAAAAGCCGGTGTCAAGGTAGAAGAGTTTGCCTTGGGATTTCCTCCTCGAATCATTAGCAAAAAGATTGGGGAGACCAGGTATTCTGTCAATGCCTTGCCGATTGGCGGATATGTGCGCCTATTTGGCGAAGACGAGCCTACAGAAACCGAAAACCACAGGTCCTTTTTTGCTCAGGCTTTGCCGGTAAAATTGGCCGTTGCGCTTGCTGGCGCTTTGATGAATCTTTTGCTTGGGATTTTTGCATTTACAATTCTTTATGCCAACATTGGCATTCCCACCTCGCAAACAAATTACCCTATAATTGTTGCGGTTTCTCCTGATTCTCCGGCCCAAAAATCAGATCTCAAGGCCCTGGATAGAATATTGAAAATTGGCGATAGGGAGGTAAAAGACGATAAGGATGTTAAAGATGCGGTAGCTTTTTATAGAGGTAAGCAAGTGCAGATAGAAGTAGACCGGACACCGCTTACTCTTTTACCCAACTTGTTTGTGGAAAAATCTGCCAAGCTAAAGGTGAGCGTTTGGGCTACACCTCGCTCAGATCCAAAAGCTGGCGAGGGCCCACTGGGGATTGCGATAGATACTATTCCAGTCACTAAAACGGCTTTTTATCCTCCGGTCCAAATGATTATTAAAGCAACACAAAGAGGGTTGACTGACAGTATGGAGTTTACAAGACAAATTCTTTTTGGTTTATCTAACATGGTACGGAATTTGGTTGTTTCAGGGCAAGTGCCCGGGGATGTTTCCGGCCCGGTTGGCATATTTCAAATAGTTGATGTGGTTGCCAAAACTGGCTGGCTGCCGCTTTTGTCTTTGGTGGGTGTACTTTCTATCAATCTTGCGGTTGTTAACGCTTTGCCTTTTCCGGGCCTGGATGGAGCACGTGCGCTTTTTGTTATTATTCACGGTGCAACTGGAAGAAAGATGGCTCCGGCTATCGAGAAAAATATCCATCTTATAGGGATAATTTTCTTGCTTTTGCTGATATTGCTTATAAGCATCCGCGATGTCCGGCGTCTGCTTGGCTAAAACGCCATAAGCATCCGCGATATACAAAGACTGTTGGGCTAATGTTATGACGGCAGGAAAAAAGATTGTTGTAATTGGTGGGGGAACAGGAACTTACACTGTTTTAACAGGACTGAAAGAGCACCCATTGAAACTTACTGCCGTTGTTTCAATGGCGGATTCCGGAGGGTCAACGGGACGTCTTCGGGATGAGTTTGGGATCTTGCCTCCGGGAGACGTGAGACGTGCGCTTTTGGCGCTTTCTGATAGCCCTGAGCAACTGCTTCTTCGCCAACTTTTTGAATACAGGTTTGACAAGGGGAATGGACTATCAGGGCACTCTTTTGGAAACCTTTTATTAACCGCTCTCACAGAAATTTTAGGCAACGAAGTTGAGGCAATACAAGAGGCTGGCAAACTTCTTAATATTAAAGGCGAAGTGTTACCTGTTACCCTTACCAAAGCTCACCTGGTTGCCAGGCTAACAGATGGCACTTTAGTGCGCGGTGAGACAAATATTGATGTACGGATTGTGGGCCCGACGTTAAAAATTTTGGATGTTTTTTTGGACCCTTCCTCTTCCATTTATCCTCCCGTCCAGCAGGTTATTAGTGAAGCAGATTTAATTGTTTTGGGCCCTGGTGATTTATATACAAGCATTATTCCCAACTTGTTAGTTAAGGGAGTTCCGGAGGCAATTTGTCAAAGCTCTGCTAAGGTTGTATATGTTTGTAACATAATGAATAAGCATGGGGAAACAGATAATTTTTCAGTCGCGGATTATGTTCGGGAAGTAGAAAAGTATTTAGGGTGTAAGCAGAAAAAAGTAGTTGACGCCATAATCGCTAACAAAAGTAAATACCCGCGATTTCTGTTAGAAAAGTATGAACAGGAAAAAGCTTTTCCGGTGAATACGGATATTGCAAATGTTAATAGTCTGGCGCCACAAGTTTTAATTGGAGACTTTACGAGAAAAGAAACCCTTTTGCGTCACGATCCAGAAAAACTGACGCGAGCCATCATCTCTTTACTTTAATCGCGTCATCCCGAGCGTAGCCGAGGGATCTCTCACGAATGCAAGCCCCCACATACGCAGGAGATTTCCCCACCACCCATAAGCGGGGCTAAAATGACATGGTGGCAGTTTAGAGTTATACTTGTGTCATGAAAGATTGCCTTTTTTGTAAAATTGTAGCTGGAGTTGTACCTTCTGAAAAGGAATACGAGGATGAAGATATTTTGATCTTCCGCGATATCCATCCCAAAGCCCCAATTCATCTTTTAATAATCCCCAAAAAGCATATTGAACAGTTTGCAGATTTGGTTGACGACACTTGGGAAGTTTGGCTGAAGATGAACAAAACTGCCCAGGAGTTTATTGAAGATATGGAACTTAGGAAAACAGGCTATCGGCTAGTGGTAAACGGTGCGGGGGCAGCCCTGATCCAGCATTTACATTTGCATTTGCTGGGAGACATTGAGCACACCAGAGATATCTAACTTAAGTTTTTTCTGTTGTTGAGGTAAATGCTCAAAAGTATTGAAAACCCTGCAAATAGAACTCCTACCACGTAGGTGATTACAACTCCCTCCGTTAAGTTGTCGGATAAAGAATAGATTATGTAAGAAATAAGAGCGGCAGGTATGCCAGCCAGGACGTTAACCACCGCGAAAGTTTTAAAAGGTATGTTTGTTAGGCCAAAAGCATAGGATAAATAATCAAAATTTGAACTTTGGAAGAGTCTTATGACGACTAATACTCCAAGGCCCGAGTTTGCTACGAATTTGTCCATTTTCTTTAAAGCGCCTTGCCCTACTATTTTTTCAGCCAGCGGCCTGCCGTATTTTTTAGAAAGGTAAAAGTTGGCTAAATAAGCTGGGGTGGTAACTAAATAAGCCAGGGTTATTGCAACGGCTGGCCCAAAAAGAGCAATCATCGCAACCAGCAGGAACAAACCGGAGAGCGGCGCAAAGACTACAGTTATTGCTTGAAGAATTATATAAACAATAATAATGTATGGGCCAAAGCTTGAGAGCCAGTTGGTGAATTGCTCTTGGTTTTTCACTATAAGAGCCTGCAACACGTAGGAAAGCAAAATAGTTAGGATTATGGGGAAGATAAATACCAATATCCTTTTGAAACTTTTAGGCATGTACGATTTTACCAGAGAAAGTAATATATCGAAAATCAGAATTTCGCTTCAACTAGCGTATAATTAAGACATGTTAACAGATCGGTTGCAGCAACAAATACAAGTGGCCATGAAAGGGGGCGATAACCTGCGCCTTTCGACGCTGCGTCTTTTGTACAGCGCTTTGCATAATGAGCAAATTGCCAAGATGCGGGAGCTTTCCAGCGAGGAAGAGATTTCCATAATCCGCCGGCAGCTTAAACAAAGACAGGAGGCGATTGAGGCATACGAGAAAGGCGGGAGGGCTGAACTTGCCGAAAAAGAGCGTGTGGAATCGAAAATTTTACAGGAATTTTTACCGGCCGAAATGTCGGCCGAAGAGATTGAACAGATTGCAGAGCAGATTATCGCGGATCTGGGTACTGGTGGTGCATCCGACTTCGGAAAAGTCATGGGTGCGGTTATGGGGAAGGTGAAGGGGCAAGCGGATGGAAGTACTGTTTCCCGTATAGTGCGGGAGAAACTTCTGTCATCCCGTACTTGATACGGGATCTATATGGATTCCTGCTTGCGCAGGAATGACACTGATTGTATGATTTCTATTTTCATCACTCGCCAGTCTCGTTATCCAGCAAATACTAAGGCTCTTAAAAAAAGTGTGTCAGAGCTTCTTTCAAATCACGGTGTGACGGAAGCAGAGGTGTCTATAGCGTTAGTGGGCGAGAGGAAAATGCGGGAGCTGGGCGAGAAATTTTTAAATGAAGGACAGGCGGACGAGACACATGAAGTTCTTTCTTTTCCGGCTTCTGAGGCAAAAGGTGAATTTCCAAAAAATGAGAATGACAGATCTTTAGGCGATATTGTGATTTGCTATCCTGAGGTTAGAAAAATTGCGATTAAGAAAAACCGCCTGATGGATGAGGTAATTTGCGAGTTGGCCGAGCACGGCACACTACACCTCCTTGGGATACACCACAAGTAATATCAAAAATCAAATCGCAAAAAGCAAAAAGACAAAGTAGAATATGTAAAGACTGGCAAAATCTTTACTCTTTTTTAATTTATAATGTGTATTTTTGATGTTTGATATTTAATCTTTGCTATTTTTATGACATTTTACCTCAAGTATAGACCACAAAAAATTGCTGACCTTGATCTTCGCAAAGTTCGGGATGACCTTTCCCGCATATTAGGCAGTGGGAATGTACCGCATGCTTTTTTATTTTCCGGTCCACGCGGAGCTGGAAAAACTTCGGCTGCCCGTATTGTGGCCAAAGCTATAAATTGTGAGGGTAGAGTGGCGGATGTTGAACCGTGCAACAAATGCGCCACTTGTCTTGCCATAACAAATGGCTCAAGTTTAGATGTTATAGAAATTGATGCTGCTTCAAACCGCGGAGTTGACGACATCCGGACTTTGCGGGAAGGGGTTCAT
Organism: uncultured Gammaproteobacteria bacterium; assembly: GCA_964472675.1. Classification (GTDB taxonomy): domain Bacteria; phylum Patescibacteriota; class Microgenomatia; order UBA8517; family UBA10165; genus 01-FULL-43-15b. The sequence continues at coordinate 79,790 of CAYYLO010000002.1, read as the reverse complement.
CTTGCTACAGCCGGCGCAAAAAAGAAAGTTTATATTATTGACGAAGCGCACATGTTGACTAACGAGGCTTCAAATGCGCTTCTGAAAACTTTAGAAGAGCCCCCCGCCCATGTAATTTTTATACTTGCCACAACTGCTCCGGGAAAGCTTCTTGATACGATTCGCTCCCGCTGCACCAACATTCTCTTCCCAAAAGCGACAACTGAAGAGGTTGTTGAGTCTTTGAATAAAGTTGTGAAAGGAGAGAAGTTAAAAGTTGAAGAAAAGGTGCTTGAAAATATTGCCTCTCGTGTTGACGGGAGTTTTCGCGAGGCACACAAAATTTTGGAGCAGCTAAGTGTTGGGCGGGATAAAGTTAGTGATGCTGACGTGACCTCTTTGCTTTCTGTTTCGACAGGAGCTGTTGATGCACTGCTTAACCATTTAGCCTCTGGGGACACAAAAGGCGCGTTAGAAGAAATAAGTAAAGTTGCGGCCGTGGGCACGGATTTAAAAAGTTTTACAAGCCAACTCGTTGGAGCCTTGCGCCAAATTTTACTTTCAGAATTTGCCGTAGCCTCAAAAGGCTCAACCTTGCAAGGCTGGGAGGGGAAAGTGGGGGCAAAGGATTTGGGAGGGGTGGAAAGAGTACGTTTATTGATTGAGCTTTTCTCGGAGGCGTTTAAAGAGTTTTCGCAGGCTGTTGTTCCAACTTTGCCGTTGGAGTTGGCAATTGTTAAGTGGAGCCAATCTAGAGCTGGTTCGCAGCCTATTCACTTGTCGGACAACTCGGCTTCCGCCGAAGGGAAGGAAGGAAAAGGTGCATTGCCGATTCATTCGTTCGACAACTCGGATCCCGCGTCTGGCGGGACCGGAGCTCGGGGACTGCGCGCCGTCAAAAGCGGCGACTCCATCCCGCTCGAACCTACCTCAAACAAGTCGGAACTTCATGCGCCGGCAACTGCTCCTCTTTCTGAGAAGCAAGGCAGTAAGTCAACAGGTCAACAAGTTAATGAGGAAGAATTGGAAGAAAAATGGAAACAAGTTATGAAAGAAGTAAAACCCAAAAATCATTCTATCGAGGCACTGTTGCGCGCGACGAAGCCGTCAAAATTTGATGGGAAAGTCTTAACTATCGAGGTTTTTTACCAATTCCACAAAGACAAAATTGAAAAAGACCCTTACAGAACCTTAGTCGAGGAGGCGGCAACTCAAATTTTAGGAGCGCCCGTAAAACTTGCCTGTTTTTTAGCCCAACAAAAGCGAAGAGCGGCTGATGTGGCTAACGTAACTGTGGGAGTTGAGGAAGATATTGTTCGCGCTGCAGAAGATATTTTTGGTGTCAAAAGCGAAGAGCAGATGCCCAATTAAAGCAAAAAATGCTGTAGACGAGGGGAAAGGTGTGTGGTAAAATCCTCTCTAGATGTTTGATAAGTTTAAGCAAGGTGCGGATACTTTAAAAGCAATCAACAAGCTGCGCCAAATCCAAAACCAACTCTCCAAAGAGCGCATTGTTTTAGAGGAAAATGGTGTTAAAGTGACTCTCTCAGGCGACCTCAAGATTAAGGAATTAGTAACTGGTGGGCAGGACGATAAAACCGTTGCTGAAGTTATAAATAAAGCTTACGAGAAAACTCAAAAGGTGGTTGCTTCAAAAATGCAAGAAATGGGTGGCGGTTTACAAGGCCTCCTCGGAGGTCTTGGCTCTTAATTTAGGGCGCGCCCGTTTCTTTACCCAAACCTTAGGATCTCGAAGGTCCCCCGAAGCCTTGTGCGAAGGGGGATTTTTCGTAAAAAGAGGTGGAAATCAGCTTCAGTTTGCGGTATAATCGGGTGTTATATGAGATTGCCCAAAGCGGTACGGGATTTAACGGAAAATTTTGAAAAATTGCCCGGAATTGGCCCTAAAACTGCACAACGATTAACCTTCTATCTTCTCCATGTGCCTCAAGGACAACTGGAAACTTTTGCCACTTCTTTGAGTAAGCTAAAAAGTGGCACATTGCTTTGTTCTGTTTGCAAAAACGTGGACGAAAAGGACCCTTGTTCAATTTGCAATGATCCTTCCCGGGATAGTGGAAGAATTATGGTGGTTGAGCAGCCCTTAGACCTTCTTGCGCTTGAGCGGTCGGGAAAATACAAAGGGGTTTACCATGTTCTTCATGGCGCTATAAACCCGTTGGAAAATATAGGCCCGGACGAGATCTTCATAAGGGGACTCATTCAACGCATCACCCATCACCCATCACCCATCACTGAAATAATCCTTGCTACCAACCCAACAATGGAGGGGGAAGCAACGGCTATGTACATAAAAAAGCAGATTGCAGAAATTGGCAATGGCACGCAACATCTAAAAATTACCCGCCTTGGAGTTGGTGTCCCAACGGGGGCAGATTTAGAGTATGCAGATGATGTGACTTTAAAGTATGCTATAGAAGGAAGAAGGGAATTCTAGTTTGTCATCCCGAGCGAAGCTTCGCCACAGGCGAGCGAAGTCGAGGGATCTCTCGTCGCAGACTTCTCGGGATGACAATATGGGAGTGAACAATGTTATTAGTCCAACCAAAACCTAAACCAAACCAACCTCCCTCTCAGGCGTCACCGTTTGAAACAGGGGAGACTTCTCGAAAAAGCGAAATGGATCAATTAATTCGGGCGTTGGGAGAACAAGTCAGTGGAAATTACAGCGAGCCTCTGCATCCGGTTTTGGAGGATAGAACAATTGACAATTTGAAAGCCAAAGATGAGTCACATGTAAAAGCAAACTACCCGACACTTCAGGAAAGGTTGAGACATATAAGTCAGACAACAAAAGAAAGAGAAGTGCAGACGAAATTGCAAAACGAAAGACGGCAAACGGCAAGCGGGGAAAAACCAGCTACACAAATTGAAGAAATGGGTAAAGGTAAGAAAAGTTTAAGAGAAAGAATGTTTTCAGCTCTGGGGATAAAAGGCGGGCGAAAGACGGCGAGTCTTGCCGATAAAAGCCAAACGCGGGAGATTGCCCGTACCCCAAGCCAATAGCTTCAAAAAGCTTTGATCTTCGCTTTTGCGTTTAGTGCAAGGCTAGACTAAAATGTGTAGTAGCGCAATTTACAATGCTTCACCTCTATAACACGTTAACCCGCCAAAAGGAAGAATTTAAGCCGATTACGGAAGATAAAGTACTTTTTTACCAGTGCGGCCCGACAGTTTATTGGACGCAGCATATCGGAAATTTGCGGGCTATGACTATGGCTGATTTGATCCGCCGCAGCTTGCAATACCTGGGTTACGAAGTCAATTTTGTGCGCAACTACACAGATGTTGGACATTTAGTCAGCGACCAGGATGAGGGCGAGGACAAAATGGACAAAGGCGCCCGCACTGAGGGCAAAACGCCTGCCCAGATTGCGCAAAAATATATCGATATTTTTGAAAATGACACAAAAGCTTTGAATATCCTGGAACCTACTCACAAACCACGGGCAACAGAGTACATTGAAAAAATGCAGGAAATGGTAAGTGCGCTTTTAGATAAAGGATTTGCTTACATTACTCCCAAAGCAGTTTATTTTGACGTTTCAAAAGCGAAAAACTATACAAAATTATCCGGCCAAAAGTTTGAACAAAATATCGTTGGGGCAGGCAGTGGAGATGTTTCAGATCCGGAAAAAAAGCATCCTGCAGACTTTGCTCTCTGGTTTTTCAAAACGGGAGTGCATGTCAATGCTTTGCAAACTTGGGATTCGCCGTGGGGTATTGGTTTTCCAGGCTGGCATATAGAGTGTTCTGCGATGATTAAAAGTTTGCTTGGTGACACAATAGATATCCACATGGGCGGGGTTGAACATATTCCTGTTCACCACACAAATGAAATTGCACAAAGCGAGAGCGCTAATGGGGTTACCTTGGCAGACTATTGGTTGCACAACGAGCATTTAACGGTTAATGGTGGCAAAATGGCCAAATCCGAAGGGACGGGGTTTGCTCTGAGTGAGTTGATTGAAAAAGGCTATGATCCGCTGGCCCTGCGGTACTTTTTCCTCCAGGCGCATTATCGCTCCAAACAGAATTTTACGTTTGAAAGTTTGGACGCAGCGCAAACGGCATATCGTAGATTGCAGTCGGTGGTGGCCGGATTAAAAAGTGGACAAGGGAACCAAGGCACAAGTGAAAGCGAGGAGAAAAGACAAATGTATTTGGCACAATTTAGAGACGTATTGGAGGATGATATTAATATTCCTCAGGCTTTGGCAATTACTTGGGAAGTGGCAAAAAGCAACCTTACGAGGGAAGATAAGCTAGATATATTGATGGAGTTTGGTCAAGTACTAGGATTGTGCTTGGGAGAAGTGTCACAAGTATTACGAGTACCACGGGAGGTGGAGGAACTGGTGGGGCGAAGAGAAGATGCGAGGAAGGTGGGGAACTATGCGGAAGCAGATAGGTTGAGGGAGGAGATTGAGAAGAGTGGTTACACAGCGAAAGATACGCCAGAGGGTCCAAGGGTTGAAAAGAAGTAATACGGTGTCATTCCGTGTTAAACACGGAATGACATTTTTTGGGTCCCCGCCTACGCGGGGATGACAGGCAAGTTGCTCATGAAAAAATTTTTCAAAATCCACGATGTCGGGATAAAAGAACTGCTTATACTTGGGCTCGTACTTTTAGCGTCCTATACAGCATGGTTGCATCGTCAGGTTGCACAAAATGCTTACCAAAAAGTGTCAGAAAAAGTTGAGGCAAGTATTCCATGGGTTGCCTCAACTGTTGATACTTGCGGACAAGAATGCCAGAAAGAAATTGATAAAAAAGTTGCCCAGGCGATTGCAACTGCATCGGCCGGGAAAAGTACAAGTGCGAGCAAGGTGATAGCGCAAACCACAAAAACCAGCTCGGTTGCCCTGGGATCGGTGTTTTCAACCACAAATACAGACTGGACAGATGTGCCGGGGAGTGTTTATATAGACCCGGCGGGTTATGGCACGTCTCAAAGTTTTAGCTGGGAAGCTTCAATAAAGATAGGTAATGGGAATGGAGAGGGGTGGGTGAGGCTGTTTGACGCAACAAATAATATTGCGGTATCTGGTAGTGAACTAAGTACAACCTCGTCAACTTACACAACCATTGCTTCCGGCAATATTCCACTGTGGGCGGGAAATAATTTGTACAAAGCCCAAGTGAAATCGACGACAAGCCAGCCGGTTGGGTTTGCCAGCGGAATTGTAAAAGTGGTGTATAGATAATGTCATTCCTGCGGAAGTAGACATCCAATTAATTGTCATCTCGAGCAAAGCGAGAGATCTCTCTTCCTTGCAGTCATCGAGATGACATGTGTCATTTTGATCCCTGCCCCGCCGTTTGCGAGGCTCGCCTTTGGCGGCTGCGCAGGGATGACAAAGAAGTCACATATATGAATTATAGCGCGGTTATTTTTGACCTTGACGGGACCATTCTTCTTAACGAGGAAGTTTATGCCCGGGCGTTTTGCCAGGTTCTTGCGCAGCATGGGGTACATCTAAATCCTAAAGAGCGGACATGCCCGCATGCTTTGGGCATAGGTATGGAGGAGAACTGGAAAATCTTTGCTGAGAGATTTAATTTGCCTGCTGATCTTTCTCTGAGCCAGCTGGTACATGAGACACAAGATGCATACCATAAAAGAATTGGTGAAGTTATAGTTAGACCTGGTTTTTGGCAGCTCCAGGAAGAGCTGGCAGAGCAGGGAACTTTACTTGCTTTGGCAACCTCCAACAACTGGTGGCTGGTTGAGGATGAACTTGAAGATTTGGGTTTACAAAAGTATTTTAATACACTTGTTACACGGGAAGAAGTCGCAAACCCGAAGCCTGCGCCGGATATTTTTTGGAAAGCGGCAGAAAAGCTTTTTGTGGAACCTTCAGAGTGTGTAGTGATTGAAGATTCCCTTGCCGGAGTGGAAGCGGCAAAAGAAGCAGGTATGGTTGTTGTTGCGGTTTTGGGAGAATACACAAAGCATGAGGATTTTGGGAAGGCCAATTTAGTTGCGGAGGGCTTTGGGGAACTTACTTCGAATCGTCTTGATTCATTGTTTTCCAGTAAAAGGGCTTGTTCTTCTTAATTTCTGAAGAGTCAGGCGGTTGTTGCGGTTTCTCGCATTTCCTCCGCCTCTTCTACCGTCTCTTGTGCGCACGAGATTCCCGTATGGTTTCCTTTCTGTGTTTGTCCAAACTTGTTTAAACTTCTCCCGCGCTCGGAAAAGCCATGTTTTAACCTGGCTCTCTGTAATTTTTAATACTTCGGCGATTTCATCGTAAGAAAGGTCATGATACTCCCGCAAAAGTAAGCATGCCCGATACTTTGGTTTAAGCTGGCTTAATATATGCATTACTTCTTCTGCGTTTTCTTTGTTGATAAAGTCTTGCTCAGGACTATCTTTGGCGACCTGGCACGGATGGAAAGTAGCGAGAAAGTCTTCCCAGGGTTCCCAACTGGCCCGACTTTCGTGACGCCAGCGGCTGATACAGGTATTGGTTGCAATTCTGTACAGCCATTGTCTAAACAGTAAAATATTCCCCATTTCCTGAATGCCCAAATAAGCTTTGAGGAAAGTGTCTTGTGTCAGGTCGCGGGCTGCCTCCCGATCGTCTGTAAAGCGACAGATGTACTTAAGTATGGGTGTTTGATATACCTCGAAAAGGGTTGCAAATGCTGTATTGTCACCGGCTTGGGCACGCCTGACCAGTTCATGTTCTGTAGGGGGAGGTGGAGACAAGCCGTTTTTGCGTTCGCACAAAGCTATAGCCATTTTGGCAAAAGTATATTATCTTTTGGTGGTTAAAAACAACAGGTGGTGTTACAATGCGGGTGTTGGTTTGCACATTGAATAAAGCACTTGAAAGAGAGGGAAACATGAACGCAATAGTGGCTCCGCCTGCAGACTCTGTAAAGAGGATGGCGCAACTGCGAGAGCTGGTACACGGCGGTATGACTGTGTACGAGGCGGCACAAGAGATAGGGGTCGATCCAGTCATAGCCCAGCTCTGGCTTCGACTACCTGACCTGTGGGCAACTGAAGAACGTGCGCCTACTCCGATCCCCGCCATGTTGCCGGGCGTTTTGCGCCGTATGATCGTGTGCAATGTCCCCGTGCCAGCTTGCGATCAGCTGCGGTCGAGTGGTAAGCCGATCCTGCAGGCTGCGGCTGATGCCCTATGCGCCGGGTTGTCGCAACCTCTTCCCGAACAGGCTAAGGGGAAGTTTTTGGTTTCACGGCGCCCCCTGGCGGTGCCGGTTCCTGCAGAGGCTTGCCGCCAACTGCTCAAACTGGCAGAGAAGCACTTTGGTGGTGACTATCATAGGGCTGGTGGATGGGCGATTGCGCGGGGTGTGGGCATGAATATACCGCTTCCTGCGGAAGACGAGTTGGCAAACGAACCGGTTTTGACGTTCAGAGGAGTACCAGAGCCATTTATACCGCGTCCCCCTATCGTAGCTCCACCACGGCGTGGGCAACGGGAGCAGAGGGCTCCTTTGCCGGCTGACGATTCAGTGCCAAATGGTGACGAATTGCGTCGGATGAGGGAGAATCTGGGGCTTTCCCAAAGGGATTTGGCGGGAGCTTCGGGAATGTCACGCGGATTTGTGTGCGAGCTTGAACGTGGGCGACGCCGGCATGTCTTGTCTCGTCGCTTGCTGGCGGATATCCTGGAAAGGATTGCTTCTGAAAGGGAAGCGAGGAGGAACAAAAAGTAGCGAAGGCCTTGTGAGTTTTTCAGCGCCAGAAAAGTGAAACACACACTTTTCTGGCGCGTTTTTTTGCCCCCAATCTCCACTTGACACAAGTATTTTCTCTGTTATATCATATCCCCTAGGGGAGGATATATCTTTCGACTCCGCTCAAGACTATAGCAATGACCTACAGACCAAAGAACTTAGAAGAACGGACGCTTCATAGATTAAAAATTGCCCGCGGTCATTTGGATAAGGTTATCAAGATGGTTGAAAACCAGGAATACTGTATTGGTGTTATTAACCAATCTCAAGCGGTCCAGGCCGCGTTAAAAGAGATTGACTCCTTATTGCTGGAAAACCATTTGGTAAATTGTGTGGCCAAAGATATTCATGACGGACATGGCAAAAATTCCTTAGAAGAAGTGATGAAAGTATTTAAACGGGCAAGTTAAGGTGTGCAAATCCGTGTTTCAGCTGTCATTCTGGGGACCCCGCCTTGGCGGGGGACGCCAGAATCGATTCTGGACAAGCCAGAATGACACTGATTGGTTTTCTGCCCCGCTGTTTGCGAGGCTCGCCTTTGGCGGCTGCGCAGGAATGACAGGGAATATGAGCAAGAAATTCTGGGTATTTATCGTTCTTACTTTTGTTGTGATCGGTGGCTTAGTTTATTACGTTGGGGCAAATCCACCAGGAGCTGCCCAAATTGGTAAAGTTGAAAATGCCAAAATTGGAATTCCCGAAACCAAATTTTCCTTTGGAGACATTCCATATTCTGGTAGTCCAGTTAAGCATTCCTTCAAGATCAAAAATACCGGAACTTCTGATATCACAATCGGGAATTTAACGACATCCTGTATGTGTACAAAAACTTATTTCCAGAACGGTCAGGAGAAAAGCCCTGAAATGGTGATGGGCGCCCGCTCTGCCTGGACAGGCAAACTTTTCCCCGGGCAGGAAGGAGAAGTTGTGGCCATTTTTGATCCGGCCTACCATGGTCCCCAGGGAGTTGGGCCAATTTCAAGAGTTGTCAGTTTTGAAACCAATGACCCGTCCCGCCCGACTGTTGAGTTAAACTTTGACGGTAATGTAGTGCGGTAAAAGGTGCACCGTCATCCCGAGCACATTCGACAAGCTCAGTGCAAACTCCGCGAGGGATCTCGTACACGCTCGGTCAGAATGATATGTTAAAAAAAGCAGTTTTCATACCTCCGCTGGTTATCTTTATCGTGGCTGCCGCGTTTGCCGCAGGCAGTTTGCATGCCCAAAGGGCGATTGCCAACAAGGCTAAACAAGCCAATCTTCCTTCAAAATCTACAGTCGTTGGTGGTATCGACCTGGTCAAAGTCCAGGAGAAGGTTATCCCCGCAAACGGCTTTACATTTAATATCCGTTGGGGGAATTTGGGAGCGCGGATGGTTCGGGATGGAGTTATCAGTAAGTCAAAACTTGCCCAGGCAATTACCGGAGACGCCACTTTTCCGGAAGAATATGAAGCTTATTTTAAAGAGAAAGGACCGGACACGATTGTCTTAAACCAGACGACTGCCCGTTTTTGGGTTGATGTTTTATGGGGATTGGGACTTGCAAATAAAAACAAAGTTTTAACTCAAGGGCAAATGGTGAAACTTGGAAAAACGGAAAATTTTGCCTCAACTGGTGGTTGGACTTTAGGGGCCAGAAAGCCCATGCAAATTTATGCCAAATATTCTTATATACCGCTCACGGCAGAGCAGGAAAAAACGGTAGAAGAAATTGCGGGCAGTATTTATCGTCCTTGCTGCGGCAATTCGACGGCTTTCCCCGATTGCAATCACGGTATGGCCGCTTTGGGTTTAATTGAATTAATGGTCAGTCAGGGTTTCCCCAAGGAAGAGATTTACAAAACAGTTTTGGCGTTTAACTCATACTGGTTCCCGCAAACTTATTTGGATCTGGCCTATTATTTTGAGAAGAGCGGGAAAGATTATGCAAAAGTTCCGGCGCAGGAGATTCTGGCACAAAATTACTCAAGTGCGGCGGGATATAAGAATGTAAAGTCGAAAATTGACCCGGTTTCCTGGCCGGTTCTCAGTAGTGGTGGTGGGTGTGGAGCCTAATAGCCCGACGGGTCCTGTCGCGGGCTCGTCCCGTCCGACCTCCTCGTCCGCCTTTGGCGAGACTGCGGGGGCTCGACGGGACTCCCTCCGCCCACGCCACCCGTTTTAGATTTTGAGATCTATGGAAGGATTTCTCTTTTCAACATCAATAATTGCTGCCTTCGTAGCCGGAATGGTGGCGCTTTTTGCGCCTTGCTGTATTACGTTTTTGTTCCCGGCATATTTAGGCAGTGTTTTCAAAGAAAGGGAAAAAGTTTTGGGAATGACCTTGGTTTTTGGCTTGGGAATTTTTGTAGTTTTGATGCCGGCAGTTTTGGGCATTGCCTTGGTTTCGAAAATGCTTTTGCGATATCACGACGCAGTTTATCTTCTTGGAGCATTTGTGATGATAGGTGCCGGAATTATTTCTTTACTCGGTTTAAAACTGCCCATGCCTTCATGGGTGCATTCGCAGGGCAAGCAAAAAACTGATGTAGTTAGCATTTTTACTTTGGGTATTTTTTCGGGGCTAACGAGTGCCTGCTGTGCGCCGGTTTTAATCGGAGTCCTGGCTTTCGCCTTTCTTTCACCAAATTTTTGGGGAGCAATTTTATTGGGCGCTGTCTATGTGCTAGGAATGGTGACACCGCTTCTTCTAATGTCGATGTTTTTTTCGTACAAAATGCCCGGGATTCAAATCTGGCGCAAACCTTTAACTGTTTTTTCTTTGGGTGGTAGAGAATATCCGTTGCTTTTGGGAAACTTGATCGCGGGTGTGATCTTTTTGGGCGCGGGATTTATCACTTTTGTATTAACTATGACCGGCAAGCTTTCTATGACCCAAGCCGATCAATTCTCTAAGTTAATCCAAAACGCTGGAGCTTTTGTAAACGATCAAATTGGCCCAAACCCACTGGTGAATTTTGGGTTTTTGTTTGCCTTGACTGCCGGGCTTATTTTCTTCTTAATAAAAGTCAAAGGAGGTGGGGAAAAATGAAATTGAATCCGATGATTTTGGGCAATACTTTGGCCATTGTTGGAAGCGTTTGGTTTTTGGCTTGCGCCTTAACAGCTGTCTTTGCTCCTGATTTGTTAATGAATATTGGCAGCCTTTGGTTCCATGGAGTTGATTGGTCAGCCCTGCAGGGAGATACACCAACGATAGAAAATATATTGGCGGGTTTTCTGACCTTTACAGCGGCTTCTTGGGCAACCGGCTATGGGTTTGGCTGGTTGTACAATAAGCTGACAAAGTGACGTCGGACGGCGGCGTCATCCTGAACGACAGTGAAGGATCTCCCGCGCATGCGGGTCAGACGCCGACAAGCGGCGAGATTCCTCGCTAACGCTCGGAATGACGAGTATTTATATGAAGTGTATACGCTCGGACAGGAAGAGGAATTCCGATTTGTTTTATGAGTATAGATAAAATTATAGTTACCAGCCTTGGGTTTTTCGCGGCACTTTTTGTGTACTGGTTTTTCCTGGGCAAAAAGGAGCAGGCAGTTCAGGCCTCAAGTGGCGAGGTAGACGTTACAGTTTCCGGCGGGTATAAGCCCGAAGTAGTAGAGATTCCCAAAGGCAAGACTACTCTGTTGAGGTTTACCAGAACCGACCCATCGTCTTGCCTTGAGGAATTACTGATTCCGGACTTCAAAGTCAGGCGTGAGTTGCCTTTGGGAGAAACCGTTAATATTTCGATCACTCCGAAGAAGGCAGGAGAATTTGTCTACTCATGCGGGATGAATATGTACCACGGCAAGATTGTGGTTAAGTAGTGTGTTGTGAGCAGTTAGGTATCTTATGGAAACGAAAACTTTTAAAATTTCAGGCATGCATTGCGCGTCATGCGTAAGGCTTATTGAGAAAAGGCTCCTCAAACTCGAAGGAATTAGTGAGGCTGTGGTTAATTTTGCCACAGAAAAAGCTCGCGTCACTTTTGACCCTGGAAAAATTTCCGAAGAGGAGCTTTGCAAAGCTGTTGCCGAAATTGGGTACAAGGCAGTTTTGGATCAGCAAAAAAGTATGGACGCGGAGGAGGAAGTAAAGAGGAAAGAGCTGGCTAAACTCTTGAGGAAGGTGGCGATTGCGCTTTTTGCGGGTGCGCTTTTAGTTTGGGGAACTTTCCCTAAGCTTATTGATACTTCCCCGCTTTTCCTGCGCAACTTTTGGATACAGTTGGTTTTGGCAACTCCTATTCAGTTTTGGATAGGGTGGGAATTTTATCGAAACACCTGGGCTTCGTTGAAAAACCGCGCTGCCAATATGGACACTTTGATCGCTATCGGTACAACGACGGCTTATTTATATTCTGTGGTTGTCACTGTTTTTCCCGACCTGGTGGAAAAAGTTGGGATCGAGCAGATGCCTTACTTTGATACTTCAACGGTTATTATCGCGCTTATTCTTTTAGGCCGGTATCTGGAAGCGCGGGCAAAAGCGGGGACGTCAGAGGCTATAAGAAAATTGATTGGTTTGCAGGCGAAAACTGCCCGCGTTGTACGCGGAAAAGTTGAAAGAGACATTCCGATTGAAGACGTTGCCGTGGGCGATTTAATTCGCGTTCGTCCCGGAGAAAAAATTCCTGTTGATGGAATTATCAAAGAGGGAGAGTCTTCAATTGATGAATCAATGGTAACCGGCGAAAGTGTGCCGGTTGATAAAATAAAGGGCGACACGGTTATTGGCGGAACAATTAACAAAAGCGGAACGTTTTTGTACAAAGCGACGCGTGTTGGAGAGGACTCAATGCTCGGGCAGATTATTCGTTTAGTTGAGGAAGCCCAGGGAAGCCGCGCACCAATTCAGCGTCTGGCGGATATTATTTCTTCCTATTTTGTGCCGGTTGTTTTGATTTTGGGAATTGCGACATTTATAGTTTGGTATGACTTTGGGCCTGCTCCGGCAACTCTTTTTGCGATTTTGAATACGGTTGCAGTTTTGATTATTGCCTGCCCTTGTGCTATGGGCCTGGCGACTCCGACGGCGATTATGGTGGGGACGGGGAAAGGCGCCTCGAAAGGGATTTTGATCAAAGATGCGGAGAGTTTGGAAACGGCGCATAAGATAAATACGATAGTTTTTGACAAAACGGGGACTTTAACTTGGGGTAAACCGGTCGTGACGGATATCATTCCTGCGCAGCCGCCAAAGGCGAGCCTCGCAAACGGCGGGGCAGGAATCCAATCAATAAAATTTTTGGGTCCCCGCCTTGGCGGGGATGACAGAATCACCCATGCGCTAGATGATACTCACCTTTCCGTGCTTACTTTGGCTGCTTCTCTTGAGCAAGGGTCTGAGCATTCGCTGGCGGAGGCAATTGTTAAAAAAGCTCAAGAAGAAGGATGTCATTTATCTTCTGTCAAAAGTTTTAAAGCACATTCGGGCAGGGGTGTTGAGGGGGTTGTGGGCAAAACACATCTTTTCCTTGGCAACAAGCGCCTAATGGAGGAAAATAAAATTGACATTAGCCCCGCCAAGTCTGTGCTGGCGGGACTGGAGGCCCAGGGGAAGACTGTGATGATATTGGCCAACCAGAAAAGTGTGCTGGGGTTGATCGCGGTTGCCGACACGGTAAAAGACACAGCCAAAGATGCTGTTTCGAAATTAAAGAAAATGGGTCTGGAAACTGCAATGATTACGGGGGACAACGAACGGACAGCTCAGGCAATTGCCAGGCAAGTCGGAGTAGATCGGGTTTTGGCGGAAGTTTTGCCGGATCAAAAGGAGGCCGAGGTGAGAAGACTACAGCAGGAAGGTAAAGTTGTGGCGATGGTGGGTGATGGGGTAAACGATGCGCCGGCACTCTCTGCGGCGGATGTGGGAATTGCGATAAGTACCGGAACCGATGTAGCGATTGAAGCTGCTGACATTACGCTGGTAAATCGCGATTTGCAAACTCTGGTTTCGGCGATTGAATTATCTAAGAAGACAATGCGAACTATAAAATTGAACCTCGTTTGGGCATTTGGGTATAATGTTTTATTAATTCCTGTTGCCGCTGGTGTTCTTTATCCGTTCTTTGGGCTTTTATTAAATCCAATTTATGCTTCCATTGCCATGGCTACAAGCTCCGTCTCAGTTGTTGTCAATTCACTCTTACTAAATCGAGCGAGAGTATAGTCTGGTATACTACTTCTGCTTGGGTGCTTTGCTCGCAATGACGGTTGCATTTCGTATTATGGATATTTGGATACCACTTATTACCGGTTTGACAGTAGGCGGATTTTCCTGTGCTGCGGTTCAAGGAGGGCTGTTAGCCTCAGTTGTGGCGGCACGCCAGGGTAAAAAGGCTTTTCTGCCGACTGTTGCTTTTTTAGTATCTAAACTAGCGGCCTACACTCTTTTGGGCTTCCTGCTTGGGATGTTTGGAAGCGCGCTTTCTTTGTCTGATGGGATGCGGACTGTTATGCAAGCAGTAGCAGGTTTGTACATGTTGGCTGTTGCGGCAAATCTTTTGAAGCTTCACCCGATTTTTCGCTATGCCATTATTCAGCCACCTAAATTTCTGACCCGAATGGTGCGCAAGGAAGCCAGGAGCTCAAGCCTCTTTGCTCCAGCCTTTTTAGGCGTTTTAACGGTCTTTATACCCTGCGGAACAACGTTGGCTATGGAAACGTTTGCGATATCAACAGGCAACGCGTTTTTGGGAGCTGCCACCATGGCCTTATTTACAATTGGGACAATGCCGCTTTTTGCCGGCGTGGGCGCGCTGGCTGCCATGGGGAAACTTTTTGAAAAATACTTTGCTCCAGTTGCTGCTGCGGCCTTAATATTTTTGGGTATTTCCGCTATCAATTCTTCTTTGGTTTTATCAGGTTTGCCTTTCAATTTAAATGGTGTTGGCCAAACATTTGAGGCGCTGGCTCAAGTTGTCCGCAATCCTGCCGGCGATATTCTTGGGGCAGCCAATACCGTCACTGTAGTCAATGGTGTGCAAAATGCAAATATCACTGCGCTGGCGGGAGGTTATAGCCCTTCTGTGATAGAAGTTAAGGCGGGCAGACCCGTAAAGCTTAATGTTACCCCTACGGGAGCTTTGGGTTGCACTTCGGTTTTTGTCATACCTCAACTTAAAATGAGCAAGAGACTAAATTTGGGAGAAACAGCTACTTTTGAATTTACCCCTGATAAGCCTGGGAATATAATCTGGGCTTGTGGGATGGGAATGTATACGGGGACAATCAAGGTGTCGTAGGAAGTTTTGGGCGTAAGGTGTTGTTCCCTGTCATTCCGTGCGAAGACACGGAATCTACACAGATATTTTTGGATCCCCATTTCCATGGGGACGACAAGTCGTTTTTGGGTCCCTGCCTACGCAGGGATGACGCATAAGGAAAATGATTAAGAAAACACTCAAACTTGAAGGGTTAGATTGTTCTTCTTGTGCTTTTTTGATTGATGATTGTTTGGAAGAATTAGATGGGGTCAAGTCTGCCAGCACAAATTATGCCAGTCAAATCTGCGAGGTTGAGTTTGATCCGGAGCAAATAACGGACGGAGAGATTAAATCGGCAATAGAAAATGCAGGATATTCAGTAGTTGAGTAAAGAAGAACCTCTCGCTAGTGCTCAAGAACCTTGTTAATCGCTGAGCTTGTACTAGCGGATTTTAATCCGTGTTCTGTATGTTAAAATTTGCGTGTGATTATTACTAAATCCGAGCCATACACCAAGGAAGAAATAGAACTACTTAAAGAGCGACACGGAACTTATATTAAGACTGTAATTGATATTGAAAGAAGGATTTGCTCTTCGGGAGCCGAATGGCATGCTGACTCAGAGAAAATACTTATTGAAGATGGGTCTAAGCAAAGCCACTTATGGGGTGGTGGGATTGAGATGATGACAGGTATAATTGATTACAACTCCTTTATTAACCTTCGTGTGAACCAGAACAACACAAGCCACGAGATTCAGGACCCAAACACAAGGAAAAATTACGAGGAACTCACAAGGTATTTTTTTGGAGAGTTTCTTGGTGAAATAAAATCATGAGTGACAATAAATTCCTTATCGGTTCCATAGTTAGTGATCTTCGCCGAGCGAGCTTATATATGCATCTTGGTTCTTTGTCCACAGCTTCTCACTTTGCACACGAGGCGATAGAGACAAAAAAGCGTGTTAATATGGAGATGATTTCCCCCCATGTCGCACGAATTTTGGAAGAAACAGAAAAAACTTTAAAGAAGCCTGACGGTGACCATAAAGCAGAAGATATTCTTATGTATAGTATTCTTCTCCAGAACTTTGCACAAAAATACATTTAACTTTCTTATGCCTAAAACTTTGGTTGTGTTTCCGGGTTGGAGCTTAGGGGAGTCATCGTACAAAAAGCTTGTTTCCAACCTTTCAGGCTGGAATATAGTTTTTGTTCCGTATGTGAAGATTGCCTCAAGAAAATCTTTACATGACATCTCCGATGAAGTATCCGCGCTCCTAAAAAGGCACCCAAAAGCTTTTGTCCTGGGGCATTCTTTGGGCGGAATTTTGGCGATGGATTTTGCTGCACGCTACCCCGAAAAAGTTAGTCGTTTATTTTTAGTCAACTCTGTAGGAAATATCTCAGATTTACCCTTACACAGGCTCTTTTGCGGCTTTGCTAAAAACAACCTGGCTTATGCCAAGCTTGCTTTTTGGGAGCAAATGCGGTCTTTTGGCCGGGTAGTCAGCAATCTGCGCACACAAATTAAACTTGCAAGGCATGCAGCCAGGTATGACTCGTCAGAAGTAGCGGGAAAGGTCAAAGTGCCAACGACTTTATTGTGGGGAACGGAAGATCACCTGGTGAGTATGGAGGCGGGAGAGAGACTTCACAAATTAATTTCTGACTCGAGCCTTTGTGTCTTAAAAGGTGAAGGCCACGATTGGATAGTCCACAAACCGGAATATCTTATTGGGGCATGTGAATTAAGTAAGATTTCTTGTATACTACACACTAATTCTTAAGTCTTTGAAGACTGGAAAGGAGGGTTTGCACTTTCCCGTGTTGTTGCAAGTAGTGTTGTCGCCCATAAGGAGGGGACAATGGTTGCGGTTTTTGCCAGGCCCAAAGTCGAAGTGAAGACGGGCTTGTCTTCGGTGGCAACGGGATCTGGCGATATCAGGCTCGCTACGCCGTTGACCCGAGTGGTAGTTCAGTTGACAGACCCTGGCCGTTTGTGCTTCGGAGGAAGACTCTCGAGCTTGCTCGCCCAACAGTGGCGGCTATCGTCGACACGATCAAGGACCCGGCGCAGGCGAAGAACGTCTTCCCGATGACTGCCAGCGATGCTTCGTGGCCGGTGGAGGTTGTGGAGGGGCGGCACGTGCGCTGCGTTCCGGCGGACTCGACGGAGGTGTTGCCGGAGGGCGCGGTGGTTCGATTCGTCGACCCGTAACTACAACACGCGAATCACCCGCTTGCCCACAAGCGTCAGGCTGGAGTTGTTCTCGCCAACTCATAACTTCAGCCTGACGCTCTTTTTTGCACTTAGACTTATATTATTTTATATAACGAATTGACAAACCCGGTTTGTCAAGCAAAACTTTGGGGAGTGTTTTGCTGTGATTGTTTGTCCAATACAAGTCTCTGTGAAACACTCTTTTTCAACTAATGAGATAAAATAACATATGCCAGAAAGACTTTCTCCATATGGTCAAGAAGAAGCACAATTCTTAATCGACCACTTTTCTTCTCAGTGGGAAGTGCCTTCTGAAAAGCCCAAAAATCCTGTCGTATTAATGTTTGCGGGGCTTCAAGGATCGGGCAAATCTGCGGTTATTAACGATTTGAAAAAAGACCTTCCGCTGATTTCGGTCAGTTTGGACGAAGTCAGGCAGAGTTTATTTAATCAAGGTTGGCAATATGGGGAAGAGTTTAATGAAGTGGTAAAAACTGTTTCGGCGGAACTCGTAAATAGGGCTTTTAAAACGGGTTGTCACGTTGCTCTGGACACAAATGCCAAACCGCAAAGGCGAGAAGATATGGTTCTTTCTTTGAAAGATCAGCATTACTTTGCTTACCGTTTAGTTGTGGTTAGTTTGCAAACTTCTCCGGAAACTTTGCGCAGAAGGGTGGGCGAACGCCAAAGTCTGACGGGGACATACAGAGGAACTTTAAACGAGTTGGAGTTTTCTTTGAAAGAATCTCAAGAATGGGCGGAACAGACCTACGACCTAACTTTGGATACCGAGCAAATGATTGTTGAAGAGGAAGCGCTAGCGATAAAAGAAGTAATTAACCGAGGTTGATTTTCTTGAGGTTGAACTGGGGTTCGGGGGAACCTGTCTTGATGCCGATGGAGTCAATTTTTGGAAAATGGGCGCGGATTTCATCCTGGAATTTTTGGGCAAGGTTTGAAGAATACTGGCTATAGCCTGAGGTTTCGGATTTGCCGCATAAAATGTTTTCAAACCGGCGGATAACATCCTGGACTTTTCTGCCGATTATATTGAATTCTTCTTGATTTTCTTCGGGGTGAAGGGAGTATTTGTCGTGAACGGTGCGGAACTCGTTAAAAAGCTCGGGGTTTTTCTCCAGCATTTCGTTAAAGATTAATTTATATTTGGTCACGATATTGGACTATACCACACCCAAAAACTTTTTTAAAATTCCCAAACAAAGCATGGTAAAAGAGTAAACTTCCAGGCCAAATGGTAGGTACCCTAAATAGCCAAGAATCGGCATCTCAAAAACTTTAAAGTATGATAAACGGGGAAGAACATAAACCCATTTAGGAGCTGAATAATAGTTCCAAAGTTCCCAAAAAAATCCGCAAATCAAGGCGCCCAAAGCGGCTGAGACAAAAAATGCCCACTTGCCTTTGGAAATTTGAGATAGCCACGAAGGAATACCCAAGGAAAAGTTTAACGGTTCTGCAACCAGGACTAGACTTAGCCAGACGAGCGGAAAGGAAAAGGTAGGAAATTTATACAATAAAAAGAATGAAATAACGCCTGTGATAAACGCGACAAGTGCGCAGTAGTTACAAACTGCAAATTTTTTGCCCGAATTAAGCCATGTTTTTTGCAGGAAGCTGTTTATAAAATAGGCTGTTGAGAGTACAGCAGGTATCACTGTCGAAAAACTAAGTGAGGCGCGGAGGAGATATTCTATTTGAGAGACCGGATGGGGCAACACATAATGCCAGTTGTTCACCAGTTGGTTTGCCGCCTCAAAAATCCACCAAAAAGGAATTGAGAACAAGAAAAGAAGAACAAAATGCCACCTCAATTTTGTTAGAAGTGAATGCCCCAAAATGGCAAGGCTTAAGCCGTTGGCAGTTAAGATATATCCCAGCCATAAGAAAGGGAAAGAATGCTCCGAGAAAGGTAAATTGTGGTTCCAGGCGATAACCCAGGAAATTATAAGTAGCACGGCTCCTGACACAAGAAGCATCATGGTTTAGGTCTAATATGAATACCGTAATTTGTAGATTCTGACGGAAATGTTGTAGGGGAATTCTCTTTGGCTTAATAGTTCGTAGTTATTATCAAAATAACTTCTAATTTTTTCCTGGTAACCTTGGTCGTAAGAAAGGACCACAAAAATTCTCTGATATGTGTTTCTATATTTTTCAACTTGAGCTTTTAATGCACTTTCCGAAAATTGGGGGATAGCTCCCTGAGTGTAGCGGTTCCATTCTGGAATGGTTACAAGTTTGGCATTGCCATTGTAAGAATATTCAATAGGATAAATTGTAAAAGGTGCAGAAACTGCGACAATATCCTGAGCTGCAGCATCCTGGGCAAGATATGATCCAACAGACCTGTAGTCTTCTCTTACGGTAGTATTGGCTGAAATATTTTGGTAAGTGCTGGCGCCCAGCATGGCTACAACAGAAAAAGCCAAAAAAATTGACGAGATATGCCGGGGATAATTAACAATTGCCCAACCTATGATAATAAAAAGTGTTGGGGTTACCAGTATTAAGTAGCGTGAGAGAAAAACTGGCCTTATAAAAGAGACGGCGAATGCTATGCTGATGGGTATAAAAGTTGCAGCTACAAAATAGGCAATACTTTTAACTCCGATAAGCTGTCTTTTTGTAAAAATGAAGAATAAAAATATTAATGCCAGCGGCCAAAGAGAGATGGCAAATGATTGAAAATTTTGACTTTGAAAACCAAAGATAAAATTAAAAAAAACCTGGAAGATGTTAAAACTTGTTGGCGGAGGAATCTGAGGAGAAGTGGCTGCTCCTGCTCCTAAAGTAACAAAGTAATAAATCCAGGGGATAAGAAAAGAGAATGCAACTCCCAAAATAGCAATTTGTTTTAGGAATAATTTCAGGCTGGGAACCTCGATTTCTTTACCGCCTGTTTTCTCGAGTCTGTTGTAAATTGCTGTTCCAAACAAAAACAGGCTTTGGGTTGCGGCAAGCAGAATAAAGAAATAATGGGTATAAAAACCAAAAAGGCTGCTTAAAAAATACCCCATTTTTCCTTCATTGCCGCCACTTTGCAATAGACGTAAAAAATAAAAGTGGTTTATGGTTGTGATAAAAGTAAATAAGGCGTAAGTTCTTGCTTCGGTTGTATACCAAACGATAAATGGGGAAAAAGAATAAAGCAATATTGTTCCGATAGCTATTGCAGGGGTGCTGGCTTCTCTGGTTACTTTGTAGAGTATGGGGATTGTTATTAGTGAAAATATCAAAGACAGCATTCGAGCTGAGGAGATATTGTTGCCAAAAATTTGAATCCAAAAATGCAATAAGATTCCATATAAAGGGACATGAACATCTTCTGCTGTAAGTTTTAGTAATACTGGTAAAGATTTTCCCGACATCCACAAAGATTGTGATTCATCAAGTCGAATTGATTGGAAAGATAGCGTAAAGAAGCCTAAAGTCAAGGAAAAAATAATTGCCAAAGCAATTCCTGAAAATGTAAATAACGATTGTTTAGTAAACATTTTTTGATTTTCTCCACTTTGGTGTCATCTCGAGTCGAAGACGAGAGATATCTCACTGTCGTTCGAGATGACAGTTAATTGGATGCCCGTATGCGCGGGAATGACAGTTTTGCGTTGGTGAAGATCTTTTCCCAGGGATAAGCAACAGAAATAAAAGGTAAAAGAAGGAAAACATTAAACATTACCCAGGCCAGGTTAGTAACAACAGAAGGGGTTAGACCTTCTCTATGCAGTGCGAAACCAAAACCAAGCATTGCAATTCCTATGTAGGCAAGGTGGGGATAAACTATAGAAAGAAAATTACCCTCAAGAGCTTTTTTGGGAGTTACAGAAAAACCCATTTTCTGGTTTGTTATTATGGAAGCCAACGCTTGTAGCTGCAGCGCAAAACTGGCCTGGGAAAATGCCAGGGCCCGAAAAGTGACCCTGTTTCCCGACGCAAGATAAAGAGTAAACAAATTCAGAAGCATAAATGGTATAAAAAAGAGAGCAAACAAGGTTGTGGCAGATGTTACTGGAGAGACGCCTGTGAAGAAAAAAATTAATGGAGCAAGAGCATCAATGGCTATAATAAGCCCATTTAGATAGTAGAGAGCAGAACCAAGGTATTGAAACTTTTGAGATAGCGAGAGATTTTTAAAAATTGGATTGAAGCGGAACAAAACCTCCAAAGACCCGCGTGCCCACCTAAGCTGTTGTTTAAAGTAAGACAACAAGTCCTCAGGCGCTAAGCCTTCTGCTAAAACTTCCGGAACATAGACAGATACCCAACCTTTTTCGTGGATTAACAATGAAGTGATGAAGTCTTCGGCAATGTTAGTTTCACACATTCCCCCTGCTGATAGCAGGGCATTTCTTCTGATGGCAACATTTGTTCCGCAAATAAATACTGCATTACTTTTTTCTTTACCGGCCAGTATTGGCCCAAAAAAGAGCTCCTGTTGTTCCCATGCCCCGCCTGATACGTCGTTTTTGGCAAAGTTTTGATAGTATTGCGGGGTTTGCACAAAACCAACTTGCTGCTTTTTGAAATGGTAAATAGTTTTTTCCAGAAAGTCTTCATGCGGCACCATGTCGGCATCAAAAATAACTATAATTTCTCCAAAAGTATTTTTAAGAGCGTTATTTATATTTCCTGCTTTTGCGCCTCCAGGAACGTCTCTTGTAATGCAGCGTATTCCCAAGTTGGCCGCCAGCAACGCAATTTCCTGCCAATTATCTTTGTTGGCAACTTTCCCGTCGTTTAAGAGATAAACTTTGTGGTTTTCGTAATTTAAGTCACGGGCGGCAATTGCAGTTTTTTCTACAACGTCTACCGTTTCACCGCAACCTGTTATATAAATGCCAACAGACGGTTTGTATAAAGGGTCCGGCCCAAGGCGCTCGATTTCTTTGGGCCAAAGGGTAAACCAAAAAAGAAAGGCAACAATTAAATGGTATATTTCACCTGCCAAGAGTAATAGATACAAAACCCAACTGCCAACTTGCTGGAAGCTAAACCACCACAAGATATAAAAAACTCCAACCAGAAAGTTTATTACCAGTAATGTCTTGGGTACTTTTGCCGAAAGGATAACAGGATTCTGCATACGATTTAAAAAGGAATAATGCGGTTGTTATATAATGCTGCGCCAAACCACAACCAATTTTGTTCGTAATAAGGAATCTCTTCTTTAAATGAGTTTGTGTCGTTTGAGTAAAGCTGAATTATTTTTTCCTGATAGGTTTTTTTGGCAAGGTTGGAGTCAGTAGATTTAAAATAACCTAGAGCTGTTGAGTACATGAGTGGTGATTCGGTGTGGTTAATTATGTTGCCTTCGTGAGAGTATGAAGTTCCCAGTTTGCCGGTTTGCAAATAATCGTCTCTTAATTTTTTGAAAGCTGAAAGAAGGTAATTTAGAGAACGTTCTTCTTTATTCCACTGGTAGTCTACTGCTATCCGCCAGGGGATACGCATGGCATCGTATGAATAATTGGTAGTCAAACCGGCAATAGTTGGGATTTTTAGTTCACCGGTTAATTTGTCGATACTAATCCAATCAGGCGGTAGACCAACTGCGCTTGCTTTGTCCAATTTACTATCTCTGGTTGTTTCTAATATGGTATAGGCGGGATCAACAAGACTGTTCCAGTCGCGGGTACTACTTGTGGTTTCTACTTGAGCAAATAAACGCCAGGCGTAAGGTGAAAAATATGAAGGATTTAAGACGATTTCTCCTGGCAAATTTGCCCAATTTCCTGCAGATAAATAGTTTTTTCCCTTAAAACTTACTACTTCTTTTGCCCAAATGTCTGCCAAAATTGGCTTTGCCTGTTCAATGTAGGATTGGTCTCCCCAACGCCGTCCGGCCAAAATTAAGCTCAGTGCTATATCTGTGTCCGCGTCAGATGCGCTATTTTCGCCGCCATTTTCCAGAAAACCAAAAGTTTTGTCCTGGCGCTGTCCCCATTTCCAGCCAAAGAGGTTATCGTCCTTTCTTTTTAAATTTTCTTTTGTCCATTTCCAGACTATATCAAACGCGTCTTTGTCGTCTGACCATACTGCCCGCAGCAGGGCGTAGCTTTGCCCCTCAGAAGTAGTGATAGCGCTTTGGCTGTAATCTATGATACGGCCGTCATTTTGAATGAACTGACCTTTGTATTTTTCCCATGCCGAAGAAATCAGTGTGTAATTTGAAAATGCACGCGTGGTTTTAGTATTTTCTGATTTATTATAAATAACATACACAAGAATTAAGGTTGCCAAAAGGATACAGGTTAACCCTAATATTTTCTTCATATTTTTGCATTTTTGAAATCTTTGATCCAAGCTATTGGTGAACTCAAAAAGTAATCTACCTTGCCCAGAAAAAGAAGCCCAAGGCCAAAAAGGGAAGCGGCGGTTATTGTCAAATCTTTAGTTGTTTGGGGTGATAGTGTGGTTGTTTTGTAAAATGAATTTAAATTCCCCCTTCCTTTGCTTAAGAAGAATATTGGCGGCTTAACTTTGGTTACGCTAATTTTTTTTGGTGCGGCTATCTTTGGTTTCGTTTTTTGTGCGGCAGTATTGGTTGGAGATTTTAAAGCAGCAGGTTTTGCAATTGCTGTAGTTGTGGTTTGAGAAGAGTCTTGAGGAGGAGTCAAAGTCGAAGCAAGGGGAGGAAGGTGAGGCATAGCTTGATCCTGCTTGCCTTTTTTTCTATCCCTGTGATCGCCACCTTTGTTCCCATCGTCACCTTTAGCATCCACAAAAGACACGCTACTTGCAAAAGCAACTGCCAAGAACAAAAACACAACTGGCAAAAACGTCTTGTTCATATCACTAACCCTAAGCTCCGGAATATTATCGCTGTTTGATTTGCACATCCTACTTTTAACAGATTAAAAAAGGAGCAGATTAAAGTAATGATTTGGTAATGCCTTGTGGGGTTTAGAGAATGACGGCGGGGGATTGCATTAATTCGTAGGAATTGCAATCTACCCCGCCGTGAGTATGGGTGGCCAGGACAGTCTAGTCGGCTTGCTGGGGCTTGGAAAGATGCGCAGTTTGCATAAGGATGTGCGGTCCGGCCAGTTCCAGATCGTTGTGGTCGGGTGCCTTCAATGTCCCTTCAGCAAGTACAAGTTGAGATACGGTTGCCAGCCAGCCCAAGTGCACGCGGTGTCGAGTGCTTCCAATAGCTGTCCCGTTCTCGTATGTTGACGAGATTGATAGACCTTGTCTGCCCGTAAGGGTTTGGATGGTGTGCAGTAGGGTTGAAATGTTTCCGGTTGGCGGCAACGGCACTGCAAACCAATCCCCCTGACGTTTTGCTGGATAGCCGAACGCCTCTTCCATGCTGATTGCAGTTGGGGGCTTAAGGGTTTGATAGAACGCTTCTTCGCCACCAGTGAGCTCGTCTAGTACCGCTGGTTCCATCTGAACAAGAAATGGTTGTTCGTCGGTACCGCCGAAGTGCAGGGTGTGCGTCCATTGCGGCTCGCTGTTGTAGCTGTTTCTTGTTTTGTCCCAGACGACAACGAGGAATTGACGACCATCCTGAAGGGGGTAGAACTCAACCGGTCCGTGTGCAGGTAAGAAAATGGTGCGTCCTTCCCGTCGAGGCTCAGAAACCCTGTGGTCCCATTCAAGGACTGCTTCGCCGGCATTCTTTGGCAGTTTGGTTCCACACTTTCCCAACTGGGCGATCCTCATTAGTGCCTCCTTGTTAATGTACAAAACCAGAGTAAGATGCAGACCGGCAAAAAAACTAGTCAACAAACTATTGAGTCAAAAATGTTTGACTAATATACTTGGTGAAGCGATATGCACCCGATTCGACGCCTTATTCTTGCCAACTTAATAACTTCCTCAAAACTTCCCTTTTCCAAACTCAAACCTGTAGATGTTGAAAGCAACAGTTTTATGTACCATCTAAAGCAAATTATAAACGACGGCTTAGTTGAGAAAGTTAACGGGAAATATGGATTGACCAAGAACGGTTTAATTATGGCGGGTCAGCTTAGCTGGAAAACTTTTGACAGAAGAATTCAGCCTCGCATTGTTACTATGGTTGTAGGTCAAAACTCGTCTGGTGAGTTTCTTTTGTACAGGAGTTGGCGGCAACCCACCTTAAACTTGGTTGGTTTTCCGTATGGAAAACTTCATTTTGGGGAAAAAGTTTTAGAGGCCGCAAACCGGGAGTTGCAGGAGAAAACTGGCTTGCAGGGAAAACTTGCCCACAAAGGCGACGTTTACGTAACAATTTGCGACAAGGCAGATGTGGTCAACCAAATGCTGGTGCATGTTTTTGTTGGAGGTAATCTGCGTGGAGAATTAACAAATGCTTCAGAGTTGGGTGTTTGTTTCTGGAGCAAGCCAGATGAGCTGACAAAGACTGAAGCGGTTCCTTGGTTTTTCGATATCCTCGCGCTTTTGAGTAAAAATAAGAACAAGTTTTTCTTTAGGGAATTGGCTTACCTTTCCTAGACTGCACGCAAGAAGAAGCCTACGAGAACGCCGATTGATGCTGCCAGGCCACCTACAAATAACATTTCCAGACCGCTGCGGGTTGAGGAAATAGAAAGTGCCTTGCCTTTTACATATCCAAGAGTAAAAAGAAACAAAAGTGCAGAAACTATGGCAGAAAAAGCAGCAGGTTTGACCGGAAGTACTAAAAATGGGGCAAGAGGAATCATGCTTGCTAAAAAGTATGACAGAAACATCACTCCCGAACCCATGTATAAGTTGTCCGTATGTTTTCTTTTGTCCATCTCATGAACTGTTCGTTCGCTCAAAAATTGTCCTGCGGCCATAGAAACTCCCTCAACAGTTATGTAAACTAATGCGGCCATAATGATCAAATTTCTAGTTTCTACTCCGACGCTTAACCCGATGATTGAGCCCGTTGTTGAGATAAGCGCGTCTTCTGCCCCAAACATTATGGCTCGCACATAATCAGGATGAAGACGAAGGTTCATTAGATCCATTTTAGGGTATTGACAGGAGTTTTTAAATAGTGTTATCTTAAATAAAGATGGTAAATATTGCAGATGAGCTAAAGAGTGCGTTGGAATCTTTGGTGTCCGGCGCTGGCGATATTGTTGCGACTACGCGTAATGTTACTAAAGATAATGTTGTGGGATTGCTTAGAGCTGGTGGGGAAGTAGCCGGAGCCTCTTTGGGGATGGTTTCTCAGGTTGTTTCAAACGGAGTATCCGCTGTTTCTCAGGTTGGTGGTTCAGTAACAAATGGTGCAAAAGGGCTAGTTTCGGGGGCAGTAAGTGCAGTTTCCGAAGTGGGCGGAGATGTTGGTGAAGCTGCCTTGGAGGCTTCAAAGGGAACAGTTCGTGGCGCCTCAAGTGTTGGCGCAGACGTTGGAGAGGTTGCAGTTTCTTCAGTTGAAGGCGCACTTCATGCAGCCAATGAAATAGGTAGCGATTCCGGTCATTTGGCCACAAAAGCAGTTCTTGGGGCACTTAATGCTGCTGATGAAATTGGCAGCGAGGCAGGAGGGATTGTCCGCAAAGCCCTTCTTAACGCAGTTGCATTGCCTCATGACGTGATTGATGCACTCCTTACAGGCAAAACAGAGTGATTTCTATCCAGCAGAGATCTATAGCGTCCAGTGTTTGCTTCCTCAATATTTCTTCTTTGGCGTCTTGAGCGGTTTTGGCCAAAGCTGCCAGTAGCTCGCTTATTTTTGGAGTGAGAATATTCTTCGGTGGAATTAGCATGAGCAGAATGAATTCTGCCATCGCATTGCCAGATGTTACCAGAACTTGCAAAATAAATTCTTGGTATACTTTTTTATGAGTCCTGACAACTCTTCCCAGCGACATAAAGAATACCAAAACTTTATTACCGAGAAACACTCTCGTTGGCAAACACCAACCGAGTTGATCTTGGGTATTTCCGAAAAAGTTGGGGTGGGAATATTGCTTCCTGGAAGTAAGGAAAAAATTGTTGCTGGCGAGGTTCATGAAGTATACGGATTTGAAGCAGAGTCGGGTCGGAAGATTATTGTAAGAATCTCTCGCTCTGAGTGGCCTGGATTTGCAAAAGAACGATGGGCCATTGACCAAGTTAAGGCAGAAGGAGTGCCAGCCCCTGAAGTCTTAGCGATTGAGTCTGCTACGCAAGATGGCAGAAAAATTACTGTTTGCTTTGAGGAAAGACTACCTGGAACGCCTCTGTCTGACTTTGTTCCCCAAATAAGGAAGGACCCCAATAGTTTTCGTCATTATTTTGCAGAAGCTGGAAAAATTTTGGGGAAAATCCACAGCGTTAAAACTCAGGGTTTCGGATGGTTAAACGAACGAGGTCAGGGCCCCTTCCAAACATGGGAAGAATGTGTACTTGAGCAGACTACACAGCTTGACGAATGCCTCGAACACGCACGACTTACTGGTCTGGATGCTTCGGTAGTGAAAGATGCGTTAGCAGTGTTGGAAGACAATCGCGCACTTTACCGGGGAGTACGACCTCACCTTCTTCACCAAGACGTTAGCGCCAAACATTTCTTGATAGACGGTAGGAAAATTACAGGTATTATAGACTTTGAAAACGCTTTTGGGTGATCCAGTGCTAGATCTAGCCTGGTGGGGTTATTTTACTAGTGACAAGGTAACACTAGATTGGTTGATAGGAGGATATCCCAATAAAGATATTTTTGATTCAAATTTCCCCAAGAAAATGCAAGTTTACCAAGCATTTTTGGGCGTAAGGCTACTTGGTTACTATACAGAGGATCAGAACCCGTCTGGTATCCAACATACTCACGATAAGCTCAGAGAATTAACTGCTTGAAAATATTATGCTTAAGCGACGCGGGACAGTTTGTTTTTTTACAAAAGAAGATCGGGTGCTGCTTTTTCTACTTCAGTATCCTAACGGCAAAAAGATTTGGAACGGGTTGGGGGGATTTGTGGAAGACGGCGAAACTCTGCAGGAAGGTTTGGCAAGAGAAATTGAGGAGGAGATTAAGATAATAGTTGACAAAACTCGCCTGGTGGAAAAAACGGTAAGACATTACCCTGAAGTTGAACTTCATGTGTTTATCTATGATGGCTGGGACTTGGAGCCAAAACCTATTGATCCAACAATTCTTGAGTGGCGATGGTTTGAGAAAAGCAGCCTCCCTTTTGACCAAATGCACCAAGATAATCAATCTTGGCTGCCAAAAATTTTAAAGAAAACGGAAAGAAAATGTTTCAAGAGCAGTTAGCCAAAAAGGTAGGAACCGGACAGGCCGTTATTTCTCGTCTTGAAGGAATAAATGCCAAGCCTTCGATTTCTTTACTCCGGCGCGTTGCCCAAGCCCTAGGCACAAAAATCCAGGTTACGATTCAGTAGCTATAGATAGTCGTAGTTTGTTGTGGATTTACCAACCCCTGGGGTTGAATAAGAACCCGCAGACGGAACCTTGTTGCTTTGCAATAGGTAGAAACCTCGGGGAAATTACGCTATTGAACGCTTCCTGAGGCGTTAGAAACTTCAAGTTGCTTCTTATAACTTTGTGAATCAAGATACTCGCGGATGTGTATAATCTTGCCATTTTTAACTTCAAAAATACACACTGCTTTTAGGTGAAGTGGGACATTTGTGTATTGCACTTCGTCTTCGGCTCCTGTGAAGTGGCCATATCCGTCAAATTCCACCATGACAGAATTTTTGTTTTCTGTGATGTTAACAATTTCGAATTGCCAGTCTTTAAGCTCCTTATATGCTTTTTTCATGCGAGAAACATATGCCCTTTTTCCTCTCGTAGCTGCGAATCCCACGGGTTCGTACTCAATGTCGGAGTCTACAAAACTTGACCATTTCTTCCAGTTGCGTCTATTTTCGGCGTCCAGAAAGATTGTTACAATTTCCGTTTTACGCATTTGAGTTACGTTCACTCTCAATACGCAAGTTTACCACGGAATTTATTTGATATACTTCAATGACATGATTAAAGTGGTGC
>CAYYLO010000002.1:42746-50706 GCA_964472675.1 uncultured Gammaproteobacteria bacterium | reverse complement strand
TGCTGTTTGACGTGGATGGTGTGGTGTTGAAAAAGGGGAAGTATAAGTACTTCAGCGAGCGATACGCCGACGAGCATGGCGTTACTTTGGAAGATATTTCTGTTTTCTTCAAGAACGAGTATCGGGGTTGTGCAACAAGCCAAACTGACTTGAAGGAAGTATTACCTCCATATTTGGAAAATTGGGGATGGAAGGGATCTGCAGACGACTTCTTGCAATATTGGTTTGCTAGCGACTGTGAACTGGATCAGGAGGTATTGAAAACTGTACAAGAGCTACGAGACAGAGGAATAATAGTTGCTTTGGCGACAAACAATGAGAAGTACAGAATGGAGTATATTCTAAGAGTTGCGGGTCTGGAGGAGTATTTTGATAAAATATTTGCTTCTTGTGATATAGGCCACAAAAAACCATCACCAGAATTCTTTGAAGGTGTCATGCGCGACTTGCCAAGCATCAGAAAAAAAGAAGTACTTTTTTGGGACAGCGATAAGGATATTGTTGACGGGGCGAGAGAATTTGGAATTCAGGCGGAGCATTTTGTTGAATTTGGCAAGTACGAAGAAATGATGAAAAAATACTTAGAGGGTAATTTACCATCTTCAAAAGAGCGTCGACAGTAAAAAGGGATCTGATGAAAAAAATTTTGGTAGGTGTTTTAATTTTAATCTTCATTGCCGGTGGAATTTCTTTCCTAAGAAACAGGCAAGCAAACCAGACACTTGGCACACAACCTCTGTCACAAAACACTTCCAACGGCACACCTTTGGTTGTTGTCCAGGATTTGAATATTCCATGGGAGGTTGCGTTTTTGCCTTCAGGAGAGATGTTGGTAACAGAGCGGCCGGGCAACCTGGTGCAGATTGGCAAGGATAAAAGTGAAATTGTTGTGCAGGGTGTAAAACATGTAGGAGAAGGCGGGCTCCTTGGAATGGCCTTGCATCCAAAGTTTAACGAAAACCGTCTCGTGTACTTATACTCGACAACGCAAGGCGGCGGAACTTACTTTAACCGGGTGGAACGTTACAAGCTGGAGGAAGGTCAGCTTTTGGAACGTAAGAAAGTGGTTAGTGGGATTCGCGGATCAGCAAATCATGACGGGGGCAGAATTATTTTCGGGCCGGATGGGATGCTTTATATCGGGACAGGGGATGCTGAAAGCCCAATTTTAGCGCAAGACACAAATTCTTTAAATGGAAAAATTTTGCGGGTGCGCGATGATGGATCAATCCCGGAAGACAATCCTTTTGGGAATGCGGTTTGGGCGTTTGGTTTCAGAAATGTTCAAGGTCTTGCGTTTGACGACAAAGGACAGTTATGGGCGACGGACCATGGTCCGTCAGGCGCGCAAACCGGAGACGACGAGTTAAATAAAGTTGAAAAAGGCAAAAATTATGGCTGGCCGGCGATTCGCGGAGATCAAACAAAAGAGGGAATGGTGACACCTGTTATAAACTCAGGCAGAAAAACATGGGCGCCTTCCGGAATGGCGTTTGAGTCAGGAAAATTGTATTTTGCCGGACTTGCCGGACAGGCAGTTTATACTTATAATCCTCAAACAGGAAGTTTAGAAACTAAATTTGAAAATCAATTTGGACGATTGCGCACGGTGGCAATTGGCAAAGATGAAGAGTTATATGTTCTGACAAGCAACACTGACGGAAGGGGAACGCCAAGCTCAGACGACGATAAACTAATCAAGATTTGGTAGCGTAGTTTTATTACTACCCTTTAACCTTTTTTTGATGACAAAGACGTATCCTTTTTGAAAATGAATCTTTTTTTGCTCCCAATGCTTTTTGTGGGAATGTTGCTTTTTCTGCCTGCAAAAAATGTGCACGCAGCCTCTTTCCCTTGGGGATCAGGGTTTTATATTAATCTTTACGGTGGGGGAGCAGATCCCAACGGCAATATCGGTGATTATAACGGGGAGGCAGCTTGTGATATTTCAACAGGAACTTGTACGGCGCAAAATCGCTTAAACGGTCAATTTTACGAAAGTGGCAATGTTCAAAGATACATTTGCCGCGGCAAAGTTTTAAATTGCGATAACACGTTTGCCGCCTCTGGGGTCATATCTGGTCCCGAATATGGGAAAACCTTGGATATGACAAATCCCGGTTGCGACAGAACTGTTCAATTGGATGTTTTTGACAAAAATGTGGGAGGGACATTAAAAGGTTATATGACCTGGTATTCGGGGGACTGCCCTGCTGTTCGGGCCGCTGTGGTTCCCACACCGACACCTACAACAACGCCGGCTTATGTCGCCCCAACCCCATCGCCTACACCTCAACCTCTAACTCAATTAAGGAGACTTCCGTCAACTGGCATGGGTGCGGTCGGATGGCTTGCTCTTGGGCTTATTCCTCTTGGATTTTTGGCAATGAAGGCTAGGAAAAAGCAATAATCCCTCCCAAACCCTCTTGAAAAATTATTTTTATGTGTTATACTACACCCGTACAAAACCCGAAATAGAAGCGTTTACAAATAGACCCGCCGTCATCCTGAACGGAGTGAAGGATCTCTCGATTAATTCGAGGCCTGGCATTCGCCAGAGATTCTTCGTTTCACTCAGAATGACAGATAGAAAGGAGGTGGAATTATGATTAATAACGGAATTGTAAATATTCGAGGTCGGGAATATATGACGGTTGCAAGGCGGTTGGAAATTGCACATCAAGAAAAAGCATTGGAAAGTGTACAAACTGAAGTTCTTTCACACAATCCTATCGTTATAAAAGCGACGGTAGTTGTTAAAGGTAAACCTTTTACGGGTATCAGCGCAGTTAATCCAGAAACGATCAAGGTTATTGAGCGGCAGTCCCCATACGAAGTGGCGGAAACTTCTGCAGTTGGACGGGCTTTAGGGTTTGCTGGATATGGACTTGTTGAGTCAGTTGCATCGGCTGATGAAATGGTTCGCGCACTAACTGGCCGTGGTGAGAACCTGGATGACAACGGCACGGCCTCAAGTGAGCTTATCAAAACTACCAGTTGTGTAGTTTGTGGACAAGCGGCTGAGGAAAGGCGTGGAGTAAACCGCGCAGGCAAACAATATCACGCAATTTTTTGTTCAACGGGAGATAAAACCCACACACAATGGATCCAAGTCCCCGCGAAAGATGAAAGCCTGAAGAGTAAATACCATGCCTCTTCTTGGCCGACGGTAAGCAAAAAGTAATTGGATTGAAGGAGGACGCCGGATGAAAAATGCTGTTTTTTAGCAAACACGCTAGTGGTTTAGCGTCCCCCTTCAGTTGCGGACTATCTACGGAACAGGACAGTCTTTACGGAGCTTGTGCCTATCTGATTTCCACTCGTGTCGAAAACGTAAGCAAAGAGGGCTACGTTCCCTGATGGCACGTCGCTTGCGGGGGTCCAGTCGCATTCCCACTTTCCGGAAGTAGACCTGCCATCTGTCTTGCAGGCAGTAAACAGCTGGACACTTTTTCCGAAGTTTTCCGGGAAGTCTGTTCCGTAGACGAACGTGACCCTGCCGACCGCTGGTTCCCATGGCATTCGTTTTCCCGTAGAGATCGACAGTTTGACAGGGGAAGTTACTTGTATGCCTCCTTCTTGTGGGCTTACCCACTTTGCATCTACCCTTGCATAACCTCTGACCCACAAGATGACAATAAGGGCTGCCGCAGCGATTATGGCAGCAATTGCTACTCTGTCCGTGGACATTCGCTTTTCCTTTCCCAGATTCTCAATGTGCTTTCAAAACAGCATTTCTCCAGCGTTTGGACTACAAAACTTATTGTGGGCGCACCCGTTGTGAGATTTGTAATAAATTAGCATGGAAGCGATGTTATACAAAAGCGTGTGCGAAACCTATCCTCGGGAAAGATTCCGCACACGCATGAGGGGCTAGACGTTGTCGGTGCCGCTTGTCTTGAGTTTCTTGAACTCGAGGTTGACCAGCATGGCGATGATATTGTAGACCGTCCAAGCCGCAGCTTCGTCTGCCTCTTCCTTCAAGCCGGATGCTGCGACAGCCAGGGCGTTGTCCTCTGCGACGCCGCCGCCGTAGACTGTGTCACCGTGCTCCAGGAGCCACGAACGCTGTCCTGCGATTTCGCTGGTGGGACGGCCTGTGCGCAAAGCTACCAGCGCTTTCCTGAAGGCAACGTC
This sequence comes from uncultured Gammaproteobacteria bacterium, assembly GCA_964472675.1. GTDB lineage: Bacteria > Patescibacteriota > Microgenomatia > UBA8517 > UBA10165 > 01-FULL-43-15b. The sequence continues at coordinate 46,569 of CAYYLO010000002.1, read as the reverse complement.
GTCGAAGTCTGCATTCCACTTGTGCCAGTGCTTCTTGCCAACGCGTTGCAGCTCACCGAATTTGAAATGCAGAGCCTTCGGCGCTTTTGTGTATAGTACCACGAGAACTAGACCTGCTGGCCCGTCGGGGTAGCGCAGATCGTCTTGCTCACACAAGCGTTCGATTGCTGGGCGCGCCAGCTGCTCCACGGCTTGGTTTACGAGCTCTGGTGATATACTGATTCTTAATGGGGTTGGTGGACAGGTTTTTAAACGGTATAACGATGTACCGTTTGACGCTTTATTTTCTTCTTCTCTTGTGTGTTTTTGCAATTGCCTTTTCAGCTTTTGGACTCTTGCCGTTTTCTCCTATTGCGTTTTTGCTTTCTGTACTTTTTCTTGTTGCTTCCTGCTGGCTTGCCAACACTGCTTTTGCAAAATTTTTCAATGCCCCCACAAATTTTGAATCGGTTTATATCACAGCCCTGATTTTGGGTTTGATTATTACTCCCGCCAGAACTCTTTCTGACGTCTCGTTTTTATTTCTCGCCGTAGTTTTGGCGATGACTTCAAAATATATTTTGGCCATTGGTAAAAAACACATTTTCAATCCGGCGGCTATTTCGGTTGTCTTGACTTCTTTAGCAGTTAATCAATCTGCAAGCTGGTGGGTGGGTACACCGGCTATGATGATTCCGGTTTTATTAGGAGGCTTGCTAATTGCCAGGAAGACAAGAAAGTTTTTATTAGTTGGGGTGTTTCTTTTGGTGTCAACTATACTTTTTGCAACTTCCTTAAAACAAGTATTTTTTGCCTCGCCTTTGTTGTTTTTTGCTTTTGTAATGCTAACCGAACCGCAAACCATGCCGCCGACAAAAACTTTACAAGCCGTTTATGGCAGTTTAGTTGGACTTTTAACTTTTTACCAAGCCCCCGAAATCGCGCTGGTTTTAGGCAATGTTTTTTCCTATTTGGTAAGTCCCAAACAAAAACTGTTGCTAACTCTGGCGGAAAAGAAAAAGATAGGCAACACGGTGTGGGATCTTATATTTAAAGCACCTGAAAAAGTGGAGTACCAGCCCGGAAAATATATGGAATGGACATTGAGTCACAAAAACACAGACAGCCGTGGAAGCAGGAGATATTTTACGCTGTCTTCTTCACCAACGGAGGACACAATCCGGGTGGGAGTTAAATTTGATTTACAGAGTTCAAGTTTTAAAAAAGCGCTATACAGTCTAAATCATGGCGACACAATTGTAGCTTCACAACTTGCGGGAGAATTTACGCTTCCTAAGGATCGGGGTAAAAAACTCGTTTTTGTTGCTGGAGGAATAGGGATTACGCCATTCCGCAGCATGCTGAAATATTTATTAGACAAGAAAGAGACGCGGCCGGTAATTGTTTTTTACACTGAAAAAAACGCGGATGATTTTGTGTATAAAGATGTTTTAGAAAAAGCGCAAAAAGAGTTGGGAATAAAGGTGATTTACACACTAACAGACAAAGGAAATATTCCGGCAAATTGGAAAGGGAAAGTGGGAAGGATAGACACAAAAATGATTGAGGGGGAAGTTCAGGACTTTTTAGAAAGGATGTTTTACCTTTCGGGACCACACGCTATGGTTGAGGGTTTCTGCCAAACACTTTTGGAAATGGGAGTGTCTGCAAGAAATATCAAAGTCGATTTCTTTCCAGGATATACATAAAAGAAAGATGAAGCATTCCAGGCAGGTGTGTTTGATTACCTTGACAAGTTAGTACGTTGTTAGTACAATGCTGGTATGGCTACACAAACTGTATATCGGGTTGGAAACTCTGTTGCTGTGACCATACCTAAGGAATATCAAAAAGAATTAGGCATAAAAAGCGGCTCTAAAGTTTCTTGGAAAAAGACAAAACAGGGGCTTCTTTTAACTTCTCCAAAATCAGAGACTTCCTTAACTCCTGAATTTAAAGAGTGGCTTGAGGGGATTTCCCAAAACGAAGCTGATCTTATTAAGGAGCTTGCTAAAAAGTGAAGTTTGTAAGTTTAGAAGAAACTTACGCAATTCATGAACGCATGCTCCAAATAGGAGGCGGGCGAGCGGGCATTCACGATTTTGCCATGCTTCACTCAGCCATCGAAAGGCCTAAAGCGCAATTCGGAGGCAAATATCTTTACGACACGATTTGGCTGATGGCGGGGGCATTCTTGCAGTCAATGGTAAGAAACCAACCTTTTGAAGACGCAAATAAAAGAACGGCATACTTCACAACAAAGCGCTTATTATTCAAAAATGGCTATATGCTTCAACCCAAAAGAGGAGAAGTTTTAAAATTCATGGTTAATGTGGACGTTAAGCGCACCTCAACCGAACAAATCGCCGCCTGGCTTGAGAAGAGCTCAAAGAAACAGATTCAGGCTCAAGGGCTGTAATTACACAGCTTGAAAAATGATTTTCTATGTGAATTTGTTGTTACTTGCAGTTTGAGTAATAGTTGAATAAAAGCTTTAATTTTTGGGGCCAGGGGGTTTGCCAGTCATCCTGCAGAATCCCGCCGGTGTCGCCGGAGTTTGGGTTCCAATCCCAATAGAACGAACTGCAGATGCTACGGGCAACAAAGTAGCGCGTTAAATTATCCTGCAAACTCACATCAGACGAGCTTCCGCCGTTCGTGCCGTATTTCCCTCCCCATTCTCCGGGGATTATCGTATAACCTTTTTGCGCAAGATACCCGAACTGTTTATCCCAAATTGCGCTCATGTTGGCGGGGAAATTTGTGTCGGAAAAATAACTTTGCCAATAAACGTCCGGACCGTAAATATGGGGAGAAAATACTAATTTGTTTTGAGGGATGCTTGATGTAGAGATGGGGTAACACGAAACAGGAGCAAAATTTTCTCCCCAGAAGTTTCCATACCCTGAAGAACAGTTGCTATTGGTGTCAACTCCTTCAACAAATATGACCAGGTTAGGATTTGTTGCCAGTACAGCGCTGCCGGCGCGTTCTGCTGCCAGATTCCAGTCTGTAGAAGTGTTCCCGGTGCCCCAGGTCGCTTTTCCATGCGGCTCGTTTTTTAGGTCTATCCCCAAAAAGTAGGGAAGATTTTTGTAACGGTTGGTTATAAATTTAAGGTCAGAAATCCATTGTGTTTCTGAATAGTTGTCTGTATACCAAAGTTCTGAAATGGAGTTGCAATCAGGGCGGTGGTGATCAAGCAAAATGTACAAGTTTTGATTATTCATCTCGGTTAAAATCTTATCCAAAACCTGCAAACTGTTAAGCCCTTCTAAATCAGGATTTAAGTTGTAGTTTATGGAATCTGTAGCCACACCCTGCAAGGTAGCAGGACAGAAAGGAACCCTGATAGCATTGAACTTCAGGTCTTTTATTTGCTTGACCATATCTTTCCAGTTTCTTGCCCAGAGTCCATGGAAAACATGTGTCCCGGTTTCTACGCCGAACCAATTTATTCCACGCAATGTAATTTTGCTACCGTTTTTATAAATACTGCCATTTTGAGTTGTGTAGCCTGTTGCAGTAACGGGTGCTGGCGGTATGGGAAGTGGCAGGTAGGAAGTAGGTGTGGGAATTGGAACGGGTGCCACATTTGGTGTGGGTGCAGGGGTTGGAGTAGGAGTTGGCGAAGGGGTGGAAGAAGGTGTGGGAATTGGTGTGGGCGCGGGCGCGGGCGCTATGGTTCCACCCAAATATATAGAATCCACAAAAACCGGGAATTCATACATTCCTTTTGCATCTTGGATAACTATACCTTTTATTTTGGTGTTTGCTCCATTCAAATCCGAAAGAGGAATTGTGTATTTTTTATAAATGTTTCCGCCAGGTTGACCGCCATAAG
>CAYYLO010000002.1:0-42736 GCA_964472675.1 uncultured Gammaproteobacteria bacterium | reverse complement strand
ATAAGAATCAAGTGATCTAGGAGTAGAAAGCTGTTGATCAGATTCTCCTACAAGGTAAACTTGAAATTTTTGGTCATCGTGATCTGCCTGAAGCGAGAAATTGAAGTGGGTGTAGGGGCCGGTATCAATGCTGGAATTTGTGTGAAGATAAAGCCCTGCCCAACCAGCCCAAGGTTCCCACCATATGGATTTTGCGCCGGAGACAACTGGGGCGGGATTTGCAAAGTTGATATTACTGTTCCATGACCAGTTGGCCCATGAAGGATCAAGGGAGTCTTCATAAACTGTGAGCAAGGAAGATTGCGCGTACGTTCCAGGGAAAGGGAGAAAGGCAAAAGCGCCGATAAGTCCTGCTACCAGAAGAGGCAGTAAAATCTTTCTGGCGCGCAAAGCATGTTGAGCAATATGGGCAGGCATATAACTGAAAAACTGACGGGGAAGGTTAACACAAGGTTTTCTTACAGTCAAGCTTTTTTTAAAGAGGCGCGCTTAGTCTTGGCAAATTCAATAAAAACCGGGACTAGTGAGGCAAAAACTATTCCAAAGACAGCGTATTCAAAATTATCTTTGATAATTGGTAAGCCGCCTAAGAAATATCCGGTAAAAGTTAAGGATGTTACCCACAAAAACCCTCCGGCAATGTTAAAAAGTAGAAATGTGGGGTAATGCATTTTTCCTACTCCCGCTACAAATGGAGCGAAGGTGCGAATTATCGGTATAAACCGTGCCAGGATGATAGTCTTGCCGCCGTGTTTTTGGTAAAACTTCTGGGTTTTTTCAAGATACTCTATGTTAAAAAGTCTGGAGTTTTTTTGGGTAAAAATACGAGTGCCGAACTGATGGCCTACCCAGTAATTAACAGTGTCGCCTAAAATTGCGGCAGAAAGTAGAATTATATAAACAAGCCAGATGTTCAAAAATCCGCTGCCTGCAAGTGTGCCTATGACGAACAAAAGGGAATCGCCAGGCAGAAAAGGGGCGACGACAAGCCCTGTTTCAGCAAAAATTATTAAAAAGAGAAAAGCATAAGTTGTAGCGCCAAAGGTGTTGATCCAAGAGGCTAGTTGGGTATCAAGATGCAGAAAAAACTTTAAAATCTCCACGGGATTTAGTATACCAGAATTGGCACGCCAGTTGACAACTGGCAGTTTTGGGAAAGTTAGCTTTTTCAAGATTCATATCAAAATTTAACCATTTTCGGTAGAGAAGACAACTATACAGGAAAGAGCCACATTTTTGTTATGTTGTTTCAGGACAGGAGAGAAGCTGGCAGAAGGCTGGCAGAAATATTAACGCTTTATAAGGATAAAAATCCTGTTGTTTTGGCATTGCCCAGAGGGGGTGTGCCTGTAGGGTATGAAATTGCCAAAAGATTGAATGCTCCACTTGATGTTTTGATCGTGCGCAAAATTGGTGCACCGCGGCAAAGGGAGTTGGGCATAGGCGCTATTGCACCCGGAGGTATAAAAGTCTTGGATAAAATGGCATTACAAAATTTAAGGGTTGCCAAAAAGGACGTGATACGAATTGAGAATGAAGAGAGGAGAGAACTTGAAAGGAGACTGAAGGTATATCGGGGGTTAGTAAGTTACCCGAACTTGCGCGACAAAATTGTAATTTTAGTTGACGACGGGCTTGCAACGGGTGTGACAGCTATGGCGGCAATTAAGTTTGTTCTCAAGAAAAACCCACAAAAAATAATTATTGCCCTTCCAGTTTGCGCTCCTGAATCTGTTGGAGCAATCAGATCTTTGATTCGCCCATATAGAGACGGGGTAGTTTGTTTATTTACTCCATACGACATGGGTGCGGTGGGGTTTTGGTATCGTAACTTTGCCCCGGTTTCAGACGAGGAAGTAATTTGCCTGTTGATGCGCGCAAAAAGTTTTCCGTTCCTCTTGATATAAACCTTTTAACCCGTTAAAATTTAAGGTAGATGCTAAGGGTTAAAATCTTAACAGGCTCTGTAAGGCCTAACAGATTCAATATCCAGCCGGCCACTTGGGTTTATGAGTTGACCAAAAGAAGAAAAAATATTGAAGTTGAGCTTTTGGATTTGGAAAAGATAAACCTTCCTTTTCTTGACGAACCCTTGACACCTTCAGAAAAGCAATACTCAAAAGAACACACAAAGAAATGGTCGGAAATAATCAATGCTGCGGATGGGTTTATTTTTGTTACCCCTGAGTACAATCACAGCGTGTCCCCGGTGCTTAAAAATGCCATTGATTATTTATGGTACGAGTGGAATTATAAACCGGTGACTTTTGTCAGCTACGGATCTCTTGCTGGTGGCTCAAGAGCCGTGGAGCACTGGCGAGGGATTGCGGCAGAGTTAAAGATGTACGATCTTCGAGAGCAGATTTTATTACCAAGTTATTGGGAACATTTGGACGAAAGCGGGAAGTATCAATTTTCCGAAAAACAGCAAGAGGCGGCAAACGAAATGCTGGATAGCCTCATCTTCTGGGCAGAAAAGATGAAAGAAGCCAGAAAAGAGCTCTAATTCCGATTATACGCTAGTTGAAGCGAAATTCCGATTTCGATTATACAAAAGTAAGCGCGGTACCTTTGTTGTTAGCCCTGCCTGTTCTGCCTATTCTGTGAACATAATCCTCATAAGTTTTTGGGATTTCATAGTTGATAACGTGGGTTACATTGGGGATATCTAAACCGCGGGAAGCGACATCGGTTGCCAAAAGCACCTGTATCCGCCCAAGCTTGAATTCCTGAACGGCTCTAATTCTTGCGCCTTGAGTTTTGTTTCCATGAATGGCGGCAGCACGGAAACCTCTATTTATAAGCTCCTTGGTTAGTCTTTCTACGTTCCATTTAGTTGCCCCAAAGATTAGTACTTTATCAAATCCCTTTTGGATAAGGAGTTGATGTAATTGGTCAACTTTCCTGCTTTTGTCCATTACGCGCACAACATCCTGATCAACAAGGTCTGCCGTCTCTCCGGTTTTAACTGAGACTGTAATGGGATTTTGGACAAAAGATTGCAGGATGTGGTTTACTTTTGCAGAAATTGTGGCAGAGAAGAATAATGACTGGCGCTCCCTCGATAATAGGGATATGAAAAATTCGACATCGCGGATAAACCCGATATCTACCATCAAGTCAACTTCATCCAAAATTACATTCCCGAAATTGGAGAGGTTGAGACATTTTCTATTAATTAAGTCGCGGATTCTGCCTGGTGTTCCAATTACAAAATGCGGGTTTCTATAAAGTTCATTGGCCTGTCTGTTTAAGCTTGCCCCGCCAATTAACAAAGTTGAATAAATTCCAAGGCCTTGCGCAAAAAATCTTAACTCTTCGTTAATCTGTTGAGCCAGCTCGCGGGTGGGAGTGACAATGAATACGCGCTCGCTTCTGTTTTTGAAAACTTTGTCAATCATGGGGAGGAGAAAAGCTGCAGTTTTGCCGGTTCCGGTGTTTGCCAGCCCGATTAAGTCTCTGCCTTCCATAATCGCAGGGATGGATTGATCTTGAATGGGAGTGGGGGACGCATAGCCCTTTTTGTCAATATTCCTTATAACTTCCGGGCAAAACTCAAATCCGTTGAAAGAATTTCTTGGGGTGTAAGATTCCACAGCACAGGTGTCTGCCGCTTTGTGAATGAAGCGATTGATATCCAGCCTGTTGCCGCCAAAATTGCCACCTTGCCGGCGCCGTCTGCCCCCATGAAAATTACCACGCGAATGTCCACGAAAATAGTTTGACATATTTTATTTGATTTTGGTTTGAAAGAATTTGTTAACGGTGGGGCTTTTTTTAAGAAGCGCTCAAGTTACCGGAGCTTGTTAAATTAGAGGAATCTAATTGCAGGCTCTTAGTGTCTTTAACCAACTACAAAATATTATACCACAAAACCTATAATTAAGCCATTTTTACCGAAAAATTAATGCAGGCTTCAAGTTTTGTGCAAAATCTTGGTAGGTATCCGGACTAAAAGTTAACGCGCCGCCTTTTCCTGTATATTCAATTTTAGTTCGGTCAAAAAGGTACTCCTGGTATGTTCGACCCGAAAAAATTGCACTGGCTACGATTCCTGTACTGTCGCCAAGTTGCTCCACAGAAACCACTCCTGGCGGAAGTTGTCCCGACTCGCCAATCATTAAATTTGTTAGCTCACCCACTAAAACCCCGTTTACAACTGCTTCCGGAGGGTAGGGTTTGTAGAAAGGAGTATTTATCCCATCATGCATGCTTAGGCGAATGGTTTGATCGCGCGGGCTGGTCATGCCAAAAACTGCCGGGTTGCTCCGATCTACCGGAGCATCAGAAAGAAAGAGTCGGGAATATTTAGGTAATTTGCCATATCGTGCGGCGATTAAGTTCACATTTTTTTCAAACGCTGAGTAATCAAAATCAAAAACGCGTCTGGTTTCAAAGATTAAAACGTCTATACGACCGTCTTGGTTGTCTTTAAAAAAACGCAGAGGGATGACTTTTTTTAGTTTTCCAAACTCGGTTGTATTTTCCTGCCTCTCACGCACGAACAATGTTATTCCCGTTCCGGCTCCAGCTGCGGCCAGATATGCCCCGATAAGCGTTCTTCGGCGAAAGATTAGCCCTTTTCTTACACGTATTGCGTCATCCAGATTCCGCTGCCTTCTCCAGTTGAGAACTGTCCGTCCTTTTAAATTGTTTATTGTTTCTTGGGCAGCCACCTCTGTAGGTGCCGCAATACCTAAAAATGTTTCTTTAAAGCGCATTTTAATTAACCGTCGCGAGATTGTAACATGAACTTGATAAAGTGGTATAGTGAATTGATGCCCAAACGAAGACCTGTATTTTCTGGCAAGTGGGGCTTTTCTCATTTGATAGCTTTGATGGGACTTGTTATAGTTTTGGCTTTTGTTCTTTTGCCAAACTCCTACCTTATTAAAAAGGAACCACTGTGTGCAAATTCTATTAGTTGCACCCAAAGCTTTGGGCTCAAAGTAGAAAACAACGTGGTAGGTATTTTTAACGGCCAAAAAATAACACCTCCTCAAATTGATCTAGCCCAAAAAGAAACTCCAACGCGCGTCTTAGGCGACTCAGCTCCAGCAGTGAAGCGTGTTGAGGTTGATTTAACGACACAAACTTTAAAAGCTTACGAAGGCGATAAACTGTTTATGGAGACTCTGATTTCCTCGGGTAAATGGTTCCCGACGCCGCCAGGGGAATATGATGTTTGGGTAAAATTAAGAGCTACAAGAATGTCCGGAGGAGAAGGCGCCGACTACTACGATCTTCCCAATGTTCCATATGTCATGTTTTTCTACAATAAAGATCTTGCCAAAATGCGCGGATTTGCTCTTCATGGAGCATATTGGCACAACAACTTTGGTCATCCCATGAGTCACGGATGCGTTAACATGAGAATAGTTGACGCGCAAAAACTTTATGATTGGATAAACCCTCCGACAAAAAGCAATACGACATATGCCGATAAAGACAATCCTGGAGCGAAAGTAATTATCTATGGTCAAGCGCCTTAGTTTGTTTTTACTATTTTTATTGGTAGTGGTAGGGGTGACAGCTTTCTACAGAAAGGGAGGCGCACCTGCCAGGCTGGCTACTTATTCTGTAACCAGGCCTACTCCAACTCTGACACCCACTCCAGAGCTGCCAAAAACCGTGCAAGCAATTTCTCCTGACATGAAGCAAACACTTATCATGAAAGAGCAAAAGAATGGTAGTTCCGTTACACATACTTTCTCAACATCCGGCGAAAAAGAACACGCTCAACAGCAAGTATTTACAAAGACTGTTGACTTGCCAAAAACAATCACCATTCCGTTTAATGCCTGGTCTCCGGGGGGAAATAAGTATTTATTTTTGAAAGAGACAGGCAACGGTTTTGACAGCCATATTGTTTTAACCTCTCTTGGCAAACCAGTCGCCAGGGATTTCCAAACTGTGGTTGTGGAAGAATTATTTGCTCAAAAATATGCGGATTACAAGATTACCGATGTAACCGGCTGGGCCGCCCCGACACTTCTGGTTGTAAATACTGATAAGCTCGATGGAACCGTCGGCCCGTCATTTTGGTTTGATGTGACTGCATTGTCGTTTATTAAGCTCTCTACACGTTTCAACTGAACTGTTTTTTTATCCCGTGTGCTTGCCTGCGGGCAAGAAGCTTCTTCTGAATGAAGCTGTTTCAAGACGCGAGTTTGACAATTTTTGGTATGTGGTATTTACTTAAATTGTGTCTGCCCAAAGAGGAACCTTCTCCCTTTTTATTTTAATTTTGATTGCAGTTGTATCTGTTGTAGCATTTTTGCTTTTTAAGGGTGGTATTCCTCAAAATCATGACCGGCCGTCTAATCAATCACAAGCTGAGTGGCCGGTTCTTTGGGGTGGAGGGGGTCAAAACTGTGAGGATAACCCTTCAGTAAAATATACTTTCTCTCCTATAAATATTGAAGATGTCTCCTTTATTCTTCCCATAGGAGAGCTTCGTGAGAGCCATATAGTTCCCGGAGATCATGCCGGTATTGTACATCAGACCTCTCCCACCTCAATTCCTACCAAAGTCTTTGCCCCGGCTGATGGGACAATTGTCAGAGTAGAAAAACACCTCTATCAGCCTCCCTCAGGATACCCCAAAGATATCCGCCATTACCATGTTTATATAATGCATTCCTGCACCTTATTTACCGGCTTTGTCCATATTACTGATTTTACCCCGGAAGTTTTTAAGGCAAGTCCAGATTTGAAAAAGTTGCATGATGAAAATTTAACTGAAATGAAAAGTTTGATGGTTAATATCCCGGTTAAAGCTGGACAACAAATTGGTGCTGCCTGGTCCTTTGAGCTTTTGGGGTGGTTGACTGTTGATTTAACTAAGACCAATAAGGGGTATCTAAGGGCGCAAAGTTATAAAGCAGAAAATTGGAGGCCGCACTCTGTCTCACCTTTTAATTATTTTGAAGAGCCTCTAAGTTCAAAGCTTCAGGCTAAAAACCCCAGAAAAGATGAACCCAAAGGAGGTAAGATTGATTTTGATCTTGAGGGTAAAGCTGTTGGTAACTGGTTTGAGGAAGGCAGTGGAGGGTTTAGGGATGAGAGTAAGCCTCCCAAACAGTGTGGTAATTGGCCTTGTCCATATTGGGAAGGGCACCTTTCTTTGGTTTATGATTTTATTGACCCCTTGCAACTTAGGGTTTCCGTAGGTTTTAACTCGGGTCTGGAAAAGAACACCCCATACGGTGTTTTAGGAAACGGTCCTGATTTTAAAGATATTGGGGTAAAAGATGGTGCAGTTAAATATGAGTTGGTTTCTTTAAAGGATGTGAGCCGGGAAAAAGGATATATTTCAGAAGCTTCTGTGGTGACAGTAGGAGATGAGAGTAGAATGTTGGGAACAATGCTGGTACAAGTTTTGGAAAACCGTCAACTCAAGATGGAAATTTTTCCAGGGAGAACTAAAGATCAGGTTAACGGTTTTACCTCAAAAGCTAAAAACTACACTCGTTGATAGGTCAAGCAGTTTTAAAGCTCGGGATTTTTTGCCAATTATCCAGTTTTTGATAAAGCACAATTTCATATTGTCATAACTTCACCTGTCATGTTTCGAAGCGTGTCTTATTGAAGTGTCCGAAACTGTTTCTTGGGGATTTTTAAATAGTAATGGGAAGTGGTGGCATATTCTTTTTGGTCAGCTCCCAAAAGTAATACATCCACATAATTTCCGCCTTTTTGTGTGCCGCCTTTTTTGGTGGCAACATAAGGATAAATTGCCTTAACGTCTGTTGGGGTATCCAGTTCAACCCATTTTGAAGAATCTGCTCTTTTAAGAAAAACCTTATTCCAGGAAGTACCAAGGTAATAAAGTTTGGAGTCAACCTCAATTATCCTGATCCAACCCAAATTTTTGTCTTCCTGATTGATCTCTTTTGTGTCCCATTTATCGCCAGTTTTGGTTAAGTGTTTAAAACCCGTCACTTTCCATTGGGTTGAAGGATCTAAACTTTCCTTATAAATAATGTGAATTTTGCCAAAACTGTCTTCAAAGAAGTCGCTTTGTTCAAGTAATCTGTAACGTTTTTGAGCTAAAGGGTGAGAAGTTAAGTCAGCAATAATCTCTTTTTTCCATACGCCGTCTTTGATTTCCAAAAGCAAAATTTTTTGATAAATATTAGGGTTTCCTTCTCCTGTAAAATCATCCTGGATAGGTAAAAGGTAAAAAGTATTTTCTGAAATAAGTGTAAATGGATAAAAGAAATCGTGAACTAAACCGTCTGTAAAAGTATGGTTCCACTTTTTCTCAGATGGCTTTTTAAAATAAATGTGTTCAGACTGCTCTTTATATAAAGGGTTAAATTTTGTTAAGCCAAAAGAGATAACCATGGTATCATCATCGCCTATGGCAGCACCAACTCTGATATTGGCAGTTTCTGACCTGCCGTCATTATCAACAACAACTTCTTGTTCATAATTTTTAACATCACCGGATGCAGAATTGGGGAAATAATAATGCATTATTCTTCCAATTGAATCGTTAGTTTCAACAAATGGTTCAAAAACAAAAGCATGCAGCACTCCCTTTGAATCTATTAAGATATTTCCTGGTCTGGAAGTAGGGAAAGCTGCGCCTTTTTGCCAGGGTTTATTACCATCTTTTATATAAACTACGAAGTCCGATGAAGTTTTATTGCTATCATCCAGGTTTTCTATAACATACATAAACACGAGATCCTTGAAACGGACAATTTTACTTTGGTTATAACCCCACCAGGTGGCATCCGGACTGTGGAACTTACTACCCGGTATCTTTTCAACAAAGATCCTATCTGTTTGACTCTCATTTACAGAAGGAATTGGTGCCTCATTTGGCTTTTGAGAGAAAAACCGGAAAGCCAAAAAACCTGCCAAAGCAAAAACAACAATAAATAGCAGTTTAGTTACCACTTTTAGAATAGCATATTTAAACAGTTCACACTTCCAACACGAGTTTGTCATTCTGGAGGCTGAAAGCCGATAGAATCTCTTGGATGGGATGCTATCGCCCCGCCTTTGGCGGGGCTCCAGCATGACAGTTTATGTTAGAACCGTGAACGGTTACAAGAAAAACGTAAAATTTACTTGAAATGATAATCTTTGTTGATGATTAAGGAAAGGTGTTAAATCCTTAGCGTCAAAGCTTAACGGGCCTTCTTTTGGTACAAAACTAATCTCCCCATTTTATATATAATGATACTTGAACCATTAATGTTATTAAGACTCTGATAACATTTTGAATTTTAGCATCTTTAACAGCATCTCTACCCGTAGAATATGACCACCAAGCTAACCCAAATCCTATATAGGATTGTTTTTGTTTGGCTATCCTATATAGCAAATATCCCATAAAGACATTTAAGATTATTAACAAGATTAATAAAGTCTTATTATGGTAGCCAGTGATATTTGTAATCAATGACAAAATTAAAGGAACATAGCCTAAACCGTCTATCAACTGCCAAAACAAAATTGGTTTAGCAGCCTTTTGAATCCTTAGTGCTTGTTTTCTGGGGGTAAACAGAGTCCACATATTTATCTTTTTATTATTCTATAATATATTATTGATAATTAATATATTTTGGTATCATAATTTATGAGAGATAGAATGTTACAGTGAAGTTAATGTATCTTAATTGGAAAAGTAATTACAAATTACCAATTAGTTTTATTATCTTTTTTGTGCTGATGTTCTTTTTGCTGGGCGAACAACTGACGGCTTTGCCAACCTACATATTTGGATTTGAGATCCGTGAGAATGGTCCTGACAAACTTCATATACTGGATTTACCCCTCGGTGACGGTCTGCATCGTCCTGTTGCTTATTTTATAATTGGTACGGTTCTTTGGATTCTGTTTAGAATTTTTTCTTGGCCTATGGCCTATGCTTTAGGAGCAGCTCTTTGGACATTTGAACAGTTAACTTTGACACCATTGGACCAGCGTCCGTCTGTATCAGGTTCAATTATTTTCGCTTTTACTTTCTGGATTCTTCTTACCTTAGTTCCATATTTTATTTACAGATGGGTGGATAAAAAATGGGGAAGAGTAGGAATTAGGAATGCCCTCCTGATTGCATTTTTAATAAACCTTTTGGTTTTTAGTTTTTTTGCTTTTCAAATTTATGTTTTGCATAACTCATACCGCGGTCTGCACAAAAATACAGGGCAGCAGGAAGTTTCACCAAAAGTGCTGCCACCAAACACCTGTCCTGAACGCTTAATTACAGAAAAAGACAAACCGACCACTGTCTATTGGAATGGTAAGAATCTCGTGGTAGCTGCTGAAGAACAAAAATGGGTGGAACAAAATTGCCCAGGAGCCTTACAAAATTCTTAGGTGCGACTACAAATTTACCTCATTCGGGTTTGACCTCCTCGAGTCTGAGAGACCTCGGGATCGAAGACCCAAGGATGTCCAAAGTTTAGGTTTACACCTTCGAGGTGTAGGCATAAAATTAAAAAAATCGTAGCAACTTGGAAAGATGGGGAGAATATCTATGTCTTGTCCTCTTGTGGTAGATGCAGAGAATTTATCGTCTTCTTAGATAAAGAAAATCTTAATGCTGATGTTATTTTAGGTAAGAATGAGGTAGTTAAACTTTCAGAGTTGCTTCCACGCCAGGACGAATACAGCAGATGCCACTTAATCACTTAAACTGTACTGAAAGGGAAAGCTTAAGGACACTGGCTAATCTTTTAAGAAATGATAAGGAAGGAGTAGTTTGTCCGCTTTCCACTCTGGAAATAACAGATTGTCTAGTTTTAAGCTTTTTGGCAAGTTGGGTTTGTGTTAATTTTTTCTCGATTCTTGCCCGAATTAGTGCGTGGGCTATTTCGCGTTCAAGACGAGTTTCCTCCCAAATTTTCTTAAATTCGGGGTCCTCCATTAATAATTTTCTGTGTTTTTCCCAGGTCATCATAATATAAATATTGTATCACAATATTGTGATATTTCAAGAGCCTATTCCAAACGCGCTTTATAGTTATTTAGCCTGTCAATGGCAGTCCTAATTTCTTTTTTGTCTGTCTTTTGTTTCTTTTTAGCAAAGGCATGAAGCAGCAAAAATCTTCGGTTAAAAACAGCCACATAAAAGATTCTAATACTGTCACTCCCCAAAATCCTTAGTTCCCATATGGGTGTGCCTGTTAATTTTTTGGAGTGGGGATAACCTAATAAAACACCATGTTCTGCAAGTAAATCTAATACCTCAGCTATTTTATTTTGTGCTTGCACATTTAAGCTTTGAATAAATTCAAAAATCGGTGATTTACCTTGAGAGGTTTCGTAATAGATAATATCCCATTTCTGATCCACGAGCTTTAGTTTAGCATAACAAGAATAGCAAGTTTAGAATTTTTGGAGGTGGGTTTAAGGTTTACAGAGTGTGCTTTTGGAGCCGCTGACAGAGTCAGCTGGAGGAAGGGATTTGACTTTAGCAGAATCTGAGGCTGGTAATAAATCAAACCAGCAAACAGCATTTTGCCTTGGACCCTGGAAGATTTTTCCTCTCATATCATATACTCCAAAATCTACAAAGACATTGTTGTTCTTTCCAAATCCAACTGCGGTAGCGATCACTTCACCCTTTTTTACACTGATCGGTGGGTTGACCCGGGTGGTTCGCGAATCATGTTCTTTTGGATTGGGTAGGTTTCGGCTAGCTTCGGCAAATTGAGGAGTAAGCACTAACAGATGGTCAAAGCGGAACCTGATGCCGCAGCTGGTTTGAAAATCAAACATATATTGGACTTCACCTTGTTCAATATAGCGGCTGGCATCTTCTAACTGTGCATCCATAGGGGCTTTGACTTCTATTTCATCTACTTTTGAATTATCAAAACGAAAACCTCCGTGCGGTTTAAAATCCCCACCCCGAACCTGGCCCGGATAAAGGATGGAAGTTACTTTATTAAGATCAACCGGAGTTTGCAGGACTAGAGGGTTGGGGCACGGTGTCTTTGAGGATTCCCAAGGTGCAGGTCCTGCCTGCTTGCGAAAGAAAGATCCAAGGCCTATGGCAGCAACTACAACAAGCACTGCAATTACTAAAACCTTGGGCAGCATACATTTAGCTTAACATTTACTTAATAAGGTTTGATATCTTTAAATTTGCGCTAGATATTTACTAATGGCGTCGGAAGAAGACATCAAACTTCTGTTCCTTCTTACAAAGTCAAGTCCTTTCATCGCTTCTGCTTCTGAAAGTGCAACTCTTCTTCTGGTTGCTTCCAAGAGCAAATCAAGTATGTCGTAAGCGGCGCCAAAACTAAAATTTTTTGGGTCGGGACCTCTTTGCGGGCTTAACACAACGATTTTTTTGATACGATAAATTTCTTCTGGGCTATAGCCATACAAAATTAATGCTTGCTCAAAATCCCCGATGTCTTGGATGATAATCGATCGTTTGGCCATTTCAGAAAAGTTAGGGGTTGGTTTTTTGTTCCCGTGCTCTGTTTCTTGCTTTTTTTCTGTTTGAATTCTGGTGCCGTTCTCGGTGTGTGCCCCAATGCGTTGCGGGTTAAATTGTGCAATAGCAACCTTAATTTCGCCCGCATAGCCTTGTGCTGCACTGGCAATTATATCTTGCCAGGGGTTACCGGGACTACTTTCGCATGCAGAAATATATTTTCCATAAAGTTCTTGTACTATGTTGGGCGATAAGCTATAACTAAGCCCTTCTAAATTTAATCGCCTTTCCATAAAAACTATTTCAGACGCGACTCTTCCATCAAAACCAACTGTTTTATCTTCGTTTACCATGTTTTGTAAAGATTTCCTTACGTTTTGAGGGAACTGGTTTGACCAGTTTGCAAAATCTTCTTTCGTCATGGTTGGAACTTGTGTAGCCGATACATCCGCCTCTTGATGGGAATTTGCAAAAACATCTACGGGACCAGCTGATGCAGAAATCGTCAAAGCTGCCAAAGCTGCTCGAATTCCTGTTTTTGCCCAAGTCATCCAGCCTATAAACCCCCGAGCCGGTTTTGGTGGCTTAATATCTCGTTTGACTTTTACACTAGGCTGCACATCAGATTGTGGCTCAACTGTAGGTTTTGGTCTTGTATATACTATAGTTGGCGAACCACTAGCGGCCATGCGAGCTTTTGCCTGACTTGTGCGACCTTTTTCCCCAATTGCTTTGAAAAAGGACTCTCCCTGGTTTCGGATAGTTCTTGCGGCGGCCTCCTGCCGTGACCTATTAGCCATTATTGTAGCCAAAGACGCGCAAAAACTGGCCTTTTCTTCTAAGGTGAGTCCGGCAAAATTTTCGCCCCCATTTTCACTGGCAGTCCGGACTGCCTGGGCTATTAAACTATGCCTATCGGGGGTTTTAATCTCTTTTAACTCCGGACGCGCTGTTCCTAACCTTAATCCAGGCTGCAAAAGACTTAGTGCTTGTAAGTATCTTCTGTCTGGAGTTAACTGTTGAGGTAAAACAGTAGGACCTTGACTTGAACAGATCTCGAGGAGTTGTTGGTTAGAGCGGCCAACCAGGAAGCTGATATCTCTTTCTTTCACTATGTGCCGATTCTATATGACCAGCCCTGGCTTGTCAAAAATGAACTGAGCAGGACACCTGTTATGTAATTTAAGGTTGGAAGCTGGACTTCATAAAACCCGTCCAAAATGAAGAGTTTGTAATAGTTAATTTGGAATTCCCCAAAGGCAAGTTGGATGACAATAGGGCAGTGGATACTGTTTTTAAACTTCAGGATATACTTAGTAAGGCTGTGGAGGAAGCGGGCGTGGGGGTTTGTGACGGAAATGAGATGGGCTTGAATGTAGACGAGGTGAGATTTTTCTTTTACGGTCCGAATGCAGATGCGATTGGAAAAGCGATTATTCCCATCCTTTCCCAACTTCCCAAGTCTGTTTTGTGTTTAATTGATAAGTCGCCCTCCGCAAGAGCTAATTAAGGTTTAGACAAGTACACCCCGGGGTGGATTTAGGTTTGCACCTCGGGATTTATTGCAAAAATGGAACTTCTCTTACAAAAGCCGTAGAATTTTTTAGATGGGAGATAAATGGAGGGTTGTTTACTATGTTTCGCTTTCTGGGTCGAACCCTGTTAGGGATTTCCTGGATTCGAACATAAGAGTCAAAATTAAAGCGCAGAGAATTCTATTAAACATTAAAGAATATGGCTTAGTTTCGGTAATTCCCCATACAAAGAAACTTACAGGCACGCCACTGTGGGAGATCAGAATTTTAGGAGAGGAGAGTACCAGGATCTTATACGTAACCCGAGGAGAAAAAACAATATTGCTTCTTCACGCGTTCATGAAGAGAACTAACAAAACACCGCTAAAGGAAATAAATACTGCGCTAAAACGTTTAAATGAAATGGCAGCTTGACATTTGATATCTTGGAAGATATCATGGGAATATGAGGGAGTACACACTTGATGACCATATTAGAGAGAGCCTTAAAGATCCTAAGTTTCGAAAACTTTGGGAGGAGTCCGAGGCCGAATATCAGGTAAGTCGAGCAATTATTGCAGCTAGGCTTAAGAGAAAAATTTCCCAAAGAGAACTTGCCAAGAGAGCAAACACAACCCAGGCCGTGATCTCAAGGATTGAGGGCATGAGCGCAAACCCTTCCATAAACTTGTTACAGAAACTTGCCAACGCTTTAGATCTTAAGCTAAAAATCCAACTCCAATAGCATCTTGAGCCTCCTTAATTCTAAAATTCTCACATGAGCCTAACAGTAGGAATTTACAACACACTGTCCCAACTAATTTGAGCTTCAAGTTTAGTTTTATTTTGCCTTCTCCAAGAAAAGCCAGATTAATTTTCCAAAGAGATAGGTTGGGGAGAATAATTCATTCGGAGGTGTCAGCGATATAGGGATTTTGATATACTTTAGTTATGGTTGAGAGGAAAACAGACATTGATTACTTGAAGTTAGCAATTGACAATTCAAGGAAATCTTTTGAAGAAGGCAACTTCCCTGCTGGGGCTGTGGTAGTTGTGGGGGGGTGAAGTTGTTTCTTCGGAAGTAAGTTCTCCCTATCCTGGACTTTTTCATGCAGACTCTAAGGCTGTTCAGTCTGCTTTTAACAAATTAGGTTTACTTCCAGAAGCAACTCTCTACTGTTCAATGCAATCTTGTCTTATGTGTACCTCAGTTGCCTATTGGGGAGGAGTAAGAAGGATAGTTTTTGCAGTTAGGAAAGAACAAGTAGACTCTAATTATTACGAAACAGGAGACAATACAGATCCAGTAACTGATTCTTACCACGAAAAGATTAAAAGGGTGCATATCCCTGGGCTTGAAGCAGAAGCATTGGCAATAGTGCGAGAATGGGAGGCAAAGAATGGTTGATTCCCAACAGGCACATATCAAGCTTATTGAATTGCTAGACAAAAATGGCGTTGACTACAAACTTTTTAACCATAGAGCAGCCTTAACCTATGAAGATTTAGCAGAAGTTCAAAAAGAAACGGGGTTCTTTGGCACAGAGGGTAAGTGTATGGTTTTAAAAACTGATGACCGATTTGTGGTGTATGTAACTATCCAAGGCAAGAGGGTTAATTTTGATGCTGTTAAGGAGACTTTGGGAGCAAGCAAAGTCAGGCTTGCTACACCGGAAGAATTAAAAGAATATTTTGGAGCAGAACCAGGTTGTGCTTATCCTTTTGGATTTGATTCTCAATATGATATCTATGTAGACCCTGTTGTTTTTGAACAAGAGTGGTTTTTGTTTTCTCCTGTTCTACCTACCAAGACAGTCCAAGCAAAAGGTAGAGATTTACAAAAAGTTTTTGCTTCTTTGCAAAACAAAGTGATCGCAGTAAATAACTTCAACCTAGGGTAAATAAACCTGTTAAAATAGTCAAATGAGTTTGAAAGTAGGGATAGTTGGACTGCCTAACGTGGGTAAAAGTACGCTGTTTAATGCGCTTTTGAAAAAGCAGGCTGCGTATGCAGCTAATTTTCCTTTTGCGACGATTGAGCCGAATGTGGGGGTAGTTCCAGTACCGGACGAGTGCTTGGAGAAACTTGCTAATGTTGTGGCAGTGAGTGAAATGGGTGTCATTCTGGGGAGCGGTAGCGACACCAGAATCGATTCTGGTCAAGCCAGAATGACAGACAAGAGACCACCGATTGTACCTGCAACTGTTGAATTTGTGGATATAGCAGGATTGGTGGCTGGGGCTTCCAAGGGTGAGGGTTTGGGGAATAAATTCCTGGCCCACATACGGGAGGTTGATGCTATAGTTCATGTGGTTAGAGCTTTCTCGGACGATAACGTTATCCGCGCAGGCTCCACAGACCCCAAAAGCGATTTGGAGATTGTTAAGACGGAACTGGACTTGGCGGATTTGGAAACATTAGAAAAATCAAAAATTAAAAATCAAAAAGCAAAAATACAAACCAAAGGTGAAAATGCACCTTACCTATTCAAGCATAAGCCCTTTTTAATCGTGTTAAATGTGGACGAAGACCAATTAAAAGAAGCATTGAATCTGGAAGAAAAGTTTGCGCGGGAGCTAGGTTTAGAGAGGGATCAGGTCATTGCAATTTGTGCCAAAACTGAAAGTGAGCTGGCAGGATTAGGAGAAGATGACACGAAGCTTTATCTATCGGATTTAGGTGTTGAACAATCGGGCTTGGAACGGTTGATTAAAAAAGCTTTTGCCACGCTAGGTTTGATTACCTTTTTAACCGCGGGCACAAAAGAAGTTCGCGCCTGGACGATTAAGAAAGGAACAAGTGCTCAAAATGCTGCAGGAGAAATTCATACGGACTTTATCACCAAATTTATTAAAGCTGAAGTTGTAGATTTTGAAGACTTTGTAAGTTGTGGCGGGTGGAAGGGTTCGCGCGAAAAGGGTAAAGCGCGACTCGAAGGAAAGGATTACGTCATGCGCGATGGCGATGTGGTGGAGTTCAGGATTGGGAGTTAGGTGCTCCATTTCTTAACGTCCATTTAACTTGTGAGCGGGTTACGCCCAAATGATCTGCAACTTGTTTGTGCGTCCACTTGGGGTGTTTAGACTTAACTTCTCTGATACGAGCTACCCTTGCTTCCCAACTAGCGTCTCTTAAGTGTTGGCCACGGGTAAATTTTGGGGGGACTGGGTGTGATTGAGCAATACTCTCATAAAGCTGGTGCATCCTGGCGTTACTTATGCCAAATGCTGGCGCATATTTGGCCAGGTTAATCTTTTCGCCCGGATTGTTTTTTAAAAAATCACTTAAAAATTCTGCAATTTGCGCGCGTCGCCCAAGGGGTGTATTAAACTGAGACACTAGAGCTTCCCACTCGTTGTGGTCTTTTTGGCGACTGACGTCTATTGCCCTTGCTACAATTTCAGGCTGCAATCCAAAATTAACAGCCACTGTCTCTTGTGAATAATTTTGTGCCACTAGAAATCGGCACAATAATCTTATAGCTCGTGGCGGTTCGTGTGTCCTGACAAGCTCTATAAGTGAAGTGACGGTTGCGCGGAAACGATCTTGCGAGAGAGGAGATATGGACGGACAACGTTCTACTTTTGCAACCACCATTTTCTACCAGTGTACCATATATGATTGAGGCTGGCGCATCTTGCAAAGATGTGGCCAGATTAGGTATACTTGCCATATGCGGCAGTATGAACTAACAACGGTTTTAGCGGGCGATATCACAGAGGCGAAACAAAAAAAGTTTAACGACAAGCTGGAGAAGCTTGTGACAAACCTGGGGGGTAGTATCGAGAAAACTGACTTCTGGGGTAAAAAGACTCTTTCTTATCCTGTTAAAAAGAATACTTCTGGGGTATACTATTTTTTGAATATTAATCTGCCCCCTGAACAGGCAACCGTTCTAAATAGGGAAGTTGAGCTGGACGAGGAAGTGTTGCGCCATTTGCTTGTGGTCTCTGAAGGTAAGTCACAAGCACCAAATTCCAAGATACAAACAAAAGAAGAAAAATCTGAAGTTAAAAAGAAACCAACAAAGGAGGCTAAAGAACCAAAGACCAAGAAATCTAAGAAGTAAGTTTGTTACTTGGAGCTTGTGATTTGTAATTTTAAAAGGTATGGCATCAAGATCATTAAACAAAGTTTTATTAATTGGAAATTTAACCCGCGATCCGGAACTTCGCTATACCCCTGCCGGAACAGCTGTGTGTACTTTTGGGCTAGCAACCAACAGGCAATGGACAACTGAAGAAGGAGAAAAGCGGGAGGATGCAGAATTCCATAATATAGTTTGCTGGACGCGGCTTGCAGAGATTTGTGCCGAGTACCTTAAAAAGGGTTCTCAGGTGTATGTGGAAGGACGTTTATCAACCCGAGAGTGGGAAGGTCAGGATGGCCAGAAAAGGCGCACGACCGAGATTGTCGCAGAAAGTGTAATTTTCTTATCCGGCGGGGGAGGGGCTCGAGCTTCTCATGTTGAAGACATTGATTTACCTGCTGATTTTGGTGGAACAGCTAACCAATCTAAGTCAAAGTCCAAGTCTAAGACCGAAACAGCAAAAGAGGCAAAGAGTTCTGAAGTTGAAGGAGAGGATATTCCGTTCTAATGCCACCACGACGCAAAAAAGACGATAAGAAGTCAAAAAAGGATGCAAGGCGAGAAAGTATCGCCCCAAGGGTTATGGTTTGCTCTTTTTGCCAGTCTGAAACTATTCCTGATTACAAAACACCGGCAGACTTAGCACGCTTTATTTCCGATCGTGGTAAGATATTGTCCCGCTCGCGGACTGGTATTTGCGCAAAACACCAAAGGAATTTTGCACGTTCCGTTAAAAGAGCAAGGCATTTATCCCTTTTGCCGTTTTCAGTTAGGCCTCAATAGGATATGACGTTTACTCTGCCACAAATAAGACGCTTTGCGTTTTTTATATCAGTTTTAATTATTGCCTTCTCGGGAGGTTGGTATGCGCATGATCAAGCTCTTCAAAGCGGGCGTATTCAACTTTCTTCAAATGAAGTAAAGATTGACAGAAGCCTGCCTTTGGACAAAAGCAAAATCGACTTTTCTCTTTTTTGGCAAGTTTGGGATAAGTTAGAGGCTGATTATTACGATAAGTCCAAACTTGATCAAAAGGAAATGGTATTGGGCGCTATAAAGGGAATGGTAGCATCGGCAGGCGATCCCTATACAGTTTTTTTGCCACCTAGCGAGCAGAAAAGGACCCAGGAAGATTTAGACGGGCAGTTTGAGGGGGTTGGAATTGAAATTGGCTACAGGGGAACTCAACTGACTGTTATTTCTCCTCTTGAGGGAAGCCCTGCGCAAAAAGCTGGTGTGCAAGCAGGCGACTATATTATTGGGATTAAAGACGATAAAGGAAAAATTACCAGCACGTTCGGCATGTCTGTTATTGATGCGGTAAGTTCTATTCGAGGCCCTTCGGGAAGTAAAGTGACATTACTTTTAACCCGAGCAGGCGCCGATAAGGCAATTGAAGCCAGTATAACTCGCACTAAGATTGATGTCCCGTCTGTAGTTTTAAAATATGTAGGAGACAATAGTGAAGTGGCCCACTTGCAATTAAAAAGGTTTGGTGGAAACACGAAGGATGAATGGAATCAGGCGATTGCCCGTATTGTTGTTAAAAAACCTAAGGGGATAATATTGGATCTTCGCAACAATCCGGGAGGCTACCTTACGGAGGCGGTTTCCGTAGCCTCAGATTTTATAAGTTCGGGTGTTGTTGTAAAGCAAGAGGATGGAGTGGGGGTAATAAAAGAATCTATGGTTACAGGGCGGGCTCGGATTCCCCAGACCCCTCTGGTAGTTTTGATAAACGGTGGATCGGCCTCGGCTTCTGAAATTGTGGCAGGTGCCCTAAAAGACCAGAATCGAGCAAAGCTGGTAGGCGAGAAAAGTTTTGGTAAGGGTACAATTCAGGAAGCAAGATCTGTTGCAGGGAACGCAGGGTTGCACATAACTACCGCCAAGTGGCTAACGCCAAACGGTAATTGGGTTCACGAAAAAGGAATTGATCCGGATATAGAAGTCAAGCCTGAGGCAGATAAAGATCTACAATTGGCGAAGGCTGTAGAACTACTAAAGTGACGTGGTATACTTTAGATGTTATGGAGACTCCAAAACCAAAACTTCAAAGATACCTTATAATTACCGCTCTTCTTACTCTTGGTGGTGTAATGCTTTTTGGAGGTGTTATTGCAGATCGCCTTGGTAATTTAAAACCTCTAAATCAGCTTATCCCTCAACTTAGGGAACTACCCAAAAACCAGGTGTTGCTTCCAAAGCAGGTATTATCTGAGGAATCGGTTACGATTAATATCAATAAAAATGTTTCTCCTTCTGTTGTGACGGTAGCAATAGTTGAGCCTGCCAGAAATGTAGTTCAATTCGACCCTTTCTCGGGATTTACTTCTGAGGAAAAGGGTGGCCAACAGGATATAGGAACAGGCTTTATAGTCGATGCCGGAGGATTGATAGTAACAAACAAGCATGTGGTTTCAACAACTGGAGTGGGGTATAAAGTTATTACAAAAGACAATAAAGAATATGATGTCAAAAAAATTTACCGCGACCCGGCGAACGATATAGCTTTGTTGAAAATTGAAGCCTCAGGGTTGCCTTCTGTCGCGCTGGGAAATTCAGACCAAATACAAGTTGGGCAATATGTGGCTGCTATTGGTACAACCTTGGGCCAATTTAGACAGTCAATAACTACAGGAGTAGTTTCAGGCATTGGAAGAAGCATAGAAGCAGGTTCAGGCAACCCTTTTGAGGGGTACGCAGAGCAGCTTGACAATGTCATCCAAACTGATGCAGCTATCAATTTTGGAAATTCGGGAGGCCCTCTTGTTGACAGTTCAGAACAGGTGATAGGAATTAACGTAGCAGTAGCCCAGGGTGCACAAAGCGTAGGTTTTGCCTTGCCGATCAATATTGTAAAAACTTCTATTGACCAATTTCGCCAGACTGGTGAGTTCACGCGCCCATTTTTGGGAGTTGAGTACCAGGCTGTTACTCGCGCAGCTGCCTTAAGAAACGATTTTCCTGAGGGTGCTTACATTGAAAATGTCATATCTAATTCGGCAGCTTCTAATGCAGGGGTAAAAAGAGGAGATATTATTACTAAATTAGGTGGCGAACGAATTACAGGCGAGAAGGCGAGTTTGGGACAAATTGTCAACAAGCACAAAGTGGGGGATAAGGTTGAGATTGAGGTCTGGCGCGACGGCAAAACACTAACGTTAAGTACGATCCTGACAGAGTCAAGCCAGTAGAGGGTAGACCTACAACTTACGCCAACACATGCGTGGCTTCCACTATTTTATCTAAATTTCCGTCCACGATTACTTCCAGGTTTCCCCAGGATTTTCCGATCCGGTGGTCTGTAATTCTGTCCTGCGGGTAGTTATAAGTGCGAATCTTTTCCGAGCGGTCGCCGGTCCCGGCAGCTTGCCGGAAGCCCTGAATCTGGGCGCGTCTTGCTTCATCTTCTCTTTGGGCAAGTTTGGCACGCAGCAAATCCATCGCAATTTGCCGGTTCTGTTCCTGAAAACGCTCAGTTTGGGCTGTGACGACAATGTTTGTAGGTTTGTGTGTTAATCGGACGGCAGTTGATACTTTATTAACGTTTTGCCCGCCGTGCCCGCCGGCTCTGTAAAATTGAACCTCGATATCTTGTGGGTTGACCTGCACCTGGGATTGAACAAGCTGGGGAACAACGGCAACGGTTGCAGTTGAGGTATGAATTCTTCCTCTCTTTTCTGTTTCAGGTATTCTTTGGACTCTGTGGGCGCCGGCCTCATGCTTCAAAGCGTCAAAAACTTCCGCGCCAGAAACCTTAACAGTTTCATCATCGATGGCCAGTACTTTCCAGCCCCGCTTGGCCGCGTAACGCATGTACATTCGAAGAAGGTCTGTTGCCCAGATAGTGGCTTCATCGCCGCCAGCTGCCGGACGGATTTCAAGGTAAACGGTTTGGTTTTGGGAGGGAAACATGTTAGAAGAATTTACAATATTCTAATTTCCAAACGTTTGTTATCCGAGCGTTTGCAAATTGAGTCATTGCTAAATTGAATGAAAATTGAGAATTAAAAATTTACTTGCCCGAGCGCAGTTCTTCCAGTGAAGTAGGTTTTGAAAATTCTGCCTGGATTTTTTCAACACGCTTTGCATGCCGTCGTTCTCTTTTGGAAATTCGGCTTGTTTTGTTGTCTGCTGTCTCTACGCGAGCGCGGAAACGGTCAACTCGTCCCGCGGTATCGACAAATTTCATTTGGCCTGTAAAGAAAGGGTGGCAATTTGAACATATTTCAACGTGTATTTCTGGAACAGTTGAGCCGACAGCAAATTTGTTGCCGCAAGCACAAATGACTTGTGCATCAGGATAATATTTTGGATGAATGGTTGATTTCATAAAATAGCGAAAACAACATAATTCTCTAATATGTTGCATGCACTGTGTTGTACATACTATTTTACCACTTGAGGCTGAAAAAGAGAAGGCCTACTGCCGCTTTGCAAATTACACATTTCAAAACCTTATATGTTGAGGGGTTATTACTATTCTTCAAGCAGAACATTGCCAACCGGTCTCAAGTCCTGTTCTTCCACAAATTTTTTGTAATCTTTTGCTGGATTGGCCCTCGGAAAATACGCTAGAACTTCTTCTGGATGCACCCACTCTGTTTTCCTCTGTCCCAAATATTCCTCATACGAACTCGGTTGCCCCTCCCAGCTTTGAAAGGTTGAGCCTTTTGAGGCTACAGCCTGCCTGTGGATGTATTTCGATATATAGATAAACTGTGGTTCTGTAACTATTGGGGCGGCTTTATAAATATCTTGGCATAACTTTCCTGTACGTTTGTGCCTCAGGTTGAAATACATCGTATATCGCGTAAACAAAGACTGCATAAATTGATCCATTCCTCCAGAACTTTTTTGCTTAAGAAAGAAATGAAAATGATTCGGCATGAGGCAATACGAGAGAAGAGTTATTTCTCCGTAGTAATTCTTTAATCGTAGAAGCTTTAATACCTCTGCGCGTTCTTTATAAGAAATGGTTAGACTAGATAGCCTGTTGTGTAAAGTGTCTGTATTTTTGAGCGTAAGATATTCTTTGAGGTATCGCAGCATGACACTGTAGTCTTGCTCATCAATAAAGATTAATCTTTATTCAACTCCACGGTTATAGACATGGTAGTAACTATTTTCAGCATAATCCTTGATCCGAAACTTTGGTGGCACATGTCATTTTAGCATAATCTAGTTTGGGGGTGCTAGCCTCAAAAGGCTCAACCTTTCAAGGCTGAGGATGCGGAGAGTCTGTCGATAGCAACTGTTTTTTGTTCGCCGGATTGCATGTTTTTTAGAACCACTGTGTTGTTGGCGGCTTCTTCCGGGCCGATGATGACAACATTAGGAATTCTGCGTTTGTCAGCGTATTTCAACTGCTTTTCCATTTTTGCATTTTCGTCTGTATAAAGTTCTGTATTAATACCAGATTCACGCAGATGTGAGCTGATTTTAACCGATTCTTCAACCATCTGAGAATTAAAAATTGTGACTAGCACTTCGGGTGTAGCGTTTTGGGTACTCTCGGGGAATAAGCCGCGCTCACCCATTGTTTCCAAAAGCCGGTCGAAGCCAAAAGCTAATCCTGTTGCGGGGATAGTTTCTCCTGCAAAAATTCCGATTAAGTTGTCGTATCTTCCACCACCTGCAAGAGACAAAGATGGATTTTCGCGGTCAACCAGTTCAAAAATCGTACTTGTGTAGTAATCTAATCCTCGGACAATCAGGGGATTAAAAACAAAATCCTTATTTTCTTCAAAACCCATATCATTTAAGTACTTAAAAAGCTTACGCAAGTTTCCAGAAGGGGAAAGGGATTGAATTTTTTGCATAAAACTATCAACCTTTTCTTGAGCCATTCCACGCACAACCAATTCTTTTTTGGCGGCTTCTTCTCCGATCTTAGGGAGTTTATCGATAACGATTAAATACTTGGGGTCAATACCCTCAAAAAGTGTGCGGTCGTTAATGCTCATGCATAAAGTTTCAAAGCCCAAGTTTTTAACGGCGGTCAGCGTGCACGCAATCACTTCTGCATCCGCCAAAGCTGAATCGACTCCGGTAATATCGATATCGCACTGCAAAAACTCGCGGTACCTTCCGCGTTGGGTATTTTCGGCGCGCCACACAGGCTGGATTTGATAACGTTTAAACGGGGAGGGAAGCTCTTGGCCATATTGAGCAACGACACGCGCAAGCGGAACAGTCTGATCGTAGCGGAGCGCCACACGGCGTTCCCCATTATCTGTAAAACGGTACATTAGTTTGTTGCCTTCTTCGCCGTATTTGCCCATTAATATTTCTTCGTATTCAAGGGCTGGAGTTTCCAGAGGCTCAAAGCCATACAATTCAAACACACCTTTCAGAATGTCGATTACATATTGTCTTTTTCGCGCATCGCTGGGCAAAAAATCCCTAAAGCCTTTTAGATTTTGAATCTCTGCCATTAAGCAATAGTAGCATATAAGTTAAAAGCAGAGAAGTTTGTAAGCAGTAAAACCCCCGAGTCTGATGTTTCTCTTGTTGAGAAAGCTATAAAACTCGGGGTGTGGTTTTGAGAGAACTCCTGTCTTCTACCAGTACGTACACACATTTTCCCACGGCTTGATTGGCCACAACTCAATTGGCCAACCGATAGCCCTGGCAAACACACTTACCTTTTCGGGACAGCATTCCTCTGGAGAGAGGTTGCCTTCCACGAGGTCATTTGCCCAGAGCGGGTCTACACCTGCTGCTACAGCCACACTGGATACCTCCAGACCGTACTCTTCCAGATAATGTCGAAGCAGCGCGCCGCAACCAACACCACTGAGATGTCGATGTGTGGCGGTAGGCCCCAATGTCAGTGTCACTTTAAACCTCCTCAGGTTGTAATGTGTGCGACTACTTGAGCCAAAGCTACACAAACTGCTCTTAGGATGAAGCATACCACTCAAATGCTCTGTTGATCAAGCGCTGCATGAAAAAGCCCCAAATGTTGTTTCTTGTGTACGCTTGTAATATAGCGCGACAACATTTGGGGCGAGTGCCTGAGATAGCGGTTTTAGAACAGACCCGTTTGGGAAAGCGGGGGGCGCGACGGGATTCGGACCCGTGATCCTGGGTTCACAGTCCAGTGCTTTAGGCCAACTAAGCTACGCGCCCCTGCTTACCCCGAGGGGTCCAACCGCCTAAAAGAAGGCTGCTTCTTAAGAAGGCAACAAGGCTTGTATTTCAGCCACGAGACTTCCTAGTGCAACCTGTCTTTGGTTGGACGTTTTGTTGTGTACACCGTCGGTTGGGAACTCTTCCCGAAGACTTTTGACGATCACGTCTCCGTTGGAGATCTCATCCGGGCCGGCAAACACGGCGAAAGGTACTCCCCGTCGATCCGCGGTGTGGAGTTGTTTGCCGAGCGAGCCGTTACCCGTAAAGAGTTCGACCTTCACCCCAGCGCTCCTCAGGCGCGTCGCCATTGCTGTGGCGTTGTTGGTCAGTGTCCGATCTTTGGGATCGAAGTTGGCCACGAACACCTGCACAGGCGTTCTCTCAGGTTTGGTTATGCCGAGAGTATACAGCACCTCCACCATCCTTTCAAGACCGAAAGAGCTGCCGGTCGCGGGGATGCTTGGTCCACCCAACTGCTCAATCAAGGTGTCGAAGCGACCCCCGCCTGTGATAGAGCCGACGCCGGCTTCTTCCACCACAGTCTCGAAAATGGGACCGGTGTAGTAAGCAAGTCCGCGGGCAAGTGTCGGATCGATTTGGACGCGCTCTGAAGGTATGCCAAGGTTATCCAGGTAGGAGAGGATTTGACGCAAAACGCTGAGTCCTGCCTCTAAATCCTCACTGCTGGAAAAAAGTCTCTCTACGGCGTCAACGACTGCCTCATTAGACCCAGAGGAGCCCATTACCTCCAGCAGCTGATCGGTTGCCTGGTTGAAACATCCGGGATCGAGACCTTCGGCCTCCACCTCTACGGCGATCTCTCGTCTTCCCACCTTTGCTAGTTTGTCCCAGGACCGTAGAATGGTTTCCACCTGTTTCTGGGTTTGAGCTCCTAGCGCGTGGGCCATGCCGTTTAGCGCGTGGCGGTCGAAAACATGGATTCGGAACTGAGTTGTAAAACCTAACTTGACCAGAGCAGTATAGCTGAGAGCAATGACTTCAGCGTCGGCCAAGGGGTTTGAAGACCCTACCATGTCGAAGTCGCACTGGGTGAACTGCCGGTACCGTCCCTTCTGCGGCTTGTCCGCTCGGAACACGGGACCGGTAGCGTAACGGCGGTAGGGAAACACGAGCTCTTTCTCGTGTTGCGCTACCACACGGGCCAACGGCACGGTATGGTCAAATCTCAACCCGAGCTCATCGTGCCCTTTCAAGAAGGTGTAGATAAGGTTATTGGTCTCGTCGCCTCCTTTCCCAAACAGCGTGCTCCGCAACTCGACAACCGGGGTCTCGAGGGGTTCGTATCCGAACAGCTCGAACACCAACTTGAGCGTTTCGACCAAGCGATTGCGCACGGAAGCATCCGATGCTAGCCAATCACGCGTTCCTTTGTAGTTTCTCGGTCCCAAATCCGACATGATCTTTCTCCTTTTTTGTTAGTGTACAGCTAAAGGGAGGCCGAGTCGGTCGCGGGCTTTATCCAGCATCTCAACGATTTCCTCGTCCTCGCAGAGATCTTCGTCAACGTAAGGACAGCTTGCCCTCGGCTCAAAGCTTTTCAGGTCCACAACTCGTCGGATGTTGCGCTTGTCTGCCAAGGCTGAGAAGATATCCATGCTCAGATTGAGGCAGAGAGCAGAGAATCCCAACGCGTGCTGCTCCGGAACACTTGCGATAGAGGCAAGCTGAGATGGAGTAACCCAGGGCAACAGGTAAGGGAGAGAGAAAGACAAACCGTTCATCGATGTTGGCATGATGGTCTGGATCTTGTTCCCCACAACCTTGCCGCAAAGCGGGAGAGGAGGGAGAAAGTCGTGAAGTGGCATCATGTCCCTTAGGTTTGTACCCAGAGAATGTCCCACCCAGACCTTAACCCCTCTTTCTTCCAACAGCTCTTTGCCTTCAGCCGTTGAAAATGCTGCTGCCACAGCCAAAACAGGTAGACCAAAGCTTTGTAGGTGGACTACCGTTTCTCCGTGGAAAAGCATATCGTCCACCAAGACAAAAGACTGTCCTGGGTGGCGGGCAATAAGTTGTGCGACCTGTTGCTGCAAGTCCGGCTTGCCAGGGCGAGGTCCCAGACCAAGGGGAAACCCACCTGTAGAAACGATCCTGTTGCAGTCGATAAACTCTTCTGCGTAAGGATAGTAGAGGGGGGAAAGGGAAACTATTGGGATGTCGCCCAGAGTTTGTGTTATTTGGCCAACGCAAGCTTTCAAAAGATTGCGAACTTCCTCTAGATCTACCCAAACGACCGGGTCGTTGGGGTATACGACGGTGGCTAGATAGTGGCCAATTGCTTGTTGCGCTCTCCTGACCTCTTCGGGGATCATGCTGGAGAAGTAGGACTCCGATCCTGAAACCAAGTAATAAGGATGGTGGCCATCCTCCCCTTCGTCTGTGCCGTTCAAATTTAGCATTTCCCCCTCCGCTTCCCATTTAACAAAATGTGTGCTATGTCAAGGTACTTCGCTAAGTTAGGACATTCTAGCACAACGGCGCAATAGCCACTGTTTCAAATACAATTGCAAAGGGTTTACGTGGGTGCTATATTCATCCCAGAACTGCATTCGGAGCCACCTCCAAAATGTTTTTTAGACATTTAATCCACCATTATCATACACACCATTGCCATACGGCAAATGGCTAATCGGGAACGCACCCACGGGGTGCGTTTTTTTATACCCAGAAAATATGGTACAACGAAACCTTACATGGTTTAATATCGCTTTAGGGCTTGTCTCCCTTCATTACGGGATGGGGTTTTTACTGGGTATTGCGGAGTCTTCATATACCCGAGGGTACCAGGGAGCCTTATATGGAATAGCAACCTCTTTAGGAATCTTGTCTTTAGTTTTCATCTCCAAGTATTACTGGCAAAAGAAAGATCCTCTCTGGAAAATTTTTGGTAAGGCCTACGGCCGCAACGTGGAAAGTTTGGTTCGCTTTTTATCTTGGATCTGGATGATTGGAGTAGTGGCGTCACAAGTTTTGGGGGCAGCCTTCATTTTAAGCATCTTGGGTATTCCTCCCGTTGTCAGCATTTGGGTTTTAGCAGCAGCGGTTAACTTTTTGTCAATTTTGAAATTAAAGAGCATGTCGCGTTTGTTTTTGGGGACTTTGATTTTAAGTTCTTTGGGAGTTATTGCTGTTGTCTTCTTTTTTCTGGGGGCAAACTCGTACACGAACTTAGCCGGCCAATTCTTGGGCGGTGTGGGGCATATTAGTCCTCAAGATTATGTCGGTATTGGAGTAACAACGGTACTGATTACGGTTTTAGGAATGGACTTTCATCAGTTTATCGTAGCCGGGAGGTCTTTGAAGCACGTTTGGACAGGAGAACTGGTCGCATGTGTAGTGTTACTTGTCCTGGCTTTTTTGCCGGCGGCAACGGTTATTTTTGGGCGGGATCCCGGATTGGGAGACGTAGACTCCAAAATGGTTTTCCCTCTTATTCTTTTAAATCGAGGAAACGGTTTTGCCCGAGGGCTTGGTACCCTTATTGTTGCGTTTTTGGGGACGGCTGCCTTGGGGTCGGGGATTGGTGTTTGCCGAGTCGTGAATTCAACCGCTGAAGAGATGTTTGGCCAGCAGGGCAAGCAGGACGCCCAACATAAAATTTTGGTGTCGTTGGTGGGTATAATTATAATCGGTTTATTGGCGATGTTTGGTAAATCGATAATCGGCTTGATCGTCTCTTTCTATACAATTTATGTTGCCGGGTTAGTCATTCCTTTTGTTGCCTTGATTTTGGAAGAAAAGGGATGGGCTAAGTTCTCAAAAACTCAGATTTATTCCTCCATGTTTATCGGTGGGGCAACATCTTTGCTTGTGGTTTTGTCGCAGCAATTTTTTTGGGTTCAGTTGCCGGCAAGTAGCGAGTTTTTGGCAATTGTGGTTGGTATAAGCAGCTCTTTATTCGAGATGGTAGTCATAGAAATTTTCAACGTAAAAATAAAAATTGTTAGAAGGGAAAGTGTCGTATGGCAATAGCCGAGCTGCGCCGGAAAATACGTGAGGCCGCGCCGAAGGAACCGTTTGCCTTGATCGGTACGAGTGGCCGCGCGCCAACTCCGGAAGAAACAAGGGGAACGGCTATTCTTTTTGCACAAATTTTTAGCGAGCCCCCCTGGGGGGAAGTTTCAAGATGCGAAGGTTGTGGCGCTTTCTCCGAGCAGCGCGCAAGTCAAGGTTGTCATTGCTCGACTTGCGGTACAGGAGTTTTAGTCCCTGCCTATCCGGTTGAACAGATGATTCGCCACATTGATGCTATTGCTTCCCGTCGGGATGCATCACTGCACATTATCAAAGAAGATGGCATACAAGGGTTTGGTTGGGGTTACCCCCGAGATGTCGCGGATTTTATTGGCAGCAGCATTCCCTATAAAAGTCAGCGTCGAGCGATTAAAGAAGTTTTGTGCGCTATGAATGGGGGCTCAAATATAGCTTTTGGGGCCGAGGAGGTTGGAGTACGTCCTGAGTTTAGAGGTAGAGGCGCGGGTAAGTTTTTAATTTCGAAATTGGTTGAAGATGGCCAAAGGCAAGGGCGCATCAGTCTTGTTTGGACCCGGTGGGATGCGGTGCTTGCACCAATTTGCTTGAATTTCGGCTACACGCAAGTGTATGGTCCGGAGATGTGTCTTAGAGAAGGTGGATTTGAGCTGACTGGGCAAATCTTAGTAGGGACCCACCCGCGAATGTCTGAAAGGGTGCTCTTTGCGGCACCTCGATAAAAATGTCAAAAGAAAGAATTCAAACTACCGACCCGATAGCTCTCTTGCGCGAGATGGTGGCAATTCCCTCGTATGTTAAAAGGGAAGGAGATGGAAGCTATGAAGCCAATGAGACCCATATGGGGGAATTCGTAGCGGATTACATCAGACGGAACACGGACATGGTTGTAGAAACTCAAGAGGTAGTTGATGGAAGGTTTAATGTTATTGCCCGCGGTAAAGGGCCTACATCGGTTATGATGCTTGGGCATTTGGACACGGTCCAGCCGCGTCAGGGATATAAACATCCGCCGTTTTCGGCTGTAGTTGAAGATGGCAAGTTGTATGGGTTGGGTTCTTGCGATATGAAGTCGGGGATAAGCAGCATTCTTACAGCAGCAACTGTTGAAAAAACTGAGCTGTGGATGCGATCAGAGAGGTTAAAGCCCATTTGGCTAAACAATTTGTTTCTCCACAAATGGGAACTACGACTTTGAATTTGGCGTACCTTCGCGGAGGGCTGGATGACGGCTTGGATAAAGATGGCGTTCGTCAGTTTGGTAAGGAGGGGAATAACATTCCTGATTTGGCTCAGTTTGTGATTGATGTAAGGCCTGCAACTCCAGACTTGAACGCACAGCAAATCTTAGAGATGATCGAAGCTTCATGCAAAGAACAAAAGGTGGAACTTGAAGAGACGAGTATAAGGCACGACCTGGGAGCGTGGCTTAGCCCCATAGAAGACGCGCAAGACGCTCTGGACATAATAAGACAGCAAGTGGGGACCGTAAACTTGAAGGACCCCGGAAGCTTTGGTTATGTTGATGTAGCGATGCTTTGGCAGAAGTTGCGCTGCTCGGCTGTTGTCGTGGGCCCCGGGGCCCGGGGGACTGCACATTCCAACAATGAGCATGTGGTGGAAGACGAGGTTTATAAAGCAGCAGAGCTTTTTAAGAGAATAATAGAAAAATACCAAAGATAGTTGGTACAATAGACTCGCTATAATTTTATGAGGAAACTACAAATTGGAGTAATGGGGTCGGCTGCAGACCTTCAATATACAAAGGAAGTTGAAAAGGTTGCTGAGCGATTGGGAGAACTGGTGGCGGAGTCGGGAGCGACCCTGGTTTTTGGTGCCGAGAAAGACACCGACTCGTTATCTACTGCAGCTTGCCGAGGTGCTAAGAAAAATGGTGGATTAACTGTGGGCATAACCTACGGGAAGCACAAGAATATTTGGCAAAAAGAAGATATGGCAGATTTTGTTGTGGCTTCAGGTTTAGAAAGAGGTGGAGGGAGGGAGCTAACTCTAGTACTTTCGTGTGACGCGGTCATAGTTGTTTCAGGAGGATCTGGAACACTAAACGAATTAACGGTTGCTTATCAAGCGGATATTCCTACGGTTGCGTTGCGCGGTACGGGTGGTTGGGCAGACAAATTGGCAGATGAATATATCGACGGAAGAAAAAGAAGAAAAGTAGTGGGAACAGATACGCCGGAAGAGGCCGTTAGAATTGCCTTAGAGGAAGCCAAAAAGTATGTAGAGAAATACGGTTAATTTTTTTGTCTCTTCTCCAATTCTTTATCAACATCTTCTATCGTTATGTTTCGGTCGGCCATAAGAACTAATAAGTGAAAAACTAAATCAGTGATCTCTGACACCAACTCATCTTTGTTGTCATTTTTCGCGGCAATGATTACTTCCACAGCTTCTTCCCCCACTTTCTGAGCGATCCGATCAGTTCCTTGGCCGAAGAGTTGAGAAACGTAGGAACCCGTAGGCATGGTGTTTCTCCGTTGAACAATAAGCGCGTAAAGTTTTTTCAACATTTTAGTTAATAATGTTTTCTATGGACGAAACAATAATTTTTGTGGCTCCCGAAGACTTTACCTTTTCCAATGTCTCCCAAAGAACCTCCTCTTTTATGGGAACTTGTATGTTTATATATGGTTGTTCTGGTTCATAGTCGAGCGATCCTTTTAAGGCAGGAATTAATTTTTTGACACGCGCAATTTGAGCTTTCGGTAATTGAAATGATACAAGTTTGTAATTGCGAGCGGATAAAACAGTTCTAATTCGACCAGTTATTTGTTTTTTGAGCTGTTCTTTTTTCGTGTCTAGCTTCTTGGGTGTAGCTATTAAAACGGCTTCGGAGTCAGATATTTTTTCAATAACCCTAAGTCCATTAGTTGCCAGTGTGCTGCCGGTCGCAACGATGTCTGAGATCGCTTCCGATACACCCAGCGCGGGTGCAATTTCCACGGATCCTGAAATTTTTATAACTTGCATATCTATTTTGTTTTTTTTGAAAAACTCTTTTGTCGATTTTGGATAGGAGGTGGCGATGATTTTTCCTTTAAGATCTTTGACGGTTTTAATATGAGAATCTTCAGGTATGGCGATTGCCAGGGAGCAAAAACCAAACCTTAAGTTCAAAAGTTTTTTTACACGAAGTTTACTTTCGAATACCATATTTTGTCCCACGATACCCATATCCGCGGCGCCTGAGGCAACATAACCAGTAATGTCATCATCCCGGACATATAAGATATCGATAGGGAAGTTTCGGCAAGGAACAAACAGCTTGTTTCTGTAACTTTCGAAGTTTAAACCCACAGAATGAAGTAAAAACAAGGTATCTTCTGTAAGGCGCCCGTCTTTTTGTATCGCCAGCTTAAGGTTAGACTCTTTTAAAACATTCATAAACTTTTTGGGTGGCTGACGGGATTCGAACCCGCGATCTCCAGTTCCACAAACTGGCGCTTTAACCTGTCTAAGCTACAGCCACCAAAAAACCTCCCGTTCGTTGAATCCTGTGTCATTCTGAGCCGTAGGCGAAGAATCTCTGGCTTTATGCCAGTCCTCGAATAAATCGAGAGATCCTTCACTGCGTATCAGGATGACTAAAAAGATACAAGGAACGAGAGGTGGCCTTTGAAAAACAAAAGACCGCTTCCCGCGGTCCCATCCTTATTTCCAAAAATATTGCTACTTCTGGACTCTTGGATCAGCTCCGCATTGGGCGACACTGACTGCCTGATTATTTACAGTTTGGCCTCTGTACCGCATTTTGGCGGTCTGCTGGTGGATCGTGACTCCACTCATAGCGCATTTGATTAACTTGTAAGTCATTATAGCACTACTGTCCTGTAGTTGTCAACTAGTGAAGTGGGATTTGGTTATTGGATGGGGTAGGAGGGGACGGGGTAGGTTTTTTCAGGGGGCGCTGTCCTGAAAAGTTGTGTAACTTCTTTGGCAATGGGGCTGGTGGTGATTTGTTTGATAGTTTGGGACCAGAAGTAGCCCTGGATTGCGAGCAAAACTGTAAGGACTAAAAGAGCAAGTGGCCATAAAGTGCGCACAACCCAAACACGGGAGCCCGTTGCTTTATCATGCCAGCCTAGCTTTTCTGGGTCTTTTGCGATTGCAAGAAATCCCAGACCAAACAAGCTCCCTGAGAATGTGTAGCCGATATTTTGTCTAAAGAATGCTCTCTTATATGTCAGGTTTTGACCATCATCGTTTGTAACTTTCAGGCCGGAGAAATACTTGCCCAACGTTGCACCAGTTTTGGAGATAAACCAGGGGCCGTAAACGAGAGTCGTGAAAAATGCGCCGGGAACCCACCAGATAATTATTCCCAACAAGGCGCGATAGATAAGATCAGCCAAATTTGGTGCACCACTAACATAGAGTACGAGCAGAGTGAGTGGCATCCATAAAATTGCGACATCAAGAAACGAAGCTAGTGTTCTGATCCAAAATCCAGCTGGTCTATAATTACTCATACTTTCCTTGTATATTCTTGTAAGCGATTGTCCAGGCTGAGGCTTTGAAAGCTGTAATTATTCCACCCAAAAGCACCAAGCCAACCAAAGCGATAATGCCCAAAGTAAAAGCCAGGGTAATCAAAATTGTGCTTAAAACGGTTACTGATTTGGCAAGCATAAATCCCCCAAAGAAAAGCAACCCCAAGATGGCAATAGGAACCAGAACTACCATAATGCTTGCTATTGTGTTAACCAACCCCAAACCAATCATTGACCACGTCTTCTTTTTGGCAACGCGATAACCGGCAAACAAAGCCTCTTTCCCGCCTTTACCATCCAAAACTACCATTCTCAAAGCCCAAATTTGGGAAAGTGCAATATAAATTAGGAAATAAAGAGTTATGAGGCCAAGTAGAATGATAACGATAATAAGTATAACCTTTATTGCGGAAGGCACAAATGCGGTGAAAGCTGCTAAAGTCCCTAGTACCAGGGAAGCAACCAACGTAAGCACTATTCCCGGAACAAAAGTAAGCCAAGCCAGGGGCTTGAGTGATTTAAATGACTTTTCGGAGGATTCGCGGATGGTTGCTTTTTTACCTGAAAGCGCGCTGTCTATTCCATTTATCAAACTTCCATTTGCCCAGGCTGAGGAGATAATGACGACTATGGTTGTAAAGACTACGAGAGCTACTAGTTCTATACCTAAGGTTATCCAAATACCGATTGGGATTTGGGAAAAAAAGCTGGTCCAGGGCGCGGCAGCGGAGGTTCCCAAAACGTCACTTTGTCCGTTGGTAAAATTTTGGAATGAAGGCGTGGCGGGCAGTGAGTTCTTTGTGTCACTGTCGAAGATGCGGTCGACGTTAGAGAAGTTCAAACCTCCGCCTGCTCCAACTGCCAGTCCAAAAATCCAAAGAACGGGATTATTTTTAACGATTTTCCAGGATTTATTGTAAAGCTCTGATATTGTCCAGTCTGGTTTTGGTGGCAAATTATGTTCGTCCATTGATTATATGGTATTGTTAATTGACACGTTTTGTCAAATAACAGAATGGGGGTGATATATCAATGAAATATGTAGGATTTGGAAGACGATTTGTTGCATGGATTTTAGACGCGATTATTTTGGGCGTAGTGGGTTGGATTGTAGGCCTTCTGCTGGGTGGCGTATTGGGGTTTCAAAATACCGCAACCACTCTTGTCTCGATCGGCAACTTAATATCTTTAGTTATATGGATTGGGTACGCGGTTTTTTATCAGGCCAGCGTTGGGCAGACATTGGGTAAAAAGGTAATGGGTATTAAGGTAGTTGATGCTCAAGGTAAAACGCCAAATATGCTCACCTTTTTCTTAAGAGAAATTGTTGGGAAAATGGTTTCAGGAATAATCCTGGGGATTGGTTACCTTATGGTTTTGTGGGATAGCAGAAAGCAAGCCTTACACGACAAGATTGCGTCAACTTATGTAGTGAAAGCGTAAAACCTGTGTCATTCTGGTAAGCCGAAGGCGCAGCCAGAATCGATCCTGGGCAAGCCAGGATGACAGTGAACGAGTGTGTTATTGAGCGGTCGTGGGTGTAGGTTTTTTGGTAGGCGTTGCCGTGGCTTCAGGTTTGGTGGGGACAGCAGTTGGAGTCATGGCAGCTTGCACATCTTTGACTACGTGGACTCTCAAAACCTGAGTATTGTTTTTCTCGTCTATTGTTATTACGACAACTACACGGTTTCCTGCTTCGATATCGTTGGAATCAAGCTCTGCCTCTTTGTCTTGAGAGAAAGTTGTAATTTCAGTTTTTGATGTTACTTTAAAAGTTTTTTCCTCATCGCTTTTCTGGTTTTGAATGGTGATAGTGTTTTTGCTCAAATTTGTAACCTTTCCAAAATAAATTTGCTTTTTGAAGTTTAAAGGTGACTGGTCGTAACCAATAACTCTTTTTGCCTCTAAAACATCCTGGTTTTGGTACCCCAATGCAACTACAAACGCCCCAACTGCCAGGTCTTCTGCTTTGACTTCTTTTTTAACTCCTTTTGTAATTTGATAATATTTTGTGTCAATATTGGTCGAAACCAGACTTGTTTTATTGTCCCGGGTTTTAATCTCAAAACCGTTATACGATGGTTGGGCAAGAGCCCCCATGACTGCGCGGGGGTCTTTTGCCAAGGTTTGGATAGTTTCTTTAACCTTTTCGCGAACTAAATCCCGCACAGAAGAAGCTGTTGCGTCTTCCTGCGCATATGCAGCAATGCTGCTTGCGAAAATCCAATAAACAAATATTAAGAAACAAACAAGTAATTTTAAAAACTTGTATCTTGGAGCTTGGTGCTTGGAATTTGTCATTATTGAAGTTCTGTTGAATATACGACAGTCAAACTTGTTGACGATTCGGCTCCTGTATTGTCAAAAGATATCACATTGATTTGGTTTGGCCCTCCGGAAAGTTCCACGTTGCCGGCAAACTCACCGTTTTTGCCGGTTTGTAAAATAGTTTCTGAGTCGTTGGTGGCAACAACTACAGTAGAGTTTGGAGTAGATGACCCCTCGACGCTTATTTTTTCTGTTGTAACTACGGCATTATTTTGGGGTCTAACAACCAGCAACGAACTTTTTTCTATCTTGTTTTCAGCTTTTTGAGCAAGGGTTTGAGTAGGGGACTGAGTAGCTTCAACTTGTTTTGCGGGCAGAAGTGCCCTGTTTGCCCGCCAAAGGCCAAACGCAATTGCAAGTCCAATTACAGAGCCTAAAAAAATTGCAAAAAGCGCCTCTTTTTTCACTGTGACGACAACATAACATATGCTCGAGTCTTCGTCAAACGGTAGTGTTGGAAAAAACACATAGACAGAGCCAGAGGACTTGTGCTAGGATAGTTTCGCTTATGGATATAACTTGGCTTGGGCATTCTTCTTTCCGGATTAAAGGTAAAAATGCGTCAATTGTTACTGATCCGTTTGATCCTTCTGTTGGCTTAAAATTTCCCAAAGTTGAAGCAGATATGGTCACTGTTTCTCATGACCACCAGGACCACAATCAGAGTAGATTGGTGGGGGGCAACCCTAAAGTAATAACTGGTCCTGGGGAGTATGAAATCAGAGAGGTTTCTATCTTTGGGATACCATCCTACCACGACTCAAATAACGGTCGGGAACGGGGGCCAAACACAATTTACACAATATCGATAGATGGCATGCATCTATGTCATTTGGGTGATCTGGGACACAAGCTAACTCAGGATCAGCTTGGTGAGATAGGTAATATTGATATTCTTTTTGTTCCAGTTGGCGGAGTTTATACAATCGATGCTCAAGTTGCAGTTGAGGTAGTCACAGCTATAGAACCTAAAGTTGTTATTCCTATGCACTACAAAGTTCCCGGATTAAAATATGAATTGGCAGAAGTTTCCGGTTTTGTCAAAGAAATCGGAATGGAACCCGCTAAGGTAGACAAGTATTCAGTAACTCCTGATAAACTGCCCGAGGAGAGACAACTAATAGTTCTTGAAATCAAGAACTAAGTACCAATTTTACAATTTTCAATTTTCATTCAATTTTCAATGAAACATTGACTCAATGAAAATTCATTGCAAAATTGTAAATTGAGAATTGAAAATTATATGTATGCCAATCGCCACTCGTAACACACCAGGCGGTAATAAACTGCTTAGAATACCTCCGCATTCAGCAGACGCTGAAGTTTCTGTATTGGGCGCTCTCCTTTTGGATAAGAACGCGATTGTCAACGTCGCCGAATTTTTAGAGCCTTCACATTTTTACGACGACCGCCACAGTTTGGTTTATGAAGTTATGGTTGATCTTTATGAGGCGCGTTCTCCGATTGACGTTTTAACAGTCAGCGATGGGCTAAAGCATAAAAAAGTTTTGGACAAAATCGGCGGAACGGCATATCTTGCAGATCTGGTTAATAAAGTTCCAACCGCAGCGCACGTTGAACATTACGCAAAAATTGTCCGCGACGCGGCAACAAAACGTGCATTAATGGAAGCGGCTGCAAAATTAGTCGAATACTCTTTTGATGATTCGTTGGCCGCTGATGACCTTTTGGACAAAGCAGAGCAAAGCGTCTTTTCTTTAACTCAAGCTCATCTTCCCAACGTTTTTACCCCTGTTAGGGCTGCTTTGGCGGAATCTTTTGACCGGCTGGATGAACTGCACAAACAATCCGGAGGCTTGCGCGGGGTTCCTTCCGGCTTTGGTTCTTTAGATGATGCTCTAGCCGGTTTTCAAAAATCGAACCTAATAATCTTGGCCGCCCGCCCGGGAGTTGGCAAATCAGCTTTCTCTTTGAATGTCGCGCAGTATATTGCAACCCGCGCGCGCAAACCTGTGGGAATTTTCTCTCTCGAGATGAGTAGAGAGGAAATTGTTGACCGCCTTCTTGTTGGCCAGGCAGATATTGATGCCTGGAGATTAAAAACCGGCAAGCTTTCAGAGACTGATTTTACGAAGCTTTCAGACGCGATGGGGGAACTGGGAGACGCGCCTCTATATATTGACGATACGCCGGGGGCAACAATGCTTGAGATGAGAACCAAAGCCCGACGTCTTCAAGTTGAACATGGTCTGGATTTGATAATTGTGGATTATTTACAGCTTGTGAAAGGCCGTAATTTAGAAAACCGTGTTCAGGAAGTTTCCGAGATTTCTCAGGGGTTAAAAAATTTAGCCCGTGAGTTAAAAGTTCCGGTCATTGCTTTATCTCAGTTGTCCCGTGCTGTTGAACAGAGGGGAAATAACCGTCCGCAGTTGTCTGATCTTCGTGAGTCCGGAGCAATTGAGCAGGACGCTGACGTGGTTATGTTTTTGTCCCGTGAAGATCCGGAAAATGACAATGAAAACTTTGTTTTAGACATTGCCAAACACAGAAACGGTCCGCTTCGCCAAATCAAGCTCTTCTTTAAAGGCGACAGAATAAAATTTTTCGAGCGCGAATCCCGCCGCGCAAATGTAAATTGAGCCCGCTTGCTAGCGGGGTCATCCCGAGTCTGTCGAGGGATCTCCCTCGGAAAAGGTAAGCGTTTGTTCTAGCGTGCTACAATAATAGTTACGTTGTTGAAAGAATCACAGGGTGTCAACCGCGTAGTTTTTTCACTGTTAGTTGCTCTCCTTTTTTTCTTCCTGATGGCTGTCCGGCCTTGGGGTTTGTCCTTTGTTATTGTTGACGCCGCATTTTTAGTTCTGTTTGGATTTTTATATACCAAGCTTTGGGTTAAAAACTGGTTTCTGGCTCTTTGCTCTTTAGGGTTGTCTGCGTTTTTTTATCTTCGTAGTTTTGAAGCGACCCGGTTGATAACTTTGATCACAGTTATCCTGGTCAACTCCGTTTTAGTTCTGCAAACTGTTGCTGATCACCGCGGTCTGACTTTAAAACAGTTAGTCACAGTGCCTCTTGTCTATATCTTACGGGCATTCACTTCTTTGTTTGGCTTTGCAGTTGAGACTCTCGAGTTGG
This sequence comes from uncultured Gammaproteobacteria bacterium, assembly GCA_964472675.1. Lineage (GTDB taxonomy): Bacteria > Patescibacteriota > Microgenomatia > UBA8517 > UBA10165 > 01-FULL-43-15b. Next base: position 3,633 of record CAYYLO010000002.1, on the reverse strand, counting down.
CCAGAAGCCGAAGCGGACGGGTGGGAGCGGTAAAGATCGAGAGGCAGTTGGGCGGCATTATCTTGGGAGGGTTTTTGGTCTTGGTTTTTGGGTTTTTGTACCGCGCCGCAGACCCGATTTTTGCCCGCTACATTGACGATCTGTTAAAACTTATTCCCCAAATTAAGATTGATCAGGTATTGCTGGTTAGAATTATACAGTCAGTTTTGGTTTTTGGATTAATTTTAGGACTTTATACCAACAAAAAAGTAAAGGAAGAAGAATTTGCGTTTTTGGAAAAAGCGGGAAGGTTTGTGGATACGATCCGGATAGCTGTAATTGGGGTATGTGCGCTAACAGCCGTTTTTTTGGTCGTCCAAGCACAATATTTATTTGCCGGAGACGCGCTTTTGAAAAGTTTGAATATTATGCATTCAGAGTATGCGCGACGTGGGTTTTTTGAGCTGGTTGTCGTTTCAGCAATTTCTCTGGGTTTGATTTGGATAATGACTAAAAGGGAAAAGAAGAAAGACTTGTGGCTAGGAGTAATTTTTATGAGCGAGGTAGCGCTTCTTTTGGCCTCTGCCATATGGCGCGACTTTCTGTATCAGGATAATTTTGGGTTTACCAGAGCCAGGCTTTTAGGATTTGTGTTTGCTTTGTGGCTTTTGGGAGTTTTGCTTATTTTTGCGGTCAGAATGGTTGATAAAATCCCAGAAAAGATGGTGGTTTTGGCAGTTTTTGTAAACACGATAGCCGCGGTTTTTGTGATGAATTTTATGAATATTGACCGGTTGGTTAGTGTAGTAAAACAGCCCACCTTAGGATATGGTACCGATTACAGTTACATCAGCCATTTATCAAGTGATGGATGGGAAGGGTGGGAGAGTGGCCTGAATTATTTTGAAAAAAGGTATGATGCAGGTAATTGTGACATGGACGCCGGAGTTTACGCGTGGAATCTTGAAAATAAGCTATTAGCTTTGCGCGAAAAACCTAAAAATATGTGGACTCAAACTAAGGCAGACGTGGAAGCTCAGAATTATCTTGAAAAGAATTATCCGAGATTGGAAAGCGTAAGAAACCGTCCTACCCAGTGCAACTTTAGTAGAGATTTTTCTCCTCTTTGAAGTATTCCGTTTCATCTTACAAAAGTGTAAAATCTTTCTGCCCCCAAGTTATCTTTCTGTCATTCTGGCTTGGCCAGAATCGGATCCTGGACGCACTTCGTTTTCCAGGATGACATATGTGGGTGTGTTATGCTCAAGATTTTCAGTCGTTACTATTCCTTTATTTTTCGTTACAGGTGGCAATTTGCCGCCTTTTTTACCGTGGTGGTTTTTGCCAATATTACCTCAAGTATTCAGCCTTATTTCTACAAGTTGTTTGTTGACGCTCTGCCGCAAACAAATTACAAGCAGCTTTTAAATATTTTGCTTTCCTATTTTGGGTTGCGTTTTGGGGAGCTTATGTTGTCAGTTCTTGCCTGGTATTTAAGCTTTTTTGTTGTGATTTATGCCTCCCGCGATGCCCGCGTTGCGGTTGTCAAAAAAATTCAGGAGTTGGATTTTGCATACCATTTAACACGCAGTACGGGTTCTTTGATCTCGGCAATTAAGCGCGGAGACGGAGCTTTTTTAAGTATTTTCCAGGAAGTTAATCTTCAACTTGCCGGCGTTGCAGTTCAGTTTTTAGTACTGTTGGCCTTCTTTTTTAGTATTCGTTTAGAGATTGGAGTATTGATGCTTATTTCGTTTTCAGTTGCATTAGTTGCTGCCAGGTTTTTAATACAAAGAAACATTAGAACGCGACGCGAATTTAACGACAGAGAAGATGATGTTTCGGCAGTTATCGTTGACAACATGATCAATTTTGAAACAGTCAAGCTTTTTGGAAAAGAGGAGCGGGAAATTAAGCGGTTAAAAAGTGTGTTTTTACCTTGGGAGAAAGCATATTGGGGCTATTCAAATTCTTTCCGCCAGATTGATTTGATTATTGGCACTATTGCCAACACTTTTTTGTTTTTTATTATGCTTTTGGCTTTGGTTAAGGTTGCCCGCCTGACTTTGAGCGTTGGCGAGTATGTTTTAATTCTGGGGTTTGTTACTCAATTTTATGGCAAGTTTTTTGACCTTGTTTATGAGTTTCGCAATGTTGCGCGGCATTATTCTGACTTGGAAACTTATTTTTCAATTTTAGATAAAGAAACTTTAGTTAAAGATCCCGAAAAACCTGTGGAACTGGAAAAGGCTAAAGGTGAGATTGAGTTTAGAAATGTTACATTTACCTATCCTGAAGCTAAAAAACCTTCTTTGGAAAATTTCAATTTAAAGATCAGACAGGGCGAGTCGGTTGCGTTTGTTGGAAAATCGGGAGTAGGCAAAACCACAATAGTTAAACTCTTGATGAGGTTTTACGACGTTGATGCAGGAGACGGCGGCGGCGACAATGTTAATTCCGGGGAAATTTTGCTGGACGGAATCGCTATTAGAAACTTTACCAAGACAAATTTGCGTTCGTTTATTGGGGTTGTGCCGCAAGAACCGGTTTTATTTAACGATACTCTGGGTTTTAATATTGCTTATGGGGCAGATAATGCAACGAAAAAAGAAATTGATGTGGCTGCTAAAATGGCTAACCTTGATGAGTTTATCCGTAACCTGCCTAAAAAATACGAGACGTTGGTAGGAGAGCGGGGGGTGAAATTGTCAGGGGGCCAAAGGCAACGTTTAGCAATTGCCAGAATGATTTTGGCCAACCCCGACATCATCATTTTTGACGAGGCAACGAGCCAACTTGACTCAGAATCAGAAAGGCTTATCCAGGATGCGTTTTGGGAAGCGGCAAAGGGGAAAACGACGATTGTTATTGCACATAGACTTTCAACGGTTGTGCGTGCGGATAAGATTGTGGTTATGGAAGAAGGTCGCATTAAGGAAACTGGATCCCACAGGGCGCTAGTTTCCAAGAACAACGGCCTCTACAAGAAGTTTTGGAATCTCCAAGTTGAAGCATTCGATTGATTACGCTCGCAAGGCTAGAATTTTGCAAAATAAAAAAGCCCCTGTTTGCCGCGATTCTTGAGTGAAGAATCAAACAACAAACAGGGGCGCACTTTATACGGGCGGAGCAGTCTTGGACTAGTCGTCCTCGCTATACCATATTGGGGCATCGCCGCACTGCTTGAGCAGCAAGAATCGTGCAAGCTCCTCGGCTTCTACTCTTGTTGCGTTTTCTACTTGCACGACTGTTTCCGTGTAGGGCGTGTCCTCATCGGCCACAAGAACAAGGTTGTGGAGGTCTTCGACCCAGACGAGCAGCAGCCGCTCCATTTGGAGAACAGCGTCCCTGAAGCTCCCGTCGAAGATGATGTTACCCACCTTCACTGAAGAAGGGTTGCCGAGAGGAATCCGGGGGCTGTCCAACGCGAAGGAGTGGAGGTCACTCTCGCTGAACTCGAACTCATACTCTGTGCCCGAGCTTATAATAGTCTGAACGGCACCCAGCAAGGTCGAAACGGCAGCTTCGACTTCCGAGCGAGTAAAGCCAGTGCTGTTGAGGAGGACTCTGTGCGGCTTCGGTCCGACATAGGTGTACATGACCGAGTAGCCTGCTTCTCTCCCTCTTTCGTGGACGTGGAGCCAGTACTTGCCT
>CAYYLO010000001.1:93516-105837 GCA_964472675.1 uncultured Gammaproteobacteria bacterium | reverse complement strand
AGTTTTGTCGGGGCGTTTCTGATATGCATTGGCACCGGTAAATTCCCGTACTTCCCCACGTCCTCCCGTGCTTCCCTGTAGGCCACATAAAGCGCGTTGGATTTGGGGGCGCGGGCAAGATAAACGACCAATTCTGCCAAAATAACACTACATTCCGGCATGCCGATTTTATTGCAAGCTTCAAAGGTTGTGTTGGCCAGGACCAATGCTTGTGGGTCTGCAAGGCCAATGTCTTCGGCGGCAGCGCGGATTAGACGGCGCGCAATATACAAAGGGTCTTGCCCCGCTTCAAGCATTCTTGCCAGCCAATAAAGAGAAGCATCTGGGTCAGAGCCGCGGATTGATTTGTGAAGTGCTGATATAACGTTGTAGTATTCCTCGCCTTTAAGGTCGAAAGTTAGTTGCCTTTTTTGTAAAGCTTGTGTTACTGATGTAAGGGGAATCTGGGGAGTGGAGGCGCTCGGACGGGGGGAAATTTGGGAGGAGATTTCAAGGACATTCAGAAGAGCGCGGGCGTCGCCGTTGGATGACTCGATAAGAAAGTTCTGCGCGTCTTTATTTAAAATAACACCCAAATGCTTTTTTGCCCGATTTAGGATATTTTCCAAATCTTGCTCTGTATGCTGGTTTAAAACCAAGACACGCGTTCTTGACAAAAGCGGACCAATAACTTCAAAAGACGGATTTTCAGTTGTGGCGCCGATAAAAATTAGATTTCCCCGTTCAACATGGGGAAGAAGTTTATCCTGTTGGGCTTTGTTAAATCTGTGTATTTCGTCGAGGAAAATGAGGGGAGGAGAAGTTGTAGGTTGTTGTGAGTAGTTTGTAGACAATTCCATCTGTGTATTAGCGGAATTTATTGCGCGTTCCTTGGGTATAACTTGTTCTATGTCCTTTGTAGAAGCGTTGACGGCAGAGAATTCAAAAAATTGGGAATTAAGCTCTTTGGCGATAATTCTGGCAAGGGTTGTTTTGCCGGTTCCTGGTGGGCCCCAAAAAATCAGAGAAGGAAACTGCCCGGTCTTTTTTGCGTTTGCTAAAAGTTTGGGGAGTATGGAATTTTCCCCAACGAGGTGTTCCTGTCCAACAAAATTATTCAATGCTTGAGGTCTTAGCTGTTCGGCCAATGGTTGTGGCATGGCTTATTCTACACCTGCCTACTGATTTTGTGGTAAAGTATGCGCATGTGGAAATTAGTAAACGTTATCGAGGAAGCGGACTCTGATTTCAATGGCAAGATCCAAGTCTTGAAAAGTATTGAGGGGACAAGAATTCTGGTTGGAGGTATTTCTCAAAGCGGGTGGTTGGTTAAAAAGGTTTGGCAGAGCGCTTTGGAGAAAATTAAAAAGCTAAAACCTGATCTTCAGAATGTTTTGATTTTGGGTTTGGGCGGGGGGTCAGTTGCCGAGTTGGTTTGTAAATATTGGTTTGGTTCAGAAATAACTGGGGTAGATATTGATAAAAAGATGGTTGAGATGGGACGTAAACATTTAAAGCTCGATACGGTTCCAAACTTGAAAATTGTTGTAGCAGACGCAAATTCCTGGGTTGGCAAGTGCAAAGAAAAATATGACCTTGTTTTAGTAGATATGTACAAAGGGGTAAGCATTCCACCTGAGTTTACCACCGTAACTTTTATGGAAAAAGTCAAAAGACTATTAAACAGAGATGGGATTGCAGCATTTAATCACCTGTATTCTCCGATAGAGAAAAAAGATGCAGATGAATTTGGAGACCGCATTAGAAAGGTCTATTCAGCTACAATATCTGTAACTCCTGAAGCAAATATAATATACATTTGCTTTGGCGGGTCTGGGAATATCTCTTGCTAGGTCAAAAAAGAACAAAAGTTGTCAAACTGAGGCTAGGTTTGCTAAAGTATTAAATTTTAGAAAAGGGTTGATATATCGCTCCAATATGTTCGTGCCGTATGTGCTGCATGATCTTTCAGAATTTTGTCTCAATCTTCGATATAATAAGATATGCTTAAAGATTTTTTGTTTGGTTTTTTAGACAACAACAAAAGAGACATTGATCGTCTCTCTGCCCTTGTAGCAAAAATCAATTCGCTTGAACCAGAGGCAAAGAAGCTTAAGCTTCAAGATTTTGCTAAAAAAACTGAAGAATTTCGTGATCGCATAAGAAAAGGTGAAATTTTAGAAGATATTTTGCCCGAAGTATTTGCGATTGGCCGGGAAGCAATTTGGCGCTCGTTAGCCAAGCGCCCCTATGATGTTCAGCTTATTGCAGGGATCGCATTAAGCGAGGGCAAAATTGCTGAGCAAAAAACTGGAGAGGGGAAAACTTTATCTGCGGTATTGCCTCTTTATCTTCACAGTTTAACTGGTAAATCAACTCAATTGGTAACTGTTAATGATTATTTGGCTAGAGTGGGAGCTGGTTGGAATAGTCCGGCATTTCGTTTGCTGGGGTTATCTATTGGTGTTATCGTTCAGGAAGGTAAGTCATTTGTTTGTGACCCTGACTATATTGATGATACTCACGGGGACGAGCGACTGGCACATCTTCGGCCGGTTGAAAGGAAAGTTGCTTACCAGTGTGACATTTTGTATGGTACTAACAATGAATTTGGGTTTGATTACCTTCGGGACAACATGGTTTCGAATATTTCCGAGATGGTTGCCCGCGGACATTATTTTGCAATAGTTGACGAGGCTGACTCTGTTTTAATTGACGAAGCGCGTACTCCCCTTATTATTTCTGCTCCAGATATGGAGCCTACTGATAAATACTACAAATTTGCTCAATATATCCAGGGTTTGGGTGAAGCTGGCGACTATGCCGTTGATGAAAAACTAAAAACAGCCACACTAACAGAAAGTGGCATTGAAAAGCTGGAAAAAATTCTGGGAGTTGATAATTTATACGAAAAAGATTTTGATGTTATTCACCATGTTGAAAATGCGTTGCGCGCAAGAACACTTTATTTAAAAGATCGGGACTATATCGTAAAAGACGGTCAGGTAATTATTGTTGATGAGTTTACAGGAAGATTAATGTTTGGGAGACGTTGGAGTGACGGGTTGCACCAGGCTGTTGAGGCAAAGGAGGGGGTAACTATCCAACAAGAAACCAAAACTTTAGCTACGATTTCGTTTCAAAATTATTTCAGGATGTATGAAAGATTAGCGGGGATGACAGGTACAGCAACCACTGAAGCGGAAGAATTTCACAAAATATACGGGTTGGACGTTTTAGCAATTCCTACATACCGACCTGTTGTTCGAAAAGACATGCCGGATGTAATTTATAAAACTGTAAATGCAAAATATGAAGCAATTGCCGAAGATATAGAAGCAGTTAGTAAATCTGGACGTCCAGTTTTGGTTGGAACGACATCCATTGAAAAAAATGAGATTTTATCAAATCTCCTTTCTAAGAAGAAAGTGAAACACAACTTGCTTAATGCAAAAAACCACGAAAAAGAAGCGTTTATTATTGCGGAAGCTGGAGAACCGGGAGCTGTAACTGTAGCGACCAATATGGCTGGTCGGGGAGTTGATATTATTTTGGGTGGTGCGCAACCGGATATTTCTGCTGGTATGGACCCTGATAAATATAAGAACACTAAAGCGTATAAGGATTGGGAAGTGAAACACAATAAAGTTGTTGCGGCAGGGGGACTGCATGTTATTGGTACGGAAAGACACGAGTCGCGAAGGATAGATAATCAACTAAGAGGTCGTGCAGGGCGCCTTGGGGACCCGGGGTCAACCAGATTTTATCTATCGCTGGAAGATGACTTGATGAGAATTTTTGGCGGAGAGCGAATCGCGTCAATTATGACAACTTTGCAAATCCCCGAAGATCAGCCGATTGAGAATAGGCTGATTTCGCGGGCAATCGAGCAAGCACAAAGTAAAGTTGAAGCGTTTCATTTTGATGCCAGAAAAAGAGTTGTGGAGTATGATGATGTTGCCAACCAGCAAAGGGAAATTGTTTATAAATTGAGAAAACAGGTTTTGGAAAATAAAGATTTAAAAGAGAGAATAAGGGAAAAAATGGAGGAGCAAATTGAAGGAATACTAAGTTTAACTTTTGACACCGGAGAAGAACCGGATTATCAACGTTTACTGACTAACGTCGTTGAGATTATTCCTTTTGATAGTGTTTCTCAAGAGCAACTACTTCAACAGGTTAAAGCGTTAAAAGACAAAGAAGCCATACGAGACTTACTACTTCATTTGATTGAACAGTCATACACTACACGCGAGAAGCAGCTGGGCAAAGAGCTAATGAATCAAGTTGAAAGATATGCTTACCTTTCATCAATTGATACTCTTTGGGTAGAACATCTTACCAACCTGGATGATCTTAGAGAAGGTGTGGGTCTAAGGGGGTATGGACAAAAAGATCCGTTAGTAGAATTTAAAAATGAAGCATTCCAGCTTTTTGATAAATTAATGAGCGATTTGGAGGTAAATATGACAAAACGGATCTTTAGAATAGTACCTGCGGGAGTTCCTTTTCCAACATTGGATGTATCACACGCGACAACAAATGAAGATACAACCGATGAAGAAGGACTAATTGACACTCAACCTTTAAGTAATCTTACCGAGACTGCAGTAACCCGTGCCGCCAAAGCTTTGGGCGGAGAGAAAACTGGTAACAGCAAAAGCGTTTTAGGTCGCAACGATCCCTGCTGGTGTGGTAAAAAGGATGCCAGTGGTAAGCCAGTTAAATGGAAGAAATGTCATTATCCTCAACTTCCTGCAGGTTAGCCTCTTTTTTCTCTTATAACAGATTTCAAGAAAACTCCGGACTTTCAGTCCGGAGATGAATTGAACTCTGATATGTCATTCTCCTTTAGAGGAGAAACCCCGCACTTTTAGTGCGGGGAGAATGTCATAATAGCAATATGGGAGTTATTAAGCCGCCGTGGGAAGATGCGCTGTTTGAACAGTATCCATTTAATTATTGCGATCACTTTGGAGATAAAAGTGAGTTGGTGAAAATATGCATTATTTGCCGTGAGACACAAAGATCAGATGAAAGTGACATTTCATCATTTAGTGAAAGCACAGACGACCTTGCTAAAGTGATGAGAAACTTGCACGCAAGTACTGAAATTATTCGAGCTAGACATGCAATCAATTTCGAATTAAATGATTTGGGGGACAAACTATATACAGTGGCCCTCAACTATGGTGATCAAGCAAAGGTAATTGCCGAAAAGCTCAAGGTAGTTCCATCATCAGCAAACAAAGAGTTGGTCGATATGTCTATCGATGCTCTTTTGCACTCGGAGAATTTTGTAAGTTCCAAAGTAAGAAGAGCTATTACCAGTTTTATCCGAGAAACTGACTCTCCCTCTTCAACTGCGTATGATTCGAAGGTTTCGGCTTTACTTGCCTGTGTAGCATTAGAAAGAAATGCTAAAGCGCTATTTAAATTGTATGAACATCCCCCGCTTTATTATCTGAGATCTGTATTATTTTCACTGTCCCAACTTAGTCTCGATCTGGCTGACCAAATTCATAAGATTTTCTTTCCAAAAGAAGAACTATTTTATCTGGAATTTGGAGCGGATAGTTATAACAATTGTTTCAAGTGAGGCTGGATTTTTGAGACCCTCTCGATTACTATTGTATAAGTATGGCTTACCAGTCAAACATTACCAAAAAAAGCGAAGATCTTTCCGAATGGTATAACCGCATTGTTTTAGAAGCGGAACTGGCAGATTATGGTCCGGCGCGCGGTACCATGATTTTCAGGCCTTACGGATATGCAATTTGGGAAGGGATTCAAAGGGCAATGGATCCAGAGATAAAAGCCGCCGGTGTTGAGAACGCGTACTTTCCTCTTTTTATTCCGGAGCATTTGTTAAAGAAAGAAAAAGAACACGTTGAGGGTTTCTCTCCGGAGTTGGCTGTAGTTACCATAGGTGGCGGAGAAGAGTTAAAAGAAAAGCTGGTTGTTCGTCCCACATCCGAAACTATAATGTACGATGCTTACTCCCGCTGGGTGCATTCCTGGCGTGATCTCCCGTTACTAATAAACCAATGGAATAACGTTGTTCGTTGGGAGAAACGCACTTATCTTTTTTTAAGGACTACAGAATTTCTCTGGCAAGAAGGGCATACAGCACACAGTAATCATATTGAGTCAGGAGAGATGGTTACATGGGCTATGAGTATGTACGCAAAAATTTATAGAGAATTTTTGGCGTTGCCCGGTTGTATAGGTAGTAAGTCTGAGTCGGAAAAATTTGCAGGAGCAGACGTTACCTTAACTTACGAAACATTAATGCCGGAAGGAAAAGCTTTACAAAGTTGTACATCTCACGATTTGGGTCAAAATTTTTCAAAACCTTTTGACATAAAATTTCAGGACAAAGATGGCCAAACAAAGTATGTTTGGCAGACAAGTTGGGGTCTTTCTACACGCGCAATTGGCGGACTGATTATGGCCCATGGTGATGATCGGGGTTTAAGGCTTCCGCCGCGGATAGCTCCTACTCAGGTGGTTATTATTCCTGTAACGAATGAGGAAAAAATATTAAATTATGCAGATAACTTAGCTGAGGAATTGAAGGCCAAAAACATTCGGGTAAAAGCCGATAATCGCGATGATGAAACTTTCGGTTTTAAAATAAATAAATGGGAAATGCGTGGTGTACCAATAAGAATAGAAATTGGCAAAAAAGAAGTTGAAGGTCAAACTTTAACATTGGCTCGACGCGATACTCAGGAAAAGATTCAAGTAAACTTGCAAGAATCCTCAGGCGAAATAATTAACCTTTTGGAAGATATCCAAAATTCTCTTTACCAACAAGCCGAAGAATTTTTGAAGGAAAACACAAGGGAAGCTAGTTCATATGAAGAATTTAAAGAAATTATGGAAACCAAAAGAGGGTTCGTAAAAGCTTTTTGGTGTGAAGATGCAAGTTGCGAAGAAAAAATAAAAGAGGGAACAAAGGCTTCAATCCGCTGCTTACCAATTGATGCAGGAGAAGAAAGTGGAAAATGCATCTATTGCGATAAGGCTGCTATTCACAGATGGCTCTTTGCCCAAGCATATTAAAAAAGGGCGCAATGTTTAAAAATAAAATCGTCCTCTCCCTATTTCTCTCCAGGGTCATGTTTTTGTTCTTTGCCATAGCTGCTTCTTATTTAATTCCGCAAGAGGTTGGGTATATTGGCAAACAGGTTGCCCCGACTGCGCCCTACCTTGCCTGGGTTTGGGCGAACTTTGACGGAAGGCACTTTTTAAAGATAGCAACAGAAGGTTATAAAAACTTCGACTTTGCCTTTTTCCCTTTATACCCGTTTTTGATTTCCGTATTTAATTTTGGCCAACCTTTATATGCCGGTTTGATAATTTCGTTGTTAAGTTTCCTGGGTGGTTTGATTACTTTAAGAAAAATTGCGCTTTTGGACTTTGACAAAAAAGTTGCTGATATGGCAGTTTTTTTCGCTTGTTTTTTTCCTTTATCTTTTTTTTATAATTCTGTTTATTCTGATTCTTTATTCCTTTTGGTTTCTATAATAAGTTTTTATTTTGCCCGACGTAAAGAGTGGGTCGTTTCAGGTTTTTTTGCCGGGCTGGCATCCCTTACCAGGCTTTCGGGTATTGCTGTTTTACCGGCGCTGATTGTGGAATGGTACTTGCAGAACAGAAACAAATACACCATCTCTAAAATGCTTTTGCCTTTTTTTAAGAATGGATTTTTGGCAATTGTATTTGGGTTAATGGGGATAGGAGGCTATATGCTGGACCTTACTATATTCAAGGGCGACCCCCTTTTGTTTCAGAAATCAATGGTTGCCTGGAGCCAGGAAGGCTTTGTTTTTCCCCTTCGTGTAGTTTTTAGATATTTAAAAATCTTTGCATCTGTTGATTATCATTTACTAATTTATTGGATTGCCATCCTGGAATTTGTAGCGATATTTGTTTATCTTGGTTTGGCAATTTATGTTTGGCGTAAAGTTCGCGTCTCCTACGCTGTTTTTATGATTACCTTATTGCTACTTGTGCCGGCAACAGGAACACTTGCTGGAACTCCCCGTTATTTATTACATCTTTTCCCCGGATTTATCGCCATTGCCCTTCTGGTGCAGAAAAACGTTTGGCTCAAAAATAGTCTGATTTTGCTTTTTCTTGCCCTGGGCTTTGCTCTTACTGCGCTTTTTACCCGGGGATATTTTGTTTCATACAACTCGTTTCAAAACTCGCAGATTAGCTTCTGCTAAACTTTTTGAAACGAGGTTGGAGAAGCTGTTGTAAAACAGCTTCATAATTCGTGTAGTACAATGTATACAGTGGAAAATATACTCGCCCAAATTTCAAAAACATCAGTTCCATATCCTGATTTTTCTTTGTTGGAGCCGAATGTTTTGAAGCTGGTTTTGGTAGGAGCAGGAGTTTTCTTGCTTTTGGCGCTGTTGGCTTTTACAAGACACCATCTTATCAACACCTCACTTCGGGGGCTTTGGGCTGGATTTGTGGTTGGAGTGTTGATAGTTTTAGGTGTTGAAGGTGGGATTTATTACTTTTACCAAAATTATATAGTTGGAAATAAAGCAAAAACTCTTCCAGCAAATTTTCAGGTGGTTTTAAATGATACAACGGAAAGTGTAACCAAAGTACTAGGAGACAGAATAGAACGTAATTTGCCAACAACCAAAGGGATAGTTTCACAGTATCGCGCTTTGGACGATATTGATAGTGAATTAGTGCGGGCTGCCATTTGCAAACAAAAGTGATGAATACTCTCTCGGTTTTGAAGTTTACAACAATTTTTACAGGTGGAGCTTTTTGTGCAATTTTTCTTTTAAGTCTCCTTATTCAGTCCAGAGAAACGAAGGTACTGGGAGCGTACACCCAACAAACTCAAGGTCTGCAAGGCAAGGTACAAGACGTAGTTGGCAAGAAAGAACAAGAGCAATTAAGTATTGTGTCCAAATTTTTAAACAATGCAATTACAGCTTTAGAAAATAGTCCACTTTTGTCCCCAATTCTTAAAACATCAAACGATGTTGGTACGGCTTTGGAGAGTGCCAAAAATTTACCAGTGGACCAGCGCAAGGCGTTTTGTCAGCAAATTTGCCCCGATTAGCGCACTATGCTTTTTAACTCAACTTCAATGAAGGGGTTTAGATTGCCATCCAAAACTGCTTCTGTGTCGCTAGTTTCTACACCTGTTCTTAAATCTTTAACCATTTTGTAAGGGTGAAGCACATACGACCTGATTTGGGTTCCCCAAGCAGCCGGTCTATATTCGCCTTTAAGTTGCTTTACGTTTGATTCTTTTTCCGCTTCGGCTCTTGCCCAAAGCTTGGACCGTAAAAGATTTAAGGCTATTTCTCTATTTTTTTCTTGAAAACGTTCCTGTTGGGCTGTAACTACGATTCCTGTTGGAAGATGCGTGAGCCTTACTGCTGTTGAAACTTTATTCACATTTTGACCTCCATGCCCACCGGAACGGTAAAACTGCCAGTCAAGGTCTTCTTCTTTGACTTCAATTTCGTGATTTTCTTCGATTTGGGGCAAGACTTCTACCAGGGCAAATGAAGTTTGGCGCAGGTTGTCAGCATTGAAGGGGGATTGCCTGACCAACCTATGGGTTCCTGCCTCGTTTTTCAGGTATCCATAAGCGTATTTGCCTGATACTAGTAAAATTGCTGATTTCACTCCAGCTTCTTCCCCTTTTATTTCGTCTAGAATTTCCACCTTCCAATCTTGGCGCTCACTATAGCGCATATACATTCTTTCAAGCATCTGGCTCCAATCCATAGCCTCAGTTCCGCCTTGCCCTGCATGAATAGACAACAGGGCATCAGAAGTATCATATTCACCCGACAGAAAAGTTTTAGTTTCTAACTGCTCCAGCTTTCGTTTGATATCTCTTGTGGCTGCTTCTACTTCGGTTTTAAGTGATTCTTCAGAAGCTACAGATAAAGTGTCTTCAATTTGCTGTTGTAAATATTCGGCGCTTGCAATATCTTCTTTCAATCCGTCAATTTCCCGCATGACACGTTGGGCGTGCTGGTTGTCCTGCCAGAAATCGGGTTTTAACGACTCTGCCTCAAGTTCCCGCAATTTTTTTCGCCTTTCGTCTAAATCGAGTCTGCTAGCCAGAATAGCCAGTCTATTTTTAAATTCTTTCAGTTGCTGTTCCATGGCAGAAAGTATTGTATCAGTCTCCCTACCACTTGTTCTACTTTTCCTGCTTGTGGTATAGTTGTCCTAAAGGCATGGAACCCAAAATAGAACCTGTCACAGCCGGTCCTTCTGGCAATGTTTTTAAGGATGTTATTCTGCCCTCTGTTGTGATTCTTGCCGTAATTTTGGCTGGAGCAGGCACAGGATGGAAAATCTCCAATAGCAAGATTTTGGGTTCCAATGTATCCAACGTTTCTAAAAATGCTGCTCCTGGAGTAGTTAAGAAAGGCACCGAAGTAGGTTCAACCGACACTAAAACATTTAAAGATGAAGCAGAAGGGACTTTGGAGGCCGGTGGTGTAAACGGCGAGGGCGCATTTCGTCTTATTAGACCTGGAGGTGAGTCGCAGACAGCTGCCTTGACCTCTTCAGTTTTAGACTTGAACGAATTTGTGGGCGAAAAAGTCCATGTTTGGGGAGAATCACAAAAATCGACCAAAGCTGCCTGGCTTATGGATGTAGGTAAGATTAAGGTCATTGAATAAGGAAAAAGAGCAGCGAGCGAATTCGTTACATGCCCACAAATGATCAAGTTCGAAAACGTATCAAAAAAGTATGGCGCGAGCTTTGCAATAGAAGACGTTTCATTCGAGATTGCGGCAGGAGAATTTGTTTTTTTAACAGGCCGTTCCGGTGCGGGAAAAACTACGTTGATTCGACTTCTATTGCGGGATGTTATTCCTACCTCTGGGCAGGTTGTAATTGAAGGGCGTGACATAAAGTCGCTAAACGCTCGCGAAATTCCTACCTACAGACGCAAAATTGGGGTTATATTCCAGGACTTCAAGCTTCTTTTTGATCGTACAGTTTACGAAAACGTAAGACTTACCACAGAAATTGATGGGCGTACAACTCCCGAGGAGGAAGAGAAAATTAAAAAAGCTTTAGAAAGCGTAGAGATGCTGGGAAAGTCAAATCTTTTTCCAAGGCAACTTTCGGGAGGGGAAGTTCAAAGGGCTGTAATTGCGAGAGTTTTAGTCCAGGAGCCCAAAATCATTTTAGCAGATGAGCCAACAGGCAATCTTGATCCGGCAACTGCAAAGCAAATAGTTGGACTTTTGGAAAATGCGGTAAAAGAAAATAAAACTACGGTTTTGATGGCCACACATAACGCTGAAATTGTTGACCACCTCAAAACTCGGGTAATACACTTGAAGGACGGTAAGGTTTCAAGTGACGAAAGCCGCGGAAAATATAATTCCAAAGATGATTAATACTGCTGCCAAACATATAAGGCGCGCTCCCTACCAGGCGCTAACTGCAATGCTTATTATGGCTATGACCTTCTTTGTAGCCACGCTTTTGGTTGTATTGGCCTATTCTACTTCGACTCTCTTAAAACATTACGAAACAAGCCCCCAGGTTATTGCTTACCTAAAAGCAAACGCGACATCTGAACAGATTACGACATTAGAGTCATCATTAAAAAGCGACAATCGGGTTAAAAACGTCAATTTTGTAACCAGAGAGCAAGCCATGAATATTTATAAGCAAGCCACAGCCGGCAACCCGCTGCTTTCCCAATATATAAGCCCTAACGTTTTTCCGGCCAGTCTTGAATTCTCTATAAAAGACTTAAATTTTGCCCAAGGTTTAATTGATGAGGTAGCGAAGGATTCGGTTATAGACGAAGTAGCTTTTACTGCTTCGCTGGGGAGTTCTCAAAATCTTTCTCGTGTTGTAGAGAGGCTGACACGGATTTCTAATTACATAAGGGTTGGTGGAGCAGCAGCATTGTCATTTTTGCTTCTCTCATCCCTTTTAGTTTTACTGGTTATTATCGGAATGCGGATTGCTTCAAGAAGGGATGAAATTGGGATTTTGCAACTGATTGGCGCCACACCCGGTTTTATTAGAGGACCATTTATTCTAGAGGGGATTTTTTACTCTACTGCCGGAGCTCTTACGGGCTGGCTTTTGGGTTTTTTGACAGTTTTATATGCGTCGCCTGCTTTCGCATCGTTTTTTGCTGATATCCCATTTTTGCCTAAAGATATTTTTGATCTTCTGACCCTTTTGGGAGCTATTTTGGGTGGAGAATTGCTGTTGGCAATCTTTCTTGGGACAATTGGAAGTCTGGTCGCTATTCGCAGATATTTGAAGATGTAAAAGAAATCTGAATTTCTCTTCAAA
>CAYYLO010000001.1:0-93416 GCA_964472675.1 uncultured Gammaproteobacteria bacterium | reverse complement strand
GAATTTCTCTTCAAATTTTATTATGAAATTCAGGACACTACTGCAAGGAGCAATAAGTCTACTTTTTTTACTCCTTGCTTTCTCGCCTGTCCGTGCTGACGATCCTTGTACAGCCGACAACCCTTCTTCTCAGCAGCGCTTAGATTGTATAAAGCAAAAAATTGCCGAGACTGAGAGTATGCTGGTTCAAAACCAGAAGCAGCAGGTAACTTTGGCAAATGAAATAGCTTATCAGGATAATCAAATCAAGTTAACTTCACTAAAGATCTCTGAAACAGAACAGGAAATACAGACTTTATCATCTCAAATATACAGGCTTGAGGTTTCTTTGTCTGACTTATCTTCTGTTTTTGCTCAACGGGTAGTGGCAACTTACAAAGTTGCACGGGAGGGAACACCGATAACCTTACTTTTAACTGCCGATAATGTCAAAGATTTCGTTTCGAGATTTTACTATTTGCAAAGGATACAGAAAAACGACCACGATACGCTGATGCAGCTACAAACTACCCAACTTAATTATGAGGGACAAAGAGAAAAGAGGGAGCAATTGAAAGATAAGCTGGAGATTCAAAAGACTAAGCTTGCAAGCCAGAAAGCACAAAAAGAGCAGTTGTTTTTGGTGACCAAAAATGATGAGAAGAAGTTCCAGCAATTGCTTACTTCTGCAAAGGCAGAACTTGAAGCGATCCAGGCTATTATTGCCGGCCGGGGAGCTGAAACCCAGGTAAGACACGTATCCACGGGTGAACAGATAGCTTCTATTATTCAAGGGCCTTCCTGCAACTCAAGTGGGACACACACCCATTTTATTGTTAGCAATAACGGAACAACTCAAAATCCGTTCAACTATTTAAAATCCGGCATAGACTATGAAAATTGTTCAGGCGGCGGCGCTTGTTCGGAAGGTGACCCATTTAATCCTGCTGGAAGTTGGGATTGGCCAATTTCCCCAAAAATCAAATTTGCGCAAGGGTATGGAACAACCTGGGCTGTGCAAAATACCTGGGTAGGAAGAATTTACAGATTTCATAACGGTATAGATATTGACGGCTCGTCTGACCAGGTTCGCGCAGTCAGATCGGGAACGTTGTACAGAGGAAGCTATTCAGGATCTGGAGGATGCGCTTTGCGGTATGTAAGAGTTCATCATGATGAAGATGGACTTGACACTTTCTACCTGCACATTAATTATTAATACAGGTTGTATAAAACAAATCTGAATTTCTCTTCAACTTCGTATAAAACAAATCGTAATTTGTCTTCAACTTCGTATAAAATTTCATTGGCTTTTAAACTTGCACTTCTCGTTCTGGGTTTTTCTATTGTGTCCACCAGAAGTGCATTTGCCGCACTAAGTATTAACGAGTTTGTCTCAAGCACAGAAGGCACGACAGCAGATTCCGACTGGGTGGAGATTTATAACAGTGGGCCGGACAATGTTGACCTCTCGCTTTATCGATTAAAGGACGGTAGCACAAACAACAAAGACTTGGGTGGAACACTTCAGTCTGGTAGCTTCACAGCTTTTGACTGGTCAAACAGACTGGACAACTCTGGCGATGTTATAAAACTGATTTTGAAAGCGGATGAAACGACCTTTGTTGATCAAGTGGGGTATGGTGACGCGGGAAGTAATGTGGTGGCGCCAGGCGCAGGACAATCTGCTGGTAGAAGTGTTGACGGTGGAGGAAACTGGATCATATTTTCAACTGCAAGCAAGGGGGCCAGTAATGTTTTGTCAGTTGCCGCCCCAACGCCGGCACCCACTCAAGCTCCCACACCGACTAATACCCCTACACCTACTCTCACAACACAGCCAACACAAACTCCAACCAATACCCCAACTCCCACGAATGTCCCTACACCATCTCCAACCAGAAAGCCAACACCGACATTAGAAGAAGAAATTGCTTCCGATTCTGGTATAGTGCTTGGCGAGTCGACCTCTCCAACTTCAACACCAACTCTTTTCCCAACTCCGACGGAGGTTACAGAGGTCAAAAACTCTTCCTGGAAAACTCCGATTACTGCTTCGTTGTTTATTGTTTTAGGTTTGGGGTTGGTTGGGTTTTCTGCTTTTTCTTTTTGGCAGCAATATATGCGCAAAAATGAGGTACAATGAGTTCACAGGATGCGTTTTCTGCGGTATTGGCTTCCAGTTCTGCTTTGGGCAGGTTTTATAGTTTGGGTTTCTTCTTTGCCGATCACCCCTTCAGAAAAACAGAATTTTACTGTTTTTATGTCAATAAAAAAGCTTACGCATATTTTTGAGTACGGGCTCTTATGGCTTTTGTTATACAGGGCTTTAGTGTACGGCAGTTGTCTTGTGAGCAAAAAAGCTCGTGTTTTAGGTATAATACTGATAGTTTTGTGGGGTGCTTTGGACGAGTTTCATCAGGGCATTACTCCAGGAAGCGGAGGGACCCCACATCTATCTGACGTAATTATAGATTTGGCAGGCGGTATGCTTGCATATCTTTTGATATGGAAATTATTACCAAAAGCGCCCAAGAAACTTACGAACTTGGCCAAAGAATGGGAAATTCTTTGAAGGGTGGAGAAATTTTGGGATTAGTTGGTGATTTAGGGGCGGGTAAAACTACTTTTGTCCAAGGTTTGGCAGATGGTTTGAATATCAAAGAAAGGCTAATAAGCCCGACTTTTATATTGCTTAGGGAATACAGAAGAGCTTCGGGTGTAAACCTGTACCATGTTGATTTATATCGCCTTGAAACAGTGACAGAGACAGAGTTGGAAGGTTTGGGCATATTGGATTTTGCTAAGGATAAAAGGAACGTCATTTTGATTGAATGGGCAGAGAAAGCAAGAGGGCTATTGCCCGCAAACACTATCTGGGTGGAATTTGAAAATTTGGGTAGGGACAGGAGGAAAATAGTAATCCCGGATTAGCATTGTCATCCCGCATTCGATGCAGGATCCACTGTCATCCTCGATCCAGTCGGGGATCCCAAAATAGATTCCTGCATGCGCAGAAATGGCAACAACACAATAATGATTTTATATATCAATACCTCTAATTCAGAAAAAATTCAAGTCAAGCTTGGTGATCTAGTGATCGAAAAAGAATCGCGGGATAGAAAATCGCAAACTCTTTTGGAAACAATAAACGAAACCTTAACTTTGCAAGGGGTCCCCTTGCAGGAGATCGAGAGTGTGAGAGTAAATCTTGGTCCGGGATCGTTTACGGGTTTACGAGTTGGAGTTTCGGTTGCGAATGCCTTGGGTTACAGCTTGAGGGTTCTGGTAAATGGGAAAGATGTTCGAAAAAATGGTCCGGTTGCCCCTCTCTATTCTTAGGTATATTCTTAAGTATATGCTGGCTGCTCTGCTGAAATTGTGTTTCCCTCATCCCCACAATAAATATAGAGCGCGCCTTTTGCATCCGTTTTCTTTTCTTTTTACAATTGGCGTCTTTATTGGTTTAGAATTTATATTTTTATTGTATCCTAACGTTGTCTCAAGTGTTTTGGGCGCTTCTTCCGGCCTTACTCCCGCAAGTATTATTGAGCTAACCAACCAAAGACGCACAAAGGAAGGTTTGCCAATTTTGAAGGAGGATTCAATTTTGGATAAGGCTGCATCTCAAAAAGGTGCAGATATGATGGCGAGAAATTATTGGGCGCACAATGCTCCGGACGGAACAACCCCTTGGCATTTTTTCAACGAAGCCGGCTACTCTTACCGCTATGCGGGGGAAAATTTAGCCAGAGATTTTGTGCAAAGTGAGGATATTGTAGATGCCTGGATTGCATCGCCGTCGCATCGAGAGAATTTATTTTCCCGGCGTTATGAAGACATTGGAGTTGCGGTTATAGAAGGAAACTTAAAAGGAACGAATACGGTTTTGGTTGTACAGATGTTTGGCACAAAGTTAAATAGCGCGCTGCCGTTGGCGGAGAAAACAACGGCTCCACAAGCAGAGACTGTAAACAGTTTAGTGCAGGGCGAGAAAGTCCAGTTGGTTTCTCAAGTGGGAGGCATTTTTGCTGCAACTAAATCATTGAGTATTGTCTTGTTGGGCTTCTTTATCTTTGTTTTTGTTGTAGATATTTTTGTCATACAACTAAAAAATATAGACAGGCATGCCTCGAGAAGTAGCGCACACGTTTTATTTTTAGCAGCAATTCTCCTCTTTGTATTAATATTTAAAGGAGGAAAAGTTTTCTAATAAATGCACCATTTTTCCCGGCATCTTTCCCATTACTTAAGTCTTCTGGGGCTGATTATCTTTGCGCTTTTTGGTTTGCTTATGTTTAGATATGACCCCACTTTTCAAACTGCAATCGCTATTTCTTTGAGCACATCATTTGTTGTTTGGGGCATGGTTCACCATTGGCTGCATGAAAATTTAAAACTTCTGCTAGTATTGGAATATATTGGTGTTGCGGCTTTGGGAACGATAGTCTTGCTAGCCTTAATTTGGAGCGTTTGAGGCTAAACAGTGGTATACTTGTGGGGTATGAAGGAGGAAAATAGTACCCTTTTTGTTAGCCCCACGGAGGGCTTGTTGAGTGTGGAGACGATGCTTGCCCATATATCTTCTTTTATTACTTCTGCGCCGGACGCATTTTACAGGGTAGTTATCGGAACTGACTCGCAAGCAAAAAGGGCAAATGGGGAGGCAGAGATTGATTTTGTGACGGCTGTAGTGGTGCACAAAATTGGGCATGGTGCACGTTATTTTTGGAGGAGAGAAAAGCAAAAGAGAAAATATGTTTTGAGGGAGAAAATTTATACAGAAACAATTAAATCTTTAGAGTTTGCAGAAGAATTTGTGCCTCTTTTGCGAAGTCAAATCCCAGCTTCGGCATATGATTTGGAGATACATATTGACGTAGGTCCTGTAGGACCTACCCGCGAGATGATCAAAGAAGTTGTGGGCATGGTCCGCGGCTCAGGCTATACGGTGCGTACCAAGCCAGAAAGCTACGGCGCCTCCTCAGTAGCTGACCGCCACACCTAATCTTTCTCGCCTTGGGGGTTTGCAATACATAGATGGGTGTGATAATATAATTGTGGTCGCAATGCAAATTGCGCCCATCGAAAAGAGATCTTCAGCTAAAAAAGCGGAGGTCTTTTCTCGTTTTATTGGGGTAATATTGTGACCCAGTTATTGGTTGGGATGTTCCAAAAGTTTGAGAATTGTCTGTCTGGATAGTGTAGGATTTTCACTTTAATAAATCAGGGCGATTCTTTTTAGTTCGTTCGAGGGACTTTTCTTTTTTCCAGGTTTCAATCTTTTTGTGGTCTCCGGACAGTAGAACCTCGGGGACTTTCCAGCCTCTAAAATTTTCAGGCCTTGTGTACTGCGGATACTCTAGTAAATTTTCAATTTTGCAATTTTCAATTTCTAATCCAGAGAAAGACTCATATTGGGTGGCCTCTGGTTTTGTAAGCACGCCTGGAATTAACCGCGCGATAGTGTCTACCAAAACCATAGCAGGAAGTTCGCCGCCGGTTAAAACGTAATCGCCAATTGAAATTTCTTCGTCAACAAAGTGTTCTCTAAAACGTTGGTCTACCGTCTCGTAGTGTGCAGCGATCAAAATTAGATGATCCACTTTCGAAAGCTCCCGAGCTCTCTTTTGCGTAAATACAGCACCTCCTGGGTCTAGTAGAATCACTTTTTGCTTTTTGCTTTTTGCTTTTTGCTTTAGATACTCTACTGCCCGAGCCAATGGTTCTACCATCAGAACCATTCCTGTTCCGCCGCCGTAAGGGCGATCATCGACTGTTTTGTGCCTGCCCTCGGCCCAATCGCGCAGTTGGTGAATATGAATATCCAAAAGACCTCTTTTTTGCCCCCGCCCGATAATACTTTCATCAAAAGGCCCTGAGAACATTTTTGGGAAAAGTGTCAGGATGTCAATTCTCATACCGTATATTTTACACATCTTGCCCTGAAATTTCCCGTCCTGTATAGTTAACGGGATGAAGATTGTAATTATCATTCCAACCTACAACGAAGCCAAAAATATCGGTCGAATGTTAGATGTTCTTGTAAAAGAAGAAATTCCACAAGTGAAAAAACACAATGTGGAAGTTCTGGTTGTTGACAGCCATTCTCCGGATGGAACCGCAAAAATTGTTCGCGAAAAAATGAAGAAATATAGCAATGTTCACCTTCTTGAAACAGATAAAGGTGGACTTGGCGCAGATTACGCCAAAGGTATGAAATATGCAATAAAAGAGTTGAATGCAGATGCGGTTATTGAGTTTGATGCAGACTTTCAACATGACCCCAAA
The DNA here is from genome assembly GCA_964472675.1 of uncultured Gammaproteobacteria bacterium. Taxonomy (GTDB): domain Bacteria; phylum Patescibacteriota; class Microgenomatia; order UBA8517; family UBA10165; genus 01-FULL-43-15b. The sequence goes on along the minus strand of CAYYLO010000001.1, from coordinate 87,146 downwards.
GATATAAAACATTTAATTGCTGGAATGGACCAAACAGGAGCAGATCAGGTTATTGGCAGCCGCTATATTCGCGGAGGCGGTATCCCCAAACAATGGGGTTGGAACAGAAAGGCAATGAGCTTTTTTGGTGGATTATTTGCCAGGGTTGTTTTATTGATTAACGTTCACGACTTTACCTCGGGCTTTAAACTTACGAAAACAAGTTATTTAAAAAGGATTGATTTGGATCACCTTCTTTCCAAGTCATATGCCTACAAATTGCATATAACCCACGACATGGCCAGGATGGGAGCAAAAATTGTTGAGGTTCCAATAATTTTTTACGAGAGAAAAGAAGGCTTGAGCAAAATTTCGCGCAAGGATTTAATTGACTCGTTTATAGTTGTTGCCCGTCTAAGACTTAGGGATTCCAAAAGATTTGTTAAGTTTGGGATAGTTGGCTTTGTAGGTTACACGATAAACGCTCTAGGCTTAAAATTTTTTGCACAAAGCAATGTTACTTCTTATTTGGCTAGTACGTTTTCATATTTAGATAATTATCCGGGCTTGGGGGTTGCTGCTGAAGCCTCAGCCTGGGCGGGGGCTTTTGGAGCAGAATTGGCGATTGTGTCGAATTTCTTGTTTAACAACTTCTGGACTTTTGCCGCCAAGAGAATAACAAATCCAATACGTCTTTTGATCAAGTTTTTGCAATTTAATTTAAGTTCGATTGCGGCTGTGATAGTTCAGTTTATTGTGATTGGAGCGGCGGTAAAACTTTTTGGGGATACGGAAAAAGTAAGACAATTTGCCTTGGTTGCTGCAATTATTTTTATTATCGTCCCGCTAAATTACACAATTTACAACGTTTTCATCTGGAAAACATGGAAACTTCCTATTTTAGGACGGTTGTCATTGCGCCGTCCTAGCGCGTCCGGAACGAAGTGACGCGGCAATCTCCACTCTGTCATTCTGGGGAGCGGCAGCGACACCAGAATCATACCTTCTGGCAATGATTCTGGCCAAGCCAGAATGACACGTTGAAATAAAAAAGGGCTGGTGCATTTTCTCTCGTTTGACTTTCGAGAAAACACACCAGCTATGAGCTTAGGCCTCTGACTGCTTACCGCGCAAGGAACTCGCGTCCCTTGCCGACTGTGGTGTTTACCGGAACACCCTGGGCGCAGAGCGGGCATTCCTCTTCCGGCCAGGAGTCCATCGAGACGTTGCAGAGGGCAAACAACTCTGGGACTCCCAGCTGTTCGGCGGTAACACCCCCGCGGTTACAGATGACGGCGACGCCGATCACCTCCCCGCCGGTTTCCCGAACGGCGCGGACAACCGCTTCGACTGAGCTGCCCGTAGTCAAGATGTCGTCGACGATCAGGACTTTCTTGCCTTTGACGAACCGGTCGAACCCGCGCTTGAACACAAAGCGCTTCTGAGCAAGGTAAGCGGCAGTCGCGTTTTCTGCGTATACACCGCTGATCTGGCGACCAGTCTGCATCCGCAAGTTCCAGGTAGTGGCGAATTGCAGGATGATGCCGCCGTGCTCGGTTCCCACCACTGTTTGCACTTCTGCATCTTGGAAGTGGCGAGCGATGTCGATACAGAGGCCGTTGGCAAGTCCCGCATCAGGATATACAGCGTCCTTGTTGACGTAGGCGCTGCCGTGCCTTCCTGACGTGTAGACGAAGTGATCGTCTGTCAGGACTGCGCCAGCTTGTCTCAGGTGTAAAAGTACTGCCTTCTCTGGCAAGCATCTGTCTGTTGCCGCAATAACCATGACACTTCCTCCCTAAGCGGCTAGCGCTTCCTCGATCTCAGCGCGGATGCGCTTTGTGACCTCGACGGGGCTTCCGATCTCGCCTGGCGGTTGAGTAATCGGGCGACCGATGATCAAGACGTCTGCTCCAGCGCGGACTGCATCGGCGGGCGAGAGCACTCGCTTCTGGTCTCCGGCTGCAGCCCAGACGGGTCGGATTCCGGGAGTCCAGAGTTCCGCGGAGTCAAGCTCGCGCATGCTGCGCAGAAGCTGTGCCTCTTTGGCGGAGCAGATGATGGCGTGGCCGCCGAGCGACACGAAAGTACGCGCAAACTGCGGGACCTTGATGTCTGCTGCTGCCCCGAAGATCTCTGTGCATTCCGCATCGTCCAGCGAAGTCAGGACGGTAACGCCCATGACCTTGCTTCCACCCCGTGCGGTGATGGCGGCAGAAATGGATGCGCGTCCGGTGGTTGCGTGCAAGTTGAAGTAGGCGACGTTGTACTGTCTGATGGCTTCGGCTGCGAGCTTGACAGTTTCCGGAATGTCATGCAGCTTCCAGTCCACCATCAGTCGGGCACCTTCTCCTTGTAGAACACGCAGGACGCTCGGAGTTCCTTCTGAGTGGAGCAGTTGCAGACCTACCTTGAAGTAGTCGACATGTGGCTTGAGTTCAGCCACGAGTCGGTGGGCGCTCAAAAGCGATGGCACATCCAGTGCCACCGCTATCCTGACTTGTCTGTTTGCCATGCGCAAGACCTCCTTTGTGTAAATTAATGGTGCGAGCGAGCTTCAAATGGCTCTGGGATATATTAAGCTTTAAGTTGTGAGAAAGCAAAAGATATTCACGCGACAGGAGTTTAAAGTAAAGGGGTCCAGTCAGAAATAGGGGTAACGTTATTGGTTATAAAGGCAATAGCAAACAAATAAATGGGGATTATCAAAATTACCATAACCCAACGGAACTCACGGCTTGTTAGTATTTTGTTAAAACCAACGAAAATCATGGGCACCAAAGGTAAGCTATAGCGTGCCAGGTCCCTGTGGGAGACAAATAGCGTTGCCAAAAAGAAAACTGCGGCAAAGGACGTTAAAGTTGTTTGCTTTTGTTTAGCCAAATAAACTACTCCCATTGCGCCAATGGCGTAAATCCAAATAATTTCTTCAAGCCAGAAAGTTCCCACCCAGGCTTGGGCAGGGTTAAAAATTTGAAAAGGTGGGAATTGCAAATGAATGTTGTCGCCTGATTGAAAATAAGCCAAAAAGCTTCCATAAGTGTATCCGTAAAAAGTCCACAAGCCGACTAAAGTTAAAGGGATTAAAATCAAAGGATATGTTCTCCAGGGAATTTTCTTAAGCCAATTGGCGATGCTTGACTGGGCAAGTTCTGACCAGTAGGGAATGGTGACAGCTAAAATGTAACCAATAAAAAGCAGAATTGCGGGGGGTTTTGTGAGCTGGGCAAGCGCACCGAATATTCCTGCAAGCCAGTAGTTTTTCTTTTCAAAAAAGAGAATTGAGGAAAGAATTAAGAGTATAAATAGAGGCTCAGGTGAGCCAATAGACCGGGTGACCAAAAAACGTGCTGGTAACATAAGGAAAAGCAGCGAAAGCCACAAGCTGCTCCTTTTTAACCCCAGCTGATTAAGCAATAAATAAAACACCCAGGCAGATAAAATTGTAGTAATTAATGTGACCGTAATCATCGCATAGGGGTAATTTGCCCCAGGAATCAAAGCTAAAGCTCTTATCAGGAGGGGGAAAAGCGGGTAGTGGGCCGAATAATAAATTGGTGATAAGGGGAAAGAAAAGTTATTTTCAATAGCTTGGGGATTGTATAGAGTTTTGGCAACCACAATATAATAAGGACCGTCATAATTGGCAACGACAGCTGCCATACCATCCTGTCTTAGTGGTATGCCCCAAATTTGAGGCAAGCGCAAGATAAAAGGCAGCCAGAGAAGTAATGTTGTTGCCAAAGAGGCTACAGCCAGTGTTAAGAGAGCTTTCAAGTTTTGCACCTTAGTTATGATATACCAACTATCTTGAATCGGGCAAGACATGTGGATGATTTGCCTTAATTTGTGATATTATCTTTAATGTAAAGTTATGAGTGCTCCCACGCTTGGTGTTTCTGTTCCTGTTTATAACGAAGAGAAAGATATTCCCCGAACCATACCTGTTTTATATAAATACCTGCAGGATAATTTCCAATCTTATGATTGGCGGCTCTACATATTAGACAATGGCCCTTCTAAAGACCGGACAGGAGAAGTTTCTAAAGCTTTGGCTAAAAAATATAAAAGACTTGAATATGTGCTGATTCCCAGGCCTGGGAGGGGAAACGCATTAAAAGAAATGTGGCTTAAAAGCAAGGAGGGCGTATCTGTCTATATGGATGTTGACCTTTCTTCTGACTTAAACTTTCTTCCCCATCTGGTTAAGTCATTGTTTGAAGGTGGTGCTGATGTTGCAATTGGCTCAAGGTTAAAAAGGGGAGCTCAAGTTTATGGGAGAACGCTTCTTCGTGAGGTTATGTCTAGAGGCTACAACATTTTAATAAAGACATTCTTTTGGACAAGTTTTCATGATGCTCAATGCGGCTTTAAAGGCATAAGGCGCGAAGCTGCACAGAAACTATTGCCGCACATCCTTGATAAAGCCTGGTTTTTTGATTCTGAACTTCTAATTTTGGCCGAAAAGTCGGGCTACAAAATTTGTGAGATACCTATAGTTTGGCGGGATGATCCGGCTTCAACGGTAAAAGTTGCCAAAACGGCCTGGGGAGACCTTAAAGGGTTGTGGAGGATGTGGTGGGTACGCCCATGGCGAAAAATCAAAATGACAAATGCCCAATGACAAATGATAAATTTGACAAATTGCGAACGTGGGTGGCGAAGAACAAAATCGAAGCCACCTTTTTAATTGTTATTCTTCTTTTGGGCGCCTTTTTCCGGCTTTGGAAAATTGACCAGTACCTTCCTTTTTTAGGCGATGAGGGGCGGGATGTTCGTGTGGTTTACCGGTTTTTAACTCAGTTTGATTTGATGTTTATCGGGCCCAGAACTTCGATTGGGGATATGTATTTGGGTCCCCTCTATTATTACTTTATATCCCCGTGGCTGTTGCTTTTTCGTTTTTCACCGGTAGGGCCTGCAGTTTCAGTTGCAATTTTAGGCACGGCTACTGTCGCATTTATATGGTATGTTGCAAGAGAGTGGTTTGGCAGAATTGGGGCTGTTGCTGCGGCTCTGCTTTATGCCGTATCTCCGGCAGTTGTGGGTCTTTCTAAGCATTCATGGAATCCAAACATAATGCCCTTTTTTGCATTACTGTCAATTTGGAGTATATGGAAAGTTTGGAAAGGTAAACAGTACTGGTGGTTGGTGGTTTTAGGGATTTCATACGCTTTTGTTCTCCAGTCTCACTATTTGGGCTTACTGCTTGCGCCGGCAATTTTAATTCTTGGGACATTGTCGTGGTGGGGCGCACGGCAAACGGCGAACACACGGCTGCGTACGCAGGACGGCAAACGATTTTTACTTTATACGCTTTTCGGTTTAGCGTTTTTCGTTTTGCTTATGAGCCCACTCGTGATTTTTGACTCAAAGCACGGCTGGCACAATCTCTCCTCTATGTTTATCTTTTTTTCCCACAGACAGGAAACCGTTTCGGCAAAACCGTGGTCGGCGCTTCCGCTTCTTTGGCCGCTTTGGAAACAGATAGTGACTTCTTTATTAAGTGGGGGGAATAAGGTAATAGGAACAATTGGTGGAATAGGAGCAATAGGGGGAATATTTTTTTACTGGTGGCAGAAACGCAAATTGGATAGACCGATGTTTATCTTAATTTTGTGGTTGGGGGTTGGACTTGTAGGCTTGGGGTCTTTGAAACAAAATGTTTATGACCACTATTTTGGTTTTTTATTTCCTGCACCGTTTCTACTGATAGGAGGCTTGGCGGAGAGGGTGTGGAACCAGAGAAGGTGGGGAAGACAGTTGGTGTTGGCGGGAATTGTCGGGTTGACACTCTTTAACCTGACAAACACTCCCCTAAAGCATTCTGGGCAAAACCAGTTGAAAAGGACAGAAAATATTGATCGAAAGATACTTCAGGAAAGCGGGGGAAAGCCATTTAATATTGGTCTTATTGCCGAAAGAAATTACAACGAAGGATATCTTTACTTTTTTGACCTTTGGAGATCCCCCGCTAAGGAAGCAGATCCGCAACGCGTAACAGAAACTGTAACCGACCAGTTGTTTGTAATATGCGAAAAGCAGGATTGCAGTCCAACGACAGACGCCAGTTCCCAAATTGCCCATTTTGGGATGAGTAAAATTGTCGATTCCTGGGAAGTACAGGGTGTTAAAATCTATAAACTTGCCCATTCCAATCCATGACTGCAAACTACTCTGAATCCGCAACTATTAAGGAAGCGCTGGAAGGTTCATCAAAAATATTTTTAGCTTTGCATATTAATCCGGATGGAGATAGCGTTGGCTCAAATCTTGCATTGTCTTCTTATCTTAAGAGTTTGGGGAAAACCGTTGAAGTTTGGGCAGCGGATACTGCTCCTATAAATTTAAACTTTTTACACCAGTTTGATAGTGTTATCAACAAAGATCCGCGCGAAGCAGACTTTGAACAGTTTGATTTGCTGGTTTTAATGGATAGTCCGGAAGAGAAAAGAGTAACACGGCATGAACACTTGAAACTTCCAATACAAAAAGTGGTTGTTATTGACCACCACGAAACAAATACAAAATTCGGCTCGATAAATTTGGTTGACGATAAGGCGAGCTCCACAGGGGAAATTCTTTGCAGGTTATTTCAGGATTGGGGTGCATCTGTCAATTCTAAAATCGCGACTGATCTTTTAACTGCAATAGCCGCCGATACGGGGACTTTCCGGTGGGTAACGTCTGAAAATACTTTGGACGCGGCAAGTCAGTTAATTAAATCTGGTGCGGATTTAGATGTAGTTAATTTTAACCTTTACAGCCGGACACCTCTTAAAGAAGTGCAATATCAGGCGGAAGTTGTTCGAAAGTTAAGACAAGAAACTTCAGGGAAATATAACTTCGTTTGGGCGGCCACGTCTTTGCCCGAAATAGAGAGTTTGGGCGGAACAGAATTTGCCGTTGGCGGATCTGATATTGCTAAAAATATTGATGGAGTAGATTTCGCGTTAATATTAAGAGAGGAAGAAAAGGGAATGATAACGGGAAGTTTGAGAAGCCGCACAGAAATTGATGTTGCCAAAATTGCTTCCATGTTTGGCGGAGGAGGGCACGTTGCTGCAGCTGGTTTCGCAACTAAATTTTCTGGCATCTTTGAGGAAAAGGTCAATGAAATTATCGGTCGGGTTAAAGAATATTTAAAAAATCTGTGAAGAAAATTTGGAAGAATTTACAAAAAGAGTTGGCTTTGGAAAGAATGCCTGGACGCATGACTTATTATGTGCTCTTTGTGATTTTAATCCTGGCGGCATATGTGCGGGTTTGGAGAACGGATAAAATTTTGGGTTTTTATTTTGATCAGGGCAGAGATGCTCAAGTTGTTTGGGATTTCCTGCACCGCGGCAAGCTATTCTTAATTGGCCCGACCACAGGCATTGAGGGGATTTTCAGAGGACCCTGGTACTATTGGCTGATTACGCCTTTTTATTGGTTGGGTAGAGGAGATCCTGTTTGGCCCGCCGTGTTTTTGGCTCTAACAACAGTGCTGGCGCTTTTTGTATTGTTCCACTTAACATACCAAATAAGTGGTAAAACCGGAGCGTTTACTGCTTTGATCATTGGAGCTTTTTCCTTCTTCTTTGTAGTTGCCGCCCGATGGCTTTCCAATCCTACGCCCATGTTTCTAGTAAGCATGCTTTTACTGTATTCCATGTTTTTAGTAATTCAGAAAAGGATATGGGCCTGGATTCCTATTGGGTTTTTATTGGGAATGGCTATGCAATTTGGCAGTGCGACAGAAGTGTTTTTGTTCCCGGCAACTTTAATTTTTGCCGTGTGGCAGCGAAAAACTTTACCATCGCTGTTTGTGTTTGGGTTAAGCTTAGCAGCGCTCTTTGTCACGTTTGTCCCACAAATCTGGTTTGATATTAAACACGAAGGAATATTACGGGTGGCTATTGGTAAATTTTTAATCGGAGACCAAAGTTTTAAGCTTTCCTTTTGGGATATTGTAAGCGCAAGAGGGAAGTTTTATCTGGACATATTCGGCTCAAAACTTTTTCCGGTCACAGGGCAATACAGGTACAAAACAGCGCTTATCCTGGGAGCTGGATTTTTAATAGTTGCAAGACGCCTTTTTAAAAATAGGTACTTTCCGGCAGTTTTACTTGTTTTTGTATCTCCTCTTGCCGGAATGGTATTTTTCCAGGGCAATCAGGGAAACGTGTATGACTACTATTTTACCGGTTACTACTTTGTTTTTGTTTTAGTTATGGCTTCTGTTTTTGGCTTGGCTGCCCGGGCATGGTGGGGAAAACTTGTTTTAGTCCTTTTTATCTATTTTTTTCTGAACGATAATTTACCAATTACAAAAAATTATATTAATAACAACGTTGATGGGCCGAACACTATCGCTTTCGGCAATCAAAAACAAGCGTTGGATTGGATTTATCAGGATATGGGGGGTTGCCGAAAGTTTAACGACGACGAGTACGTGCCGCCTGTGATTCCACATGCTTACAAATATCTGTTTACATGGTATGGAGGCGCTGTAAAATCTTGCGCTCCTGTCGAACAAAGGGAAAAACTTCTGTATACTCTATATGAGGTTGACCCTCCACATCCCGAGAGGCTGGATGCATGGCTTGCGCGTCAAGAAGGGATTGGCAAGGTTGAAAAAAGTGCCCGGTTTGGAGGGATAACTGTGGAACGAAGACAAAGGATCAATGAGTAAAACAAATCAGAATTTCTCTTCAACTGCGTATAAAAATACACCATTTTTGTCAGTGGTAGTGCCGGCATATAACGAGGAAGTCAATATAAAAAGAGGCGCTCCCGAAAGTTTAATTTCATATCTCAAAAAGCAAAAATACACCTGGGAGATAATATTTGTAGACGACGGATCGGCAGATAACACTGCTACACTTCTGGAAAAGTTCGAAAAGCAGGACGAAAGGGTGAGGCTTATTAGGAACCCGCACCAGGGGAAGGCGGCAACTGTAACTACGGGTGTAGGTAAAGCAGGCGGCGCGATTATTCTCTTTACAGATACAGATCAGGCAACTCCAATAAATCAGGTAGAAAAGTTTTTGCCACATTTCGAGCAGGGATATGATGTGGTGATCGGATCAAGGCATGGCAGAGCAGGAATGCCTTTTATCCGCAAGATCACTGCTTATGGATTTGTTATTTTAAGAACTATGATTTTGAGATTGCCTTTCAAGGATACACAAACAGGATTTAAGGCTTTCAAACAAGAGGCGGCGCGTGACATTTTCTCCCGTTTGAAAATTTTTGGCAAGGGTGGGGTAATTTCCGGTGCAGCAGTTAAAGCAGGATTTGACCTGGAGATTTTGTTTGTTGCCCGCAAGCTTGGTTATAAAATAAAGGAAATGCCTGTGGAATGGCATCACCCTGGCACAACTCGAGTAAATATTATTAAAGATTCCATCGATGGGTTGCGCGACATGCTTCGGATTCGCTGGTATGCGCTCCAGGGGAAATACAAATAAAAATTTCCAATTTCCAATGTCCAATTTCCAATTTTCAGAGGATACAAAGTGGCGAGCGGTAATACTTTGGGGAATGGTTGTACTACTCCTGGCAATATTGCTTCGCACATACAACATTTTCTCCATTCCTATTTTTGCCGATGAGGCGATTTATATCCGTTGGGCTCAAGTTATGAGAGCTGTTTCAACTTTGCGTTTTCTGCCCTTGGAGGACGGCAAGCAGCCGCTGTTTATGTGGCTAACCATTCCTTTTTTAAAGGTGATAAGCGATCCTTTGGTTGCTGGAAGAACATTGTCTGTCCTGGCAGGATTGGGAACCTTGACGGGAATTTTTTTTGTCACTTTAAGGCTCTTCAAGAACAAAAAGACGGCAATTTTGGCTGCGCTAATCTATGCTGTATCGCCTTTTACAGTTTTTTTTGACAGAATGGCGTTGGTTGATAGCTTATTGGCTTGCTTTGGGGTGTGGAGCCTCTATTTTGGAGTACTCACAGTGCAGGAGTTAAGGCTTGATTGGGCGATGTTAACCGGTTTTGCTTTGGGTTTTGCATATCTGACTAAATCCCCGGGGGTATTTTTCCTGCTCCTCCTGCCTTCTACTCTGCTATTAGGGGAATTCAGGGGAAAGGGCAAGTGGGGGAAGTTGGGAAAATTGGGAGCACTGTGGCTGGTGTCGTGGGTTATTGCTTTGGGGATGTACAATATTCTGCGCTTAGGCCCCAGTTTCCACATGCTGGCTTTGCGAAACAAAGATTATGTCTATAGTTTTTCAGAAGTTTTGCGGCATCCACTGGACCCAGCAATCCCGCACTTTTATGATCTCTTTGACTGGTTTTCCAAAATGCTGCCGATAACTGTACTTTTGATTGCCATTTTGGGGGCAGTGCTGGCCTTAAAAAAGGATTGGCGCCAGCTTTTATTGCTATTGGGGTGGAGTATTGGGCCTCTGGTAATTGAGGCGGCCTTTGCCAGGGTTTTTACGGCACGCTACATACTTTTTACCCTGCCTCCGATTTTGATATTGGCAGCATATGCGCTAGGAAGAGTCAAAAATAAAAATCTCCTGGCTTTGGGCGGTGCCTTTATTGTCTTACCGTCTTTATTTGTAAATTACAAAATACTTACTAATCCTGCCCAGGCGCCCCTTCCACGGGAAGAACGAGCCGGATATTTGGAGGAGTGGACTGCCGGAAAGGGTATTCGCGAAATTGCCCAATATGTAAAAGCGCAAAAAGCGCAAAATCCAAATCAAAAGGTTTTGGTCGGAACGGAGGGATTTTTTGGAACCTTGCCTGACGGTTTGCAAATTTACCTGTCTGATATCCCGGGAATCGTAGTTAAGGGTGTGGGAATAACCATAACTGGAGTGGACAAGTCTTTGGTTGATGCTAAAGTTGCAGGTGATAGGGTTTTTTTAGTGGTGAACTCGACTCGCTTTAAAATTGAACATCCAGAAGAAGTTGGCTTAAAACTCGTTAATTCCTATCCGAAAGCCAAGAGAGCCAATGGTACACAGGAGTCTCTCTTGCTGTTAGAATTGATAGAATGAACCTTCTGCGCCGTAGTGATCCTTATTTTTATCTTGTGCTTGGGCTTGGACTTTTGGCTGGCTGGTGGCTTCTGCGCCCCGGCTATTTTTTAATGCATGATGATCTCCAGATGATGAGGCAACTGGCGATGGAGAAGTGTTTTGCTGACTTTCAAATTCCCTGCCGTTGGACGCAATATATGGGGTACGGTTACGGTTTTCCTCTTTTTAATTTTTATCCGCCTCTCCCCTATTTAGTGGGGGAGGTATTCAGGCTTTTTCAATTTTCATTTGTAACGACTGTAAAGCTGACGTTTCTTCTGTCTTTCTTAATAAGCGGTGTAACCATGTATATTTTTGCCCGTGAATTCTTTGGGCGTCTTGGCGGTCTTTTGTCTGCCGCTTTTTATATTTGGGCACCGTATCATTCTGTTGATATTTATGTGCGTGGGGCGATGAATGAGGCCTGGTCGCTAGTTTGGTTCCCGCTAATTTTGTGGTCTGGTTACAGATTAATAAAGAGTTCTATGCCTGCTTCGGGTCCTGCCACGGGGATGACGGGTCCTGTCGCGGGCTCGTCCCACTCGACCTCCTCGTCCGCCTTTGGCGAGACTGCGGGGGCTCAGTGGGACTCCCTCCGCCCACGCCACCCGTCAAGATGGCTTTTGGTTCTGGCCTTAGCCTGGTTCGCGTTGCTTACGTCGCACAATCTTATGGTTTTAATTTTCACTCCCCTCTTTTTAGCCTGGCTTTTAATTTGGATATTAAAATACAAAGCTTGGAGGTCTGTCCCCAATTTGGCAATAAGCGGTGCCTGGGCTTTTGGGCTGAGCGCATTTTTTACTTTGCCGGTTTTTTTGGAACAGAAACTTGTACATGTAGAGACTTTAACACAAGGTTACTACGAGTATGTTGCCCATTTTGCCAATATTCGCCAGCTTTTAACCAGCCGCTTTTGGGGATATGGCCCCTCCGCCTGGGCAGACGCAGATGACAAGATGGCTTTCCCCGTCGGGCAAATTCATTGGATATTGGCAATTGTCGTAGTTTTATTTTTGGGATGGAAGTTGCTGAAGCGTCGGAAAATCAACAATGAACTGGTCCTGGTGACCATGTTTTTCTTTTTGTCGGGTTGGTTTGCGACTTTTATGGCTCATGTTAAGTCGACGTTTATCTGGCAACAAATACCTCCCCTGCTTTTTGTACAGTTTCCCTGGCGTTTCCTGACTTTGGCCGTGCTTTCCTTCTCTGTTGTGGCTGGGACAAGTACAGTTTTATTGACCAAGACGTATCCCAAAATAGCCAAGTGGGTAGTTTTTGTCTTGATTGCGGTGGTTATTGGTTGGAACTGGCAGTTTTTTAAACCTGAAAAAATGGGCCCCTTAACTGACCAGGAAAAATTCTCAGGTGCTGCCTGGGATTTGCAACAAACTGCCGGAATATACGATTATTTGCCAAAAGATGCTTCAGCTGCTCCCAAAGCGCCGCAAAAAACTGTTGCCGAGGCAGTTTCAGGTAAGGGGCAAATTAGTGATGCTTCTCAAGGCTCCAACTGGGCAAAATTCAAAGTAGCTCAAGATGAGGATAATGGCGTTGTGCGCATAAACATTTTCAAGTTCCCAGGCTGGAAAGTTTTTGTGGATGGCAAGGAAGTCTCTGTGTTGTTAAACCAGGACGAGTGGGGGCGGATGCATGTTGACTTGTCTAAGGGAGAACACGAAGTTGCAGCTCGTCTTTATAACACAGAGGCTAGAACCGTAGGCAATGTAATTTCGCTTATTTCTTGGGTAGGGCTTGCTGCTACCCCAATTCTTGTGACGTTTGTGCCTTTCCGTGCCACGAAAAGTCCTAGCAAAACAAGAACAAAAGAAACTAGTAAAACTATCAAGACCCGCTTCATGTGAATAGACTAAACGGCTGGAGTAATAATGAGTGTAGGAGAAAAGCAAGAACAAGACAAGAGGTAATTAAGTTGCCTTCTTTTTCTTACCTAAAGCTTATACACATCTTCAAGGTAATGGTTACATTTGTTAAGTGCCTAAGAACGGTGTTTTGGAAAAACCTTCTTTCATTCTCGGCTTGAGGCTAAACAGGCTCTTTTATGAGGAAGTAGTTGGTCCTTTAATCAAGCGGGAATTTCCCCACCTTTCCTACTCTGCGGGGCTGGTGGGGCATGGTTCAGACGTGTTAGGGCTTGATACGGTCCGGTCAACAGACCACGATTGGGGACCTCGCCTTCATATATTTTTTAAAGAGAAAGATTTTGACCGTTATAAAGATAAGGTGGACAAGATGCTTCGCCAAAAGCTCCCCCTAACTTTCCGCGGTTTTTCTACTAATTTTTCGAAAGAACAGCCTGGCTACTTAAAGCATATACCTGCATACAAGACTCGAGGCGAAGTCAACCACCTTTTTTCCTTTTGGACCGCTAAGTCATTTTTCCAGCATTATCTTGATTTTAATCCATACGAAAAACCATCTTTTCGTGATTGGCTTACGTTCCCCCAACAGGCACTTCTTGAAATAACAAGTGGCGAAATTTACTATGACGGGATTGGCATTGAAAGGGTGCGGAAAAAGTTTTCTTACTATCCGGATCGGGTTTGGATTTATATTTATTTCCGGCAATGGGGAAAAATTGGTGACAGGGAAGCGTTTATGTTTAGAACTGGTGAAGTTGGAGACGAATTGGGGTCAAATATTATAGCTACGCAAATAGTTGAAGACCTTATAGAGCTTTGTTTTTTAATAGAAAAAAAATATATTCCTTATCCCAAATGGTTTGGCTCAATGTTCTCAAGGCTTGAGTCTTTCAAATCTCTAAAGCCGCTTTTTTTGAAAACTGTCCATTTGGATAGTTGGCAGCAAAGAGAGAAGTATCTGGTAAAAGCTTACGAAATAATAGCTAAAAAACACAACGAACTCAAGGTTACAAAACCTATACAAACAAGGATTAAAAATTTTTCAGTTAGGCCTTTTAGTCTGCCTCATGGGTATGCAGTCTATACGAAAATCTACGAGCAGTATATAAAAAAAAGAAAAGCTACGGCTCCCATAATGCGTCTTAAGTATCATCTTGGCGCCATAGATCAGTTTGTGGATTTTGTGCAACTAAACCGCTTGAAGTACGTATACAGACAATTTAGGCATCTTATCAGGTAAGGGCATGGCAGGCAACATGTTGGGGAAATTGGAAAATGCATTCAAAGATGTTTTTCGTTTGCCCAGAGATAGGGTTCACTATGAACTCTTAGATCACATAAAAAGAGAAAGGCTTAAAGGTAAACTATTGGCTCCCTATTACGGCAAGTATAGTATTGCCGAAATTGTCCCCACTATTTTACAGATTTTTGGTGTTAACGAGGGAAGAGCAACATTCCCTTTCGAGATTGTCAAAGGTAGAAAATACAACAGGGTAATTTTATTGGTTATTGATGGTTTGTCTTTTCACCACTTCGCCAAATACCAGCAAAGATTTAAATTTTTTGATCTGTTATCGAAAAAAGGCGATGTTTTCCCGATAACTTCTGTTTTCCCTTCAACTACGCCTGCTGCATTAACAACAATACACACAGGGCTAACCCCACAGGAACACGGGCTTCCCGAATGGAATGTTTACTTCGAAGAATTCGACCAAATAATAGAGACCCTTCCTTTTAAAACTCCAGAAATGAGTAATATTGATGAGCTGGTAAACTTTGGGGGCTCGCATGAGATGTTGTATGAGGGGCCAACTATTTATAGCAAATTGAAAGAATACGGAATTGTTTCCTACACATTTACTAACGCTTTGTATAGTGAAAGTGTTTATTCAACAACGGTACATTTTGGATCGGAAACAATTCCCTGTTTATCAGGAGAAGACTTTATAGAAAAAGTTGCCGGACTTTTAAATATCAACACCGCCCCAGGTTATTACCTTTTGTATTGGGCTGGTGTTGACTCAGCAGCCCATGCTTTTGGTCCGGATAGTCAAGATCATTTAACTTCTTTAGAATACATATCTTCCTTAATGCAGATGTTTCTTGGCAGGTTAGAAAAAACTAAGATAAATGATACGCTTTTTTTAATTACGGCAGATCATGGACA
This sequence comes from uncultured Gammaproteobacteria bacterium, assembly GCA_964472675.1. Taxonomy (GTDB): domain Bacteria; phylum Patescibacteriota; class Microgenomatia; order UBA8517; family UBA10165; genus 01-FULL-43-15b. The sequence continues at coordinate 72,095 of CAYYLO010000001.1, read as the reverse complement.
GGTCAGCATTAGGGGAGAGGACATTATTAATTTGAACAAATACCAAATATTGGAGGAAAATTTTCAGGAGAATAAAAGAGGACAGCGTATCTTGCCAACAGGTAGCCCGCATGATGTATTTTTATTTATCCGCCCTGAACAGGTTGAGGCAGTTGTGGATTTTCTGCGGGGAGAATTATCAAAACACGCCGAAGTTTTTACAATTCAGGAAGCTATAGATAAAGGACTTTTTGGCATTAACAAGCCACGTCAAAGATTTCTCAAACGTGTAGGGACAGTTTTGGTTATTCCCAAACAGGGGTATCACATCTGGTATGAATTTTTACCCGAAGTTCCTTACCGCCAACTTGGCGTTCACGGTGGTCTTTCCGAAGACGAAATGATTGTGCCCTTTGCGTTTGCACCTTTGTCTAGCCTTGTTCGCGGCTTGCTAGAGTAAAATGTATATATCCTGATTTGTTTGACTGACACCCACACATTCTCCGCTGCCTCGCAAAACTGCCTCGTAGGGAAGGCAGGAAAAGCAGCCGTTTCTGGCACATTTAAAAAGTTGAAGTTGCCGTGCAAGTTTAATTCTGTGAGCAATCTCTAAAACTTTCTCTTTTGCCTCTTTTTCGCTCGGGAGTGAAACTTGTTTTGGTTTGCTTTCCCGGTCTATGTACCAGTAGCTTGCGCGCGAGATATTAAAGCTTTGGCAATTTTTTGCCAGAAGATAATAAATAGGCAACTGAAGTGATGCCTGATCCTCTTCATTTTTACCTGTTTTGAAGTCGACAATGTGAACTGTGTTTTCCTCTTCCAAATATTCAAGCCAGTCAATTTTGCCACAAAGTGTGATGTTGTCTTCTTCGGAGATTTTGTAATAAGGAAGATCGAAATTTGAAAGACGATCTTTTTCGCTTCGGGGCTTAATGCGGACGGCTTTATTAAGAAGAATTCCCGGGCTTTCCAAAACTCTCAAAATCATCTTTCTGCCCCGTTCTTTGTATTCCTCTTCTTCGGCGGCATTTTTAAATCCGCCTTTTTTGCCGGTAACTTTTCCCCATGCATCCTCAAATTTATCCATCAGGGGCGTTTTGAATCTTTCGTCTTTGGGAAGAAGTGACAAAGATTCTAGAGTGTCGTGAACGGCCTGTCCTAAAGCAAGAGGTGGAGTCATTATTGTCATCTTGCGGTTGGTAGCTTTGCTTTTTAAAACGTTGCGAAGGTAATATGACCGCGGACACTTCAAAAAATCAGAGATCGAAGAATGCGAAACCCAAATAGTTTGGTTATTTTTTGGAAAATGCACCATAATTCCATAGTACACTATTTATCGTCTGCTTCTCTTCTGGTTTTTTGCGAGAGGGGTGTATTCGTCAGCTCTATAATTGCCTTGCCCTTTGATGTCCGAGCGTCTATAATATAGGCAGGTAGATTCCAAATAATTATTTCTCTTTTTCAAAGCTCCTCTTTCTAACTGATTAATACCTATTCGCAAGATACTTTCCGCTTCGTGACCTGCCTTTAAAAAAATGAATATTCTCTTTATCGCACAAAATTCGCCATTAGAAAGTGTTGGCGGTGTTGAACGTTATCTTGTAAACCTTGTCAATTATTGCAAACATGCGTCTTCTCCGAAGACAGTAATTCTTATGCCAACTTCGCAAGGAGAGAACCGAACTGAGCACCAGGGATCCGTCATTATTTATCACGAAAAGAGTTTGTATAGATACGGTTTAGATGACCAGAAAGCAATTTCAGAAAGAGCACACCAATTTGCTGCTGTTGTAGCAGAGGTTATTAATAAACATAAAATTGACATTATTTGCGCAGAGAACTTCCATGTCGGTCTTCCCGCCGCGTACTGTATCTTGCTGAATATGGTTGCCGGATTACACAAAATTCCCTTAGTTGCCCGCCTCCATTCTTTTGCTGTCACAGACCTTCAGGTAGAACTTATCAACCAACTGATGTGGGAAAGAATAAGTTGTGTGAGCAAAAGCGTTGCCGGTGACTGTTTTCAAAAAGGAGCTGGTATCGATTTGTTATCAATTAACTACTTGGGAATCAACCCCAAGGAGTTTTACCAAGATACGCAGAGCAGAAGTCAACTGAAAAAAGAGCTCAACCTTCCCTCAGAAACCAAACTTATCCTTACCGCCACAAGAATTATCCATGGCACGCGCAATGTGCTGCAAAAAAAGGGGGTTATTAATTTGATTGAAGCTTTTTCCAAGATTGCTCTCCGCTATCCTTACCTAAAACTTCTAATCGCGGTAGGCAAACCCCCGGAGAGTTTGAATAGAGAATACACGCAAGCATTTGATATGCTGACAGGATACATTAAGTTACATAGTATTGAAGATCAGGTTTTGTTAAGAAACTTCCGGTTGGTGCAAATGTGTAAAGTCTATAACGGTGCGGATCTGTTTGTACTCCCCTCTGAAAATGAGACATTCGGACAGGTATTTATTGAATCAATGGCGTGCGGGTTGCCGGTTATTGGTACAAACGTCGGGGGAATTCCGGAGATTATTAGCGATTCATATAACGGGTATCTTGTCCCACCAAATGACGCAAGTTTGCTTGCCCAGAAGATAGAGAGGGTTATAAATGACGAATCGTTAAGTAAGAGGTTTATTAAAAATGGTTTAAAAACAGTGGCCGAAACATTCACTTCCGAAAAACAGTTTGAAATATTTTTCGATATGCTGCAAGAAACTGCTTCTAAAAATTCAACTATCCGGCAAATTCCAGCCGAAGATTCTTTGCCTAACCTCTCTCTCGTAGTAAATTAAAATTACTTCTACAAAACCCAGGTATTTTTCAGTTCTCTTTGCAGATTCCACAAGCTCCGCGAAAAAGAGCAAGAGAACCAAAAACCGGATCATTCTTCGATGGGGCAATGCCGTACCGGCAATAAATCTTTTTTATCGTTGTCTCTTAGGTCAGCTTCTCCCGCCAGGAAGGATCTGTTTCGACTTTTAGATAACTTTGGTGCAAGATTTATATAAGTCAGGCCAATGGTTTTGTCTTATTCTAAATTTAGTTCCATGATTGTGACCACTCCGTGCATCAAAGTCTACTAATATAAAACCTTTTTCGATACATTTTAGAAAATCTTCAAAGTCAAATTCTGTAAGGATGCTGACTTCTTCAAAGAAAAAATATTCATTATCACCTTCCCACTTGTTATTAGCTAACACATAAAAAGAATTTTTCAGTTTTGTCCCGGCTTTATACATAAGGTCTGTAAAACCCCAATAAGGTTGCGGGTTAAGCTGACCTAGTCCAATGTTTTTCTCAACTTCAGCCAACCAGTCTCTGTGTTTTGTAATATTTGTTGCACTTAGATCAAATGAAATTTCCACCTTCTTCTTTTCCCTATTTACAACAACTCTAAATCCGCGATCTGTAGATGTCACTGCGTTGGTTGTCAAACTAAACCTCTTCTCTTCTGCTTTATGTCTAGTTCCTGCTTCTTTATGGGCCCAGCCGTAATGGGGCAATAGTACAGAGGAAACGATATTTGCTCCTTGGGGTGAGGGCTCCATGTGGAAAAGTGTAGTAAGTGAGGTTGTATTCTTTCGCTGAGCTTTTAGTTCCCATTCAGCTGCGTTAGGAATAGGTAGGTTGTTCTCTTTTATTCCAAGGAGATCCTCAAGAGTGTTACCAACTGCTCCGGCGTTTCCCGGCCGTTTAGATTTTATCCAGCCCATATCTCTAATGTCCTTCAGTTTTTGTATTAGAGATGACTTAGTGTAAATCTGCATTTGTGTTATCAAAAAGTTCTATTTGCTTACTAAGTCTTAATTCTTTTTGTGGGTTTGCTCCTTCTATTCTGTCTCGAGCCATTTTACAGTATTGGGGCGAAATCTCAATTCCTATATAGTTTCTACCTAAAGCTTTAGCCGCAACTCCTGTAGTCCCAGACCCCATGAATGGATCAAGAATAATCTGTGCGTTAGTGGAAGAAACAATCCTGTTAATAAGAGAAACCGGAAATGGGGCGGGATGGGCATTTTTCATTTCTTGTGTGAGTTCCCACACATCTCCGAATGCATTTGCCTTGGGTGATAGCTTGAACTTAGGTTTTGCTATTAAATAAATTACTTCATAAGTAGGCAAGAAGTAACCCTTGTTAAAATTTATTCCCCCTTTTCGTTTCCATATGATGATTTGTCTAACTGGAAAACTTTCAACAATATCGTGCCTATCTTGTAGTAAACCGTTTTGCACTCTCCATTTGTGATTATAGAAAATTGCACCATCCTCTTTTACGACACGCATCATTTCTGCTAAACACTTTCTTTGCCACCCAACATACTCTTTGTGCGGCATGTTGTCTCCGTGATCCGTATACCCGCTTATAAGTGCTGCTTTTGACCACTTTCCGCCACGACCATCCTTCATCCCATTACCTGTAGAATTTTTTAGGTTATAAGGTGGTGAAGTGATAACTAAATCTATACACTCGTTTGGCATTTCAGCCATAACCTCCAACACGTCCCCGCAAACAATTTTATTAATGAAGTCATCAGGGTAATTCATGTGTCCTTACTGATTATATCAGGAAATTTTCACTCGATGATTTCTTTAAAATGGTGACTATTGAAAGGCTTTAGGAGATTGCCAGTAGATATTAATGTGAGCGAATTCTACTTTTCCCAATCTCTAACCACAAGCCTCTTGCGCTTTTCGGAGACGGAAACCTTCTGTTTATTTTTCCAGCCGAGTTTGCGGATGAGTTCGATGGGGAGAGTAATGGAAAAGCTGGTTTTGCCGACTTTGGTGAGTTTTCGGACATTGCGCTCGGAAGATTTTCTGTTTGCCATGGGATTACGTAATTCTACATCAAACATGTGTTGGTATATTGTGACATGTTGCTATGTGAGGTATAATATAAACACAAAGATTCCGTTTCCGAATTGTCGCCGTCCGGCGCGCGTTCCAAGCATACGTTTGGGTAGGGGCAGGACCGGATACTTCACTTACAGCAGTTCGCTTAATGAGACGTGCGAAGTTCGCACTTCCTTAAGTGGATAGTTCAAGCGGATTGCTTCGAGTGAAGTATTTTTTGTTGCAAATGTCCCAAATCTTGCCCATTTTCTTGTTGATAATTTTTATCCATCATAAAAATGCATGCATGCTCCGCCCTGTGTGTTGTAGGCATAAAAGTAACTTCGTAATTTTACTCTATTGAGAGGCTGATTCTTATGTGTGGTACTCTAACTTAGTATGAAGGTAAGGGAAGAAGTCTACGATACATATTGGAAATTGGCGGCGGAGAGGCAGGAGATTTTCTTTGGCAAACTTTAATACCGAAAAGTACTCATTGGCGTTATTAAGGAAAGTTTTTGTTACCGATGGTGTGGCACAGAAGTTGATAAGTGCACCAACCCTGAAAGGTTTGTTTGAGCGACTGCATAGTCTTCCACTGATTGGTGACTTTATGATTGAGAACCAAGATAAAGAGTTTGAGCGTTTGGGTATTAAGTTCAAAAGTTTATGGGGGAGAAAAATGCATGAGATAGATTGTCAGGGTATGTTTTGTGAGCTGGATAAATATTCCCGGGTTCGTTTTCCGGAGTTAAAAAGCAACAGAGTGAAGATAAAAGCACAATACAAACCGGGTAAGGTAGAAATTAAATACTTTTATCCTCCGAAGTGGGGAATAAGTACGAACACTTAACAGAAGGAGATTGGCGGCATTTTTTTGATGGGTTGGTTTGCCAGCCGACAAAAATTATATTGCTTACAGGGTCTTTAATTTCAAAAACTTTTGTTAAGAAGTGTTCGCTGGCTTGCTCCTGGGAAACCGTCAGCTCGTCCCCGACAACTATCTCATCTTGGTAAATATCCTCTTCCCATTTTAGGTTTCTTGTTTCTATATTGGCAAATTTGTAATGCGGGTTAAAGGACAAATCAGTATAATACCTGTCCTTTATTCCTCTTTCCGTTTCGGCCTGGAATTTTTCGGGAGGATATTTCATAAAAAACGCCAACTCAATGTAGGCCGGCTTGGTCCTTGTTTGGTCTATAACAAAATGTTTGTCCGGCCTTTTTTGTATTTCCTGTGCTAGCTCGTGGAAGCCATAGCCCCAAACTTTGGCCCGTTCTGTTGGCAGGAAAACAAAGTACGATCTCCAAAGAAAAAGTAAAGAAACGCAAGTCAACAATATAAAAGCAGGTACCCAAACAACAACTCTTGCTTTGTTTAAAACACTGTCGAGTCCGAGGCAAATAATTAGAATGATTGGCAATAGCAAAGGAAGTGCCCTTTGGGTGGAGAAAGGATCTGCTGTTAAGGCAACCAGCAATAAAATATTGATTACTAATACACTGATAAATTTCGAAAATATTTTTTGTTTATTTTTCCAAAGAACACACAAACCCAGTACATAAAGGGGTGCCAGCCAAAAATAAAAAGTTGAAAGCTCGGGCATAGAGCGCTGAGGATCCGGGTCTGGTGTAAAAAATAATGATCGAGGTGAAAGGTAAACAAAAGCCTGGGATAAAAATTCCCTCACAAAAGCCAGTGGAATTGAAATAAGCGGGAACAAAGACATCTTTTTTGCCTGTTCGACAACCAACGAACTATAAAAAAGTGAACCCTTGGTAAAGAAAGCAGAGGTTCGAAAAAGTAAGATATTGGGTATTTGCACAATTAAGGCCAGCAGCAGTCCCCAAAGACTAATTTTTCTAAAGATAAAGCAGAAGATAACTATAAATAACGGTATCAGGAATCTTTCTGTATGAGCGCCATAGGTTGAAAAAGATAAAATAACAAGACCAAGATTTAGGAAACTCTTCTTTTGAAAGCCCAGCCATAAAAATAGTATTCCCAAAGAGAATAAAAAAAATCCCAGATAAACTTCATATCCAGTTCTTGCATAAAAAAGGTTCCAAGGAGAGAGTGTAAACAAAAAAGCTCCCAACAACGGTGTGAGTGGAGATTTGATCAATGGAATGTTTTTGAGAAAGATAAAGATAATAAAGATTGATGCCACACCTAAGATCACAGATGGCAGGCGAACGGCAGTAATGGTTAGGCCAAAAAACTTTACAGAAGCGGCAGTTAGATAGGTATACAAAGGGGGTGAGTATGACCCAAAAAATCTCATTGCCCAAGGGAAGGCTTTCCCGTATTCATCTTTGCCGGTTTGTAGGATTGAATAGGCGTTGTACCCGGTCACAGCCTCGTCTATGTAGAAGCCCGAGGGGATCTCTCCCAGCTTGTAGGAGTATAAGTAACATCCCAACAAGGTAATAAAAATCAAGGCAAAGATTTGGAAGACTTTAAAATTTAGTATACGCATATTGTTGGATAACGTTCATAAAAAGTGCTATCAAAAAAATAATAACGATAACTTTTGCGTGCTTTTTCTTTTTTACTTTTTCCAAGGAATTTTCTGCACCTACGGTTATTGTTGCGAGAAAAAACGGCAGAAGAGAAAAGGGACCCATTGGATTGTCTTGTCCGACCAGAGATATTAGGGCGATTGGCGCCAGAAAGCTCAACAGACAGAGCGGACTTGTCTTCTTTAGACCTATTGTTAGTCCAAGAAGGAAAAGCGGTATAAAGAGGTAGGGGAGTTTTTCAAATTCTGCAACGCCTACTCTTTCGCGGGGATGATTTGCGAAGAAATATAAATTAAAATCTAAAACCTCTCCTAAGTTTTTTTGAATTTTAAAAAAAGCGATTGACTCTTTCCTTTCTTCAAACCAATGGGGAATTGGAAGCCAAACTGTTTTGCCCAAAAAAGTAAAGTGCACAGGCGGATATTCATCAATCATTCTTGTTTGTTGAATTCTTTGCTCATCGTTTGTGAGTCTTGTAAGTTCAACTCTTTTGGTGGTTTTCCACTGAGCCAAAAGCAGTAGAGAAAAACAAATTACAAATAATGTCTTTTTGTTTGGGGTATTGGCAAGCAAAAAAACTGAACAAGACACAACTGTCAATGTAAAAACCACTAGTGATATATCAAGCAGTCTCCACACCCAAAGATTTGTTAAGAGGATGAGAAGGAAAATTGAAGTTCGAGCTGGCACAAAAACATTGTACACGATACAATCTTTAATGTGACTAATATTGAAACGGTTGAAGTGGTTGATGAGGGGTTGACCCTCGCCATTGTAAAAAAGAGGGCGATTTCTGGAGTTTTGGCTTTGACCAGCCGGAACTTTATTCTTCAGGGCATAAATTTAGTTTCTCTAGCTTTTTTCTCCGCGCTCTTTGCTAAAGAAGTGTTTGGTGTTTACTATATCGTACTCGCCATACGCGGGTTTTTGAGTTACTTTTCAGATATCGGTTTGGCTGCAGCCTTGATTCAAAAGAAAGGGAGTGTAACTTCCGAGGAGTTAAAGACCACCTTTTTAGTTCAACAACTCCTGGTAATTTCTTTGGTTATTATTGGCTTGACCGCGACGCCTTTTTTGTCTTCCTGGCAAAAAATAACCGGCCCCGGAGTTTATTTATTGTGGTCTTTTTATATCGCCTTCTTCCTGTCTTCGCTAAAAACTATTCCTTCTGTTTTACTTGAGCGGAAATTGGAGTTTACGCGGCTTATTATTCCTCAAATCTTAGAAGCTGTAGTTTTTAACGGCTTAACAATTATTCTTGCTCTGCGTGGGTTTGGGATTCTAAGTTTGGCCTATTCGGTTTTAGCGCAGAGCCTCGTGGGACTTATCACTATGTATATCTTACAGCCTTGGGTTCCCGGATTTAGTTTTTCGGTCAAATCTTTGCGGGGGCTTTTCAAGTTTGGCATCCCATATCAGCTGAATACTTTTTTGGCAGTTGTCAAAGATGACGGATTGACAATTTTCCTGGGTGGGTTGTTAGGACCTGCCGGAATCGGACTTCTGTTGTGGGCAAAAAAGTGGGGAGAGGCGCCTTTGCGGTTTTTTATGGATCAGGTGATAAAAGTTACTTTCCCGGCTTACGCGCGTTTGCAGGACAACAGGCAAGAGCTGGAAAGCGCACTTTCGCGGTCTATATTCTTTATTTCTCTTCTGGTCTTTCCATCAATTGTCGGTCTGGCTTTAGTAGCGCCAATACTTTTGCAGATTATTGAAAGATATAAACAGTGGCAGCCGGCAATCTTAGCCCTGGGTCTTTTTGGTGCACATGCGGCCTTTGCCGCTATTGCAACTCCTTTAACCAATATGTTAAATGCAACCGGTAGAATAAGAACTACTTTTAAGTTAATGATTGCCTGGGTAGTTTTAACCTGGCTTTTGGTTCCTTTTTTTGGAGCAAGATTTGGTTTTAACGGCGCGGCCTTAGGCTATCTTTTAGTGGAAGCGGTGTCAATCGTTGCCATATGGCTAGGGTATCGGGCAGTCCATTTTAACTTTTTTTACTCTGTCGCAAAGCCGATGCTGGCGGCCATGATCATGGGCATTTTTGTCCGCCTGGCTACGTTGATTGTTCCCCACAATATGCTTGGAGTTTTAATATTGGTACCTTCAGGAATTGCGATTTACGCGCTATTAATCTTTTCTTTAGTCGGTCCCTCGCTTGCTCAAGACACAAGGAAAGTCTTCAATGCAATTCTTAAAAGGTAAACATTTTATTCTGGCTTTTTTATCTGGCTTCTTCTTTTTAACAAGTGATTCTGGTGTAAATGCAGCCAGCAATCAATTCATCACCTTAGTTAATCCGGTCCGTATTTCCAAATACACTGTTGATTCAGCTGAAAGTATAAAAGCCCAATACAAAATTATTAAACAAAATAAACTTCCTGCTACATGGCTTTTTACATTTGACGTTTTGGATAATCCGAAGGCTGTAGCAGTTGCCAAAGAGATGGATATCAAGCAGGAGAAGGGTATTTTTCTTGAAGTTACTCCTGCTTTTGCCCTAGCGTCAAAGATTGCCTACAATAACTCAGGTTTTTGGCATTTTGCAAATTCTGTGTTTTTGTCAGGCTACGTTCCTGCCGATCGCGTCAAATTAATAGATGCTGTATTTGAAAAATTTAAGTCTGATTTTGGCTATTATCCAACATCAGTCGGGGGATGGTGGGTAGATGCCTATTCTCTTTCATATATAAAAGAAAAGTATGGGATAACTGCGCATTTGGGGCTTGCGGATCAACTGTCTACAGACGGATATGAAGTGTGGGGCGAGTATTGGTCTTCGCCCTTTTACCCAAGCAAAAATCACACAGGAATTCCTGCGGCAACAAATGACTCAAAACTTGATGTTGTGGAATTGGAATGGGCGCCAAGAGATCCTTTGAACGGTTATAAAGACAGTAAATATAGTACTCAGGACTACCCCTTGATGGGCCAGAATTTTGATTATTTTGAAAGGTTAGTGCGTTTATTTGCTGGTCAGCACGACAACCAGTTTGGCCAAATTACTTTGGGGTTGGAAGGAGATTTTCCGGCAGAGTCCTATTCGGAAACTAGTGAGTTTGCAAAGCAGATGGGGTTGGTGCGCAAATTGGCAGATGAGGGAGATGACACAATTACCAATATGAAAGATTTTTCTTCCTGGTACAGAAAGCAATTCCCTGGCGTTTCTCCCGTGCAGGTAATAAAGACTGATGATCTTTTGGGTACAAATGAGAAACTTATCTGGTATAACTCTCCCAATTACCGGGCGGGAATACGCTACGATGCGACTTCCCAAAAAACAGAAATTGTAGACTTAAGAATTTACCAACCTGATTTTCAGGAACCATATTTTTCTTTGCCTAATACCAACAAGGATTTAACAATTTATATCCCTTCGGTTATTGACCATTCAACCGATCCCCAGACTGTTTGGGATTTAAAGTGGGGAGGTATAAAAGCAATTAAACAGGAAAATGAGAGATTGGCAATTTCATTTGCAAAAGACAGAGAATTAGTTTTTTTGCCGGACAAGTTTTCTTTTTCACCAAGTATAGATATTCCAAGTTACTTGACGAAAAGTCCATTAGTTAATATTCAAAGATCCGGTGGGGTAGCAGTTCAGCCGAGTGTTAACATTATTACATCCGCAAAAGGTGAAACTCTACGTGCACTTACTTCTGAGGCGTGGCACTTCTTGGATCAAAAGAAAATTAAACTAGCACTCTTGTTGTGGGGTATTACTTTTATAGTGTTGGTTGTTTTGTGTATTCGATTTTTGAAGATAAGAATACTTTTGTTAGCGGTGATTGTTGCAGGTCTGGCTGGAAGTTTTACATATGGACAACGGTGGCAAAAAAGTTATTCCCAGGATTATTGGATAAGCCAAAATGAGATTTATGCTTTGTCTAAACTTGCCTTACAGCCTCCTGGCAAGGTTCTTGTTTATGACCATGAGTGTCTGCAATGCGTCTATATTACTTCTCTAAAACCTGCTGTATTCTCAAATAACCGTTCTTATGTTCAAAAATGGGGCAAACATCCTCTCGTCTACAACTCTTCAGTTTTTGAAGCGAAAGATTTAAAGGTTGGGAAACGAGAATTTTCCAAACAAAACGTGAGATATGTCTATTTGGTCAAATATCCTTATTACTCAGAGAAACTACCCTTTTCACCAGGAGATTTTAATGTTGAGAAAATTTATGACGATGCTAATGCTGAGATTTGGAGAGTGAAAAAGTGAAAAACAAACCTTTATTTATACTATTACTAATGGGGACTTTGACTTGGAGTATAACAATGGTCAAAAGCGGTTGGATGTATGCATTTGGCTTAGGCTTTTGGGGCCCAAACGGACATGATGGAATTTGGCACATTGCTTTGGCTAACAGCCTGGCTGGCGGTTCTTTGGAGATGCCTGTGTTTGCCGGAGAGCAGTTGAAAAATTACCACATCGGTTTTGACCTAATGTTGGCAGCTTTGCACAAAATTACTTTTCTTCCGGTATCGCTCCTTTACTTTCAGATCCTGCCGCCGATTTTGGCGTTTTTTATCGGGTGGCTAACATATAAATTTGTCAATGAGTGGACTAACTCTAAAGTAGCCGCCTGGTGGTCGACTTTTTTAGTTTACTTTGGGGGAAGCTGGGGGCCGATCGTTTCTTTAGTCAGGTATGACACGGTTGGTAATGAGTCAATGTTTTGGGCGCAACAGTCAGTTTCAACTTTAATCAATCCTCCATTTGCATTATCACTTGTATTATTATTGGCAGGTGCAATAGTGCTCAGCAGGTATCTCCGCAAACCCTCGCTTGCTAACTTGTTAATTGCTACGTTGCTATTTGGATTGGTGGGACAAATAAAAGTCTATGCTGGAGTGTTGTCTTTGGGTGCACTATTTATCGTGGGGGTACTTTATTTGACTAAAGTACGAAGTTTTCGTGTATTAATTTTATGGGCACTGTCTCTTGCCCTGTTTCTTGCGCTTTTTATTCCTCTAAATCGTAATTCCACCTCCTTAGTTGTTTTCCAACCCTTCTGGTTTTTAGAAACGATGATGGCAGTTTCCGACCGCGTCAACTGGCCGCGCTTTTTTGAAGCGATTATGAATTATAAATCAGGCCAAGTTTGGTGGAAATTAATTCTCGCATACACAGTTGCATTTTTGATTTTTTGGTTTGGCAACTTAGGTATTCGGGCAATAGGGCACTTTCAAACATGGAAGATTTTAAAAAAGCAAGAGCCAATCGGATTATTCGTGTGGGTAATAGCTGTTTTTGGCACTATCCTGCCGATGTTATTTTTGCAGAAAGGTACGCCATGGAATACTATTCAATTTTTTTACTACACAATTTTTGCCATGAGCATTTTCTCAGGAATTACCATAGCAGAATGGTTTGACAGAATGACTGTGTACGTGCATACCAAAAACGTAATTTTGGCAAGCGTTATTTTGTTATTTACCTTACCTACGGTTTATGCAACTTTGCAAAATTATCTTCCCTCGCGTCCGCCGGCCAAGCTTTCTGGTGAAGAAGTGCAGGCTTTAAATTTTTTGGCTGTTCAACCATTAGGGGTAGTACTTACTTATCCTTTTGACCAGTATGCTGCAGATCAGGCGGTTAGCAATCCACCCCGACCGTTGTATCTCTATGAGTCAACAGCTTACGTTTCTGCTTATTCTAATAAACCTGTTTTTTTGGAAGATGAAGTTAACTTAAATATTACTGATTACGATTGGAAAACGCGCCGCAAAAGCGTAGAAGACTGGCTAAGAGCGCTAAATCAAAGGCAGGCATATCAGTTTTTGCGAGACAACAATATAAAGTATATTTACTGGGTCAAGCCCCAGCGGGCGAAATTGGGAGAGACACAACTGGGCATTTCACATATTTTTGAGAATAAAGTGGTAGACGTGTACAAGGTAGACTAGCGTCATTCTGAACGCTCAGGATGACACGGCTCTCGCAGTTCGTGTACAATTTAAGCGTGGCAAAGATTTCCGTTGTTATCAACACTTTAAACGAAGAGAAGAATTTACCTCGAACATTAAACTCTGTTAAAAAGCTAGCCGACGAAATTATTGTTGTCGACATGGAATCGACGGATAAAACACGTGAGATTGCCAAGAAGACGGGGGCTAAAGTTTACACACACAAACCCACTGGATACGTTGAACCCGCGCGCAACTTTGCTATTAGTAAGGCTACCGGTGACTGGATTTTAATCTTAGATGCCGACGAAGAGGTTCCCTTAGCTCTTTCCCGGGAACTTAGGGAGATGCCTCTAAGGCGAGACCTCGCTGATTTTTACAGGTTGCCACGGAAAAATATCGTTTTTGACAAATGGCTTCAGCATTCCCGCTGGTGGCCGGACTACAATATAAGGTTTTTCAAAAAGGGTGCAGTCGTCTGGTTGGACACAATTCATTCAGTTCCACAAACAGAAGGAGAGGGAGCAGATATCCCGCCCGAGGAAAAGCTGGCAATAATCCATTACAACTACAGTGGCGTTTCTGATTATTTAACACGTATGCTTCGCTATACAGAAGTTCAGGCAAAAGATTTGGCAAAAAAAGGGTACAAATTTTCCTGGATTGATTTAATACAAAAACCCATGGGGGAGTTTTTGAGTCGCTTCTTCGCGGGTGAAGGGTACAAAGATGGAGTACACGGGTTAGCTTTAGCGCTTTTGCAGGCTCTTTCTGAAATGGTTGTAGTTATTAAAGTCTGGGAGGTGCAGGGATTTAAAAACGAGGGCTTAGGAAAAACTGAACTTGATCAAGCTTTTGCAAAGGCTGAATATGAGATGGATTATTGGATGCAGCAGTCTGGGATCCGAAAATATGGCTTGTCACAAAGGTTTCTAAGAAAGCTTATCTTGAGAGATCGCTGCTCTTCCGGCTCGCGATGACATACACGCAATGTACCAAGTATCTATAGTAATCCTTAATTGGAACAGAATTAAAGATACGCTTGAATGCTTGAAAAGTGTTAAAAGTTTGCAGTCTGCCGATTGCAACCTGCAGACTATAGTTGTTGATAACAATTCTACAGATGATTCAGTAAAACAACTCAAAAAACAAAAAGGAATTGTTCTTTTAGAGAACAGAGAAAACTTAGGATTTGCAGGAGGCAACAATGTTGGCGCAAAGTATGCAGTTCAAGGTGGCGCAGATTTTGTTTTAATTTTAAATAATGACACAGTTGTCGAAGAAAATTTAATAGTTGATCTGGTGGACGCGGCGGAGAAGAACAAAAAAGCTGGAATTTTATCTCCAAAAATTTATTTTTCGAAAGGTTTTGAGTACCACAAAGACTGGTATAAAGAAAACGAACTTGGGAAAGTTATCTGGTACGCAGGAGGAATTATGGACTGGAAAAATGTGATGGGCTCAAATTACGGAGTTGACGATGTCGATATCGGCCAGTATCAAAATGTTACCCAAATTGACTTTGCGACAGGCGCCTGCATGTTTATCAGGCGCGAAGTGTTTGAAAAAGTTGGATATTTTGATGAGAAATATTTTCTATATTTAGAGGATGCGGACTTTTCTGTAAGAGCCAGGAAAGCCGGGTGGGCAGTTATCTTAGTGCCTAATGCATTTCTTTGGCATAAAGTTTCCCAAAGCTCAGGGATAGGGAGTGACTTAAACGATTACTACATCACGAGAAACAGATTACTCTTTGGTTTAAGATATGCCCCTCCCCGCTCTAAGATTGCTTTGATACGGGAGAGCGTCAAGCTTATGGTATCAGGGCGAAAATGGCAAAGACGAGGTGTGTTTGATTTCTACAAAGCAAATTTTGGGAAGGGGAGTTTTTCAAAGTAAAAAATGTTATCCGTTCTTGTTATTACCAAAAATGCCCAAAGCAAAATAGAACAGTGTTTAGACTCTGTTAAAAAGCTAGCCGACGAAATAGTGATTTTAGATACCGGCTCAATGGACGACACAATAAAAATCGCCAAAACATACGGGGCAAAAATTGTTAACAGCAAAGGAAACAACTTTGCAGTATGGCGCGGCGAAGCGGCAAAACATGCTCAGGGCGACTGGTTGTTTTATATTGATTATGACGAGGAAGTGACCCAAGAGTTAGCTAAAGAAATTCAGTATATTGTAGGTTCTGTCAAACCACCTGCTTCGGGTCCTGTCGGGAGCTCGTCCCACCCGACGTCCTCGGTCGCAGGCTCCCTGCGGTCACTCGGTGGGACTCCCTCCGCTCCCGCCACCCGTGCACTTGATAGTTCCTTGTACGCTTATAAGATACCCCGCAAAAATCACGTGTTTGGAAGGTGGTTAAAGCATGGTGGGTTTTGGCCGGACTATGTTTTGCGGCTGATGAAAAAAGAGGCGCTTGTTTGCTGGGAAGGCGAGCTCCATGAACAACCGGTTATTAATGGGGAAGTAGGAACACTTACAAACGCGCTAATTCACCACAAAGAAGATTCTCTTTCGGACATGATAGAAAAAACAAACAGGTATTCAGTTTTTGAGGCAAAACTTCTTTTTAAGGCCAATCACCCTCCAATGGCGTGGTGGAGATTTGCAAGAATCATGTCACAAGAGTTGTGGTACCGTTTGGTCGTTATGGGTGGTATTTTGGATGGCACGGAAGGGATTTTGTATGGCGTTTATCAAATGTGGAGCAGGTTTGTAACTTATGCGAAGCTCTATGAGCTTCAAAGAAACTCAAATATCAAAAATTAAAATGCAAATAGACAAAGTAAAAAGACAAAAAGAATTTAAAGAAAGATTGTATAAATTTATCCTCAGGCTCATTAAGTTCCTTGGCACGCTTAATATGAAAGATGTAGTGTGTCGCATAATTGCTGACCAGCTTACTCGCAGTGGAACAAGCATCTTATCCAATTATATTGAAGGGTTGGCTTCAAGCTCCAAACGGGAATTAATAGTTTACTTCGAGAGGTGCCTTAAATCTGCTAACGAAAGCAAGGTGTGGCTTTCTGTCCTAAAAGACGCAGGCAAATGCGATATTGAAGAAGCCAATTGGTTTTTGAAAGAGCTTGCAGAAATTTCCAATACCTTTGGTTCTAGTGTTCTCACGCTTAAAGGGAAAAGGAATATTTAAATTTTTTATATGTGTTTTTGATATTTAATATTTGATTTTTAATACTTATATGAGAGCACTTATTTTCGATCCTTACTTAGATACTGCCGGTGGCGGAGAGCGATATATGCTTACAACTGCTCGGATTTTGGCGGATAAAGGTTACAAGGTTGATGTGTGGTGGAAAGACGCCAAAATTTCCCAGTGGCTGACAGAGCGCCTGGGCATAAATTTTTCAGGCATTTCGTTTGTCAACTCCCTTAACCACGGGCTGGGCTACGACCTGGTTTTTTGGCTCTCTGATGGTAGCGTACCTTTCCTTTTAGGTGGAAAAAACGTAGTTCATTTTCAAACTCCATTTAAAGATGTTAACGGGAAGGCGTTAGTTAATAGATTAAAGAAGACAAAGATTGATGAATTTGTTTGTAACTCTAACTTTACAAAAAATGTGATTGATCAGGAATTTAATGTAAACTCACAAGTTGTTTATCCACCTGTTAATACGGATATTTTTCTTTCCCGTAAAAAGGAAAATATTATTTTATATGTGGGGCGCTACTCACAATTGCAACAACATAAAAGGCAGGACATATTAATAGAAGCCTTTTGCAAGATGTGCGAGCAAGGCTTGAAAGGGTGGCGATTAATGTTGATAGGCGGAAGTGAAATAGGAGGTCGGGAATATGTCCAGACTTTGAAGAATATGGCTCAAGGGTATCCTGTCGATATTTTGGAGAACCTGCCCTTGGATGAAGTTCAGAAAGCTTATGGTAAAGCCAAAATCTTTTGGTCGGCTTCCGGTCTTGGAGTGGATAGTCAGCGCGACCCTCAACAGGTGGAGCATTTTGGGATGAGTGTAGTTGAGGCAATGAGTGCGCAATGTGTGCCAGTTGTGGCTGATCGGGGGGGGCATAAAGAAATTATTCAAAACAACAAAAATGGTTTGTTGTGGGATACAACTGCGACTTTGCAAAAACTGACAATGGAATTGATAAAAGACGAAAGGAGGAGGATCAAACTTGCCAAAGAAGCGCAAAAAACAAGTAAAAAGTTCTCGATCGCCGAATTCCAAAAAAATATTCTTAAAGTTTTTCAGGGCTAGTTCGCCTTCGCAGAAGCTTCGGCGGATTTCCGCCGAAACAATTCGGACGAAGCTTCTGAGTATTTGGAGCTTCAACTGGCCTGTTGGTGTTATTATCTTCTTTATTTGTGTGTTCTTCTATCCGGTTTTCTCGGGTAAAATTCCACTTCCTTCAGATTTTGTAGTTGGTGTTTATTACCCTTGGTTGGATTATAAGTGGGGTTATCCTACCGGTGTTCCGGTTAAAAATCCTATGACTACAGACGTCGTTTCGTTTATCTATCCAATGCAAATGCTGGCAATTGATATGCTCAAAAGTGGACAATGGCCGCTATGGAACCCTTACATCTTGGCGGGAACTCCGCTTTTGGCCAATTTTCAGTCTGCTCCATTCTCTCCTACCAACCTTGTTTACTGGCTATTCGACCGTTTGACCGCCTGGAGCATCCAAATTATGCTACAGCATTTTTTGGCGGCATTTTTCACTTACCTTTTGCTGAGAAGTTGGAAAATTTCCAAACTAGGATCGGTTTTTGCAGGAACAATTTATGCCTTTTCAGGATTTAATCTCATTTGGTCGCAATGGAACGGACATACTTTGTCTGCGGCGTTTATTCCACTTCTATTACTGCTTGTTGATATGTGGGTTAAAAAGCCAAGGTGGTGGGTGGGAGTACTTTTTTCTTTGGGTGTTGCCACTCAAGTGCTTTCCGGTTACCCACAGGTTGTTTTTTACACTGGTATTGCCTTAGGACTGTTCGCACTTTTCCGTTTCAATAAAAATATTATTGGGTTGGGAATATATGGAGCTTTAGGGTTAGGACTTGCAGCTTTTCAAATTCTGCCGGGCGCCCAACTATTGAAATTATCTCAAAGAGAGGTTGAACCGCACCCTTTTGAATGGGCTTTTCTTCCCTTCCGAAAAGTAATTACTTTTTTTGCACCGGATTATTTTGGCAATCACTCGACTCAGAATTATTGGGGACCACAGGATTATACATCAAACACTGGGTTTGTCGGGACGATTTCTTTTGTGTTTATGACAATCGCGTTGTTCTTTTTAAGAAAGCACAAAGAAATAAAATATTGCTTTGTGTTAATGGTTGTTTCACTTTTGCTTGCCTTTCCAACGCCACTGTCAATATTCTTTTGGAAAAGCGGCTGGTTTGGTTTGAACGCCGCATCGGCTCACAGATCATTGGTCCTTTTTAATTTAAGTGTGAGCTTACTTGCGGGCATAGGGGCTGAGAAGTTCTTGAGAGAAAGAGTATTTGCGTTAAAGGTCTACATGTTCCCTTTCCTTGTTACTGCAGGGTTTGGTGCGTTTACAATTGTGATGCTCTACTTAAGTACTGTTAACCCAAATGTTTACAGTCCGCTGGAACATGGATTTGAAAAATACAAAGTTGGTTTAAGGAATCTTGTTTGGCCGGCTGGGATTTTGATATCATCCTGTGTTTTAGTGTGGTTTGGAAATAGACAAAAGATAGGGGGATTGGTTAGAAACTCGACGTTTTCTGTTTTGTTGATTTTATCAATTCTTGATCTTTTCCGCTTCGGTTGGAAATTTACACCGTTTTCCCCCCGCAATATAGCTTTCCCTACAACTCCCGTTTTGGATTATTTGCAAAGCCAGGAGAAACCTTTCCGTACAACTGGGTCAAAAGTCATTCCAATTAACATGCGCATGCCGTATAAAATTGAGACGATTGAGGGGTATGATGCTGTTTATCCCTTGCGTATTTCTCAATTCATTGCCGCTATAACTAGCAAAAAAAGCGGAACAGATCCCGTTGGAAGATATGGAACTATAGGCGACGAAACTGAGCGAGTTTTAGATTTGGTGAATGTAAAGTATGATTTGGTTATTAAAAGAAATTCAAAAAATCAGCCGGATCCGACTGGAAAAATCTCAGCAGAGTTTTCCCCAAAACAGTTCCCGATTGTTTTTGAAGATAAGTCGGTCGCAATTATAGAGAACAAAAACGCATTACCTCGGGCTTTTATGGTATATGAGTTTGAAATAAACCAAGGCACAAGCACATTGGATAAAATTCTTGCGCCAAACTTTCCGCTGGAGAAAAGGATTATCTTAGAGAAAATACCTGATTTTGATATGCAGGCTGGAGGGAGTAGCGAAGTCAATTATCTGGATTATAAAGAAACTGAAAGTGAGTTAGGTGTAAGTACCAGCCAAAATGGCCTACTGTTCATATCTGATACATTCTTCCCAGGATGGAAGGCATATGTTGATGGCGCAGAAAAGAAGATACTGCGGGCAAATTACGCTTTCCGGGCAGTAGAAGTTCCCAAGGGAACGCATGAAGTGAAGTTTAGCTATGAGCCGGAATCTTTCTTTCTTGGGCTGTGGGTAGCTGGAGCATCTTTTTTTATATTGGTCTTATGGTTGGGTATCAATTGCCTTGGCAACCAACCCAAGGAGTAGATATACTTAGGCTTGAGGAACTAATGAAAAAACCTGTGCTTGCTCTGCTTTTGGTGGTTTTTGCCGCCGCTTATTTTTTGCGCGTTTTATATCTTCCCCAAAAAGCGTTAACGTTTGGATATGACCAGGCGCGGGATGCTTATTCTGCAGAGCAAATTCTTAACGGTCACTTGAAAATCCAGGGGCCTCCCGCGTCAACTCCCGGCTTAAGTCACGGTGTTTTGTATTATTACTTCCTTGCACCGGCATATTTAATTGGACACGGAAGCCCGCTTATTGCCGCTTATTGGCTGGCTTTTTTTAACGCCGCTGCGATCTTTATTCTTTTTTATTTGACTTGGGTTATTACCAAAAAAGTTTTCCCGGCCCTTATGTCGGCAGTATTGTTCGCTGTTTCATTTGAAGCGTCGCAGTACGCGGTATGGCTATCAAATCCAACAATGGGGATTTGGTTTGTCCCTGCAATTTACCTGGGTGTTTGGCTTTGGTTAAAAGAAAACAAATCGTGGGGCGCGCTTTTGGCTGGACTTGCATTGGGGTTTAGTATTCAGTCGGACATTTTTTTAGGCTATCACATTTGGCCTGTGGTTTTGTGGATTGTGGTTTCCCGCCGTCAAGTCAAAATTAAGGACATTCTAAAATTCTTTGCAAGTCTTATTTTTGGTATTTCCAGCATGATTGTCGCGGAGGTAAAATATGGATTTCCTGCGATTGGGGGGATATCCAATCTGCTCTTTAGAGAAGATAGGCTCATAAGTTCAAAAGCAGGACATGACTTTGTCCGCATTTTTTGGGAACAGCTGGGAATAGTAACCGGCAATTCGTTTCTCCCAAACCATCCAAGTTGGGGCAAATACATTTTAATTGGAATTTTAGTCGTGGTCATCTTTGACTGGTATAAGGAGAAAAAACGAAAGGTTTTTTCCTGGCAGTTGTTTTTATCAACATATATAGTTGCACACATTGTTGCAGTACCTTTTGGCGGTTCCAGCACGCCGTTTGTGGCTGTGGGGATTGGCGCTGGAATGGCAGTTTCGGTGGGAATACTTTTGTGGAAGTTGTTTAACAGAAGTGGGGTTCTGGCCATTGTCATACTGCTATTAATAGTAGGGGCCAACACTTTAAAGATATTTTCCGAGAATTGGAAAGGACAAACAATTTTTTCAATTCAAAAAGGAATGACTCTTTCGAATCAGCTTCCGGCGATGGATTATACGTATATGTCGTCTCCAGACAAGGTGTTTAGCATCAACTCGGTAACAAGTCCTTTGTGGATAAATATTGTGTGGACATACTTATATCAGTGGTATGGGCAAAACAAATATGGCTATGTTCCCCGGTGGCACGGCCAAGAACAGTTTGGACAGCTGGCAACACTTCACTATATTAAACACCCAACAAAAACCTTTTTTCTGATTTTAGAACCTGCCCAAGGAATACCGGGGCGATACTTCGAAGAAACTATCGGTGAGGAAGATTCAAGATCAACGATAGCGGAAGAAAAGCATTTTGGACAAGTAGTTGTTCAAAAAAGGACATTAACGGAAAGGTACATCAATGAGTTCCAGTAGTTTGAATCGAGCTGCCGAACTTCACTCAAAAGTTCCGGCCGATTGGTACGCGCGGTCTATCAAAGAAAATATTTTCCAGCGGTTTTGGCATACACGCAGATTTGAAGAGATTGGTAAAATAATAGAGCCATTAGGAGGAAAGATTTTAGATATTGGTTCGGCAGACGGAACTTTCACTAAAGTTATTATAGAGAAATCTAAAGCCGATAAAGTAGTTGGCATTGATGTGTTGCCAGGTTCCGTGTCTTATGCTAAAAGAAGGTTTGCGCGCAGCAAAGTGGTCTCTTTTAGAGTGGCCGATGCACACGAACTTCCTTTCCCAGACAATAGTTTTGATGCTGTATTTTGCCTAGAAACCCTGGAACACGTTGAGGATCCGGAAAAAGCAGCTTGCGAGATGTTTAGGGTTTTGAAAAAGGGCGGATATGCAGTAGTTCTGGTGCCAAACGAAAATTTTTTGTTTAAAGTAGGCTGGCAGATATGGTTATTAGGTCCTGGCAAGATATGGAAGGGAACACATGTCCAGGACTTATCGGCAGAAGAGATTCTTACAACCATTAAAAAAGGGGGTTTCAAAATCAAGGAGGTAAAGAAATTTATGTGGGGTATGTTGCAGGCAGTTAAAGCGGTTAAAGAATAATACTCATATGACGACGGCTGTTGTGATTCCTAATTGGCAGGGAAGGAAATTGCTTGAGAAAAATTTGCCCTCTGTTCTGAGGGTGGGATTTGACGAGGTTATTGTTGTGGACGATGCTTCAACGGATAGTAGTGCCGCTTTTTTGACAGAGCACTTTCCTACTGTAAAGATTGTGCGACACAAAAAGAATCAGGGTTTTTCTTCTACCGTTAACGATGGTGTTGCCGCAACTTCTGCCGACATTGTTTTTCTCCTCAACTCTGATGTCGTTCCGGAAAAAAATATTTTGTGCTTTGTATTGAAGCACTTTGAAGACAGGCAAGTTTTTGGTGTCTCTTTGAGAGAAAAGGGTTACTCATATGCAATTCCAAAAATTGAGCAAGGTTTCATAGGGCACCAAATGGGACCGGAGTCGGATAAACCTCACAATACCTTTTGGATCAGCGGAGGTTCGGGCGCTTTCCGCCGATCTATTTGGGCTAATCTCGGTGGGCTAGATGCTCTACTAAACCCGTTTTACTGGGAAGATGTCGACTTATCATATCGCGCGCTAAAAAGAGGATGGAAACTGATTTGGGAGCCTGAAGCGCTAGTCGCGCACAAGCATGAATCAACAATAAACAGGAAGTATTTCTCAACAAGATACCTAAACTATATAAAAGAGAGAAACCAACTTTTGTTTTGTTGGAAGAACTTAAACTTAGGGTGGATAGTAAGCAAACACATCCCTGGATTATTGTGGAGATTGCGTCACCTGGGCTATGTAATGCCGGTTCTTTGGGCTTTGTCGAAATTGCCCCAAGTTATTGTGCGACGGACTCGTGAAGCAAAGGAGGTTAAAGTTACAGATGAAGAAATCTTCTCACAATTCCAGCATTGAACTTTCGATAATAATCCTAAACTACAACACTGGGGGTATTTTCTCCAAATGTGTTGATTCGATATTGCGGACCACTAAAAATCTTTGCAAACCATGTTCAGAGCTTATTCTTTTAGACAACGCTTCAACTGATGACTCTTTTAAGGTTCCCAAAAAAGAAAGGGTTATTGGGATTCAAAACGGAAGCAATTTAGGATTTGCAAGAGGTTATAATCGTGGGATCAGGGAAGCTAAAGGCGAGTATGTGCTTCTTCTTAATCCCGATACGGTAGTTATAAAAGATGCCATCCAAAAGTTGTTGGATTTTGCCAAAGCTTGTCCAGATGCCGGGGCTGTAGGGCCAAAGTTGCTAAATCCAGACGGCACAACCCAACCTTCCGCTTTTCGTCTCCCCACGTTGTGGGGAGCCGTAAAAGAATTTTGGTTGGGTCAAAAGGGCATCTACTCTAAATACATTCCCAAAAGAGGGCCGGTGGAATCTTTGGTTTCGGTGGAAGCGCTTGTTATGGCTGCATTTTTGATAACTCCCCAAGCCCTTGGGAAAGTGGGTTTTCTAAATGAGAAATACTTCATATATTTTGAAGACTTGGATTATTGTCGTGCACTGAAGAAAGCTGGTTTGAAAGTTTACTACTTACCGGAGGCGGAGGTAGTTCACTACCATGGAGTGAGCGGAAAGAATTTGGCAACACAAGAAAACCAGTGGCGGCGTCTTATCCCTTCAAGCAAAACCTATCACGGAATGTTGATGCATTATCTTATCAATTTCGTTATTTGGTCAGGACAAAAATGGAGAAATACCACAAAAAGCTTCTAGGACTGCCTATTATCTTTGCACTCTTAGCAATAGTATATTTAGGAAATTACTTAAGATACTTTTCCTATGCGACAGTTCCCCATCCAGGGGAAACGTCCGATGAGTATAGTTTTGGTTGGGTTGGAATAAGTCTGCTTCGTGATAGTGTCCCAATAGGGTGGTCTGGTTTGCCAGCATATAAAGCGCATGATTTTGAGAAAATAAATGTAGATCAGCTTTTTGATAAAGATCCCCACAGGCCCTTGTTTTCTCTAGATAAACCTTGGTTTGACCACCCGCCACTATTTGGTTTGATTACGGGAGGATATGCGTATACAAAAGGCATCAGGAATTTTGAAGATGCGTCAGTAGCAATCCTTAGAAGACCGATGTTGAGGATTGGTATAGTGACGACAATATTAATCTTTTTGTTGGGCCGCAAACTATATAATCCCACTGTTGGTATTGTGGCATCATTGGTTTATTCAGTTTCTCCTTTCATGGTTATTTCTTCAAGGCTTGCATTAGCAGAAAATGCATTTATTCCATTATTCCTCGCTTCCATCTTGGCGGCAATTTATTATTTAGATAAAAGAAAGATAACTTACTGGATAGTCGCAAGTTCGTTTGCCGGATTAGCTTTATTGATGAAATTATCTTCAGTATCAATTGCGTTCTTTCTCTTAAGCGTGGGGGTAGTTTTTGGTAAGCAAAATAGAAAAGAACTTTGTCTTGTAACCCTGTTGGGGGCAGGCGTTGCCTTAACTATTTTCTTATTGTATGGGGCTTATTTTGGCTGGAAAACTTTTGTAGATGTTCAAATACTAAATACCTCGCGCTTTTACGGGGCAGGGAGTGAGATATTTTTTCAGGCAGTAAACTCATTCAAAATAACCACATTTAGAAGTTTAAGTGATGGCTGGCTTACTGCCGGATGGATTTCTTTATTTTGGGTTATTACCATGGAGTGGAAAGTAAAAAAAGGAGGGACAGTTCTTGCTTTAGCTGTGTTTTCGTACTTTGTTGTCTTTCTGTTGTTTGGAAGCGAGTCGTACGGATGGTATAAATTCCCCTTTCTTCCTTTTTTGGCAATTAGCTTGGGAAGGTTAATTGAAAGACTTTTCCAGTCTGCAAATTTACCCTTGTTTTTCGGGCTGATCCTTCTCCCTTTTGGTACAACTGTTCACCGGTTAATTGGGGTTGAAGGATTTCAGGCTTATGTAAGCGATTTTCGCCTTTTTATAATCATAATTATCGCAGGCTTTTTACTTTCTATTTATAAAGAGTTTTTTTGGCTCAAAAAACTTACCCAGGGCAGCATGCTGGTAATATTCTTATTCGTTTTATTGCTGTCTGCTGAAGAAATTATATATTACAATTACGATAGGTGGTTTTTTGCGACATAAGAGACAAACATACCTACGTTAGTTGGTTTTAAAAAGCAAGTGGCCAATACTTCTAAATCTCAGCGGAAACAATTGTTGTCAGTATGGGTGTTAATAATTGCCCTTTTTTTAACTTTTAGAATCCATACGAACTTTCCAATAAATTTTGCGGAGGCAAAAGAAAGTTACACTGCATATTCAATAATACACACGGGGAGAGATACTAATGGCAATTTGCCTGGAATACTGTTTCGGGGAGACAATAACTATTTGTCTACTTTGGGGGTTTATCTACGGATACCAACAATTTGGTTATTCGGATTAAATACGGCAGCTGTTAGAATCCCGACCATTGTCTTGGGGGGTTTGGCTGTTTATGCTGTTTTCTTATCGTCACTGCTAATTCTTAAAAGTAGGTTACAAGCAGCAATTGCCTCTTTAGTTTTCTCTTTATCCCCTTTCTTTATTCAATTAAGCCTATTTAACTTGGGGTTAACTGGAGCTCTAGCATTTAGCCTATTTGCAAGTTACATGTTATTTACGCAAAAGTGGTATTCTGCAGTTTTCCTGTCTTTTCTGGGTGTACTTTCAGACTTTTCTTCCATACCCTTTCTGGCATGTTTGTTTGTGGGAGAGTCCTATATCCGAAAGGGGAAAAAGGTTAGCCTTTCCGTGTTGGTGGTCTCTTTAATGGCGATAGTTGTGTTCCTTCTAGCCAGTCCCCAACTAATCAGTTTTTTTAAGAGGAACACGGTATATAGGGAAATTCAGCCACAAAACTTTACTTATTTAATTGATCAAAGGTTATCTTTTGGTCAGCTTTACGGTTCACCTTTAATAACTGAAAAATTCAATTTTAATCGCATTGCTCACAATAAAGTATTTTATGGAGCCAATGCCCTTTCCCGATCATTGATAGAAAATTTCAACTACGAGAAACTGACCTCTTCTTTCCAGGCTGGTACAATTTTGTCCAGAGAAGCAGTTGACCCCAAAAGTCTTCCACGATTCTTTTTCTGGGAAGTACCATTCATTTTGCTGGCAATGATTGTTCTTGGCAAACGACTGCCCAAGCAGCATAAATTGCTTGCAGTAAGCGCTCTCTCCACAGTCGTAATTTTTTCTAAAGAAACCTATGTCTACCTCCTTCCTTTTCTTGCTTTGGGTTATACAATACTGCTTACTTACCTATGGCAAATAAGATTTTCTTTGCGTCCCGCTTTGATAAGTCTGGGATTACTATTTCTTGTTATTACTTACGCATCTTTTTATGATTTGCTAAATTACCATCAAGAAAAATGGCTTCCAGAGAATGATTTTCGACAATATCAAATATGGAACACGATTACAAACCAGGATATAAATGAAAAAAAAGTTATAGTTACAGACAGGTTAGGAGAGCCCGCTTATTATTACCTGTATTATAAAAAGGTAGATCCAAATGCGTTTCGGGAGGGAAAGACACTAAGTACAAATTCTTCCTCAGGAATTCAACGTATTAATCAAGTAGGGGGTGTAGAATTCAAATCTTTCAAATATTTTGAATCCCCTAGGGGCAAAGACGAAGTTTGGGTAGGCCTGGGAGGCGAGTTTTTGGGCGAAAATCAAAAATTTGAAGATGTTTCAAATGTTACAGATGGGGTGGTATTTCAAAAGATTTTAGGAGTCAGTCAAGCAAATAAATTTTTAGGCGACCAGCTCTGGTTTGTAAAAACGACTCTACAATGAGAAAAATTCAATACAGCTTTTTGGCACTGGTCATTTTACTAGGAGGATTTTTAAGGTTATATGGTCTTTCTAGGTCTCCCGCCTCTTTAAATTGGGATGAGGCAGCTTGGGGATATAATGCTTATTCCATTTCTCAATTGGGCAGAGATGAGTATGGTAAATTTTTGCCTATTTTTACGCGTTCTTTTGATGAGTACAAATCAACGTTGCCTCTTTACTTAATGATCCCCAACATCAAGGTCTTTGGTCTCAATGAACTAAGTGTTAGGTTGCCTTCTGCTTTATTGGGAACACTTTCCATTTTTTTGATATTTTCCCTGACTTCGCAGATTTTTAAAAAGAATTCAATAGCTCTAGTTTCAGCATTTGTTTTCGCTATCGAGCCCTGGTCTGTTCACCTGTCGCGTGTTTACCACGACGCCAATGAAGCCCTCTTCTTTTTGCTTCTTGGTTTGTTGCTCTTTTTGTATTCCAAAAGCAAGCCATATTTGCTAATAGTAGCCGTTTTATCTTTTATGATTTCCATGTACACATATAACGCTAATAAAGTTTTAGTGCCATTAATTCTGGCCGGTTTATTTTTTAAGCATAAGAAAGACCTGACCAAATATCCCAAGGTGCCACTATCCTTATCCGCATGCATTTTGGCCATATTTACCAGCGCGTTTCTTTTTCTTGCCCTAAAAGGTGAGGCTTTAGCTCGAGTGGGCTCTACTAATATCTTTATATTTTGGCCTGTAACTCCCTTTTTGAATTCTTTAATTGAGCAACATTCGGCAAATAGCATCTGGAGTATTTTTTTACACAATAAACTCTTTTACTTCCTTGGGGAGGTTGGCGGGAGGTATCTTGCTTACTTTTCTCCCCCAAATCTTTTTTTGAGAGAACCGCAAGAGCCGGCGACAATTTTGGCCGGCAATTCTATTTTTCACTCCTTCGAATTTATTCCTTGGGTTGTAGGACTAGCTTATTTATTTAAAAACATTCAAAAGTACAAAGAACTAATCTTTATTGTTATTGTAGCTCCTGTTCCGGCGATGCTGACTTGGAATTGGTTCCAGCCAGGTAGAACAATGGCGCTTTTTGCGGTTTTTTCCATGCTTATAGGGGTTGGTGTGGTGGTCATAATTAATGCTTACTCTAAAATTACTAAGAAGCTCGGTTTTTTTATCTTTGGTATATGGGGATTATTAGCAGCCTTTTATTTGTTCGATTCGCTACATGTCTACTTGCCTCTCCGTGATTCTGGCAATTGGCAGCCTGGGTTTCGCGAGACTGTCCCTGTTGTGATGAAGTATGAAAGCAAATACTCACAAGTTATTATCGAAACCGGACATGGCCAGCCGTATATTTTCTATCTTTTTTATGGGAAGTATCCGCCCGGGCGTTATTTAAAAGAGTTAGATCTGCAAAAAATAGGGAAACCGCGCAAGTCATTTGATTTTGGCAAATTTACTTTTAGAAAAATATATTGGCCTAACGATAGAAATTTAAAGAACACATTGTTTGTAGGAAGTGAAGAAAATTTACCTCAAAAAGATATCGACAACCAAAAAGGTGCAAAAGTTCTTGAAATAGTTAAAAATAGTAGAGGAGATATTCAGGCAAAGATTGTTGCGATCGAGTAACTATGCATAAACATTCAAAGTTGTTATTGGCAGGTATTTTAGCAATAGCTAGCTTATTGCGCCTGTGGCAGCTTGACCGCGTGCCGGTTTCTTTATTTGGAGATGAGCTGGATGTGGGTTATCATGCCTATTCTATCTTGAAAACTGGCCGTGATTACTCCGGCAACTTTTTACCTATCCATTTTCAGTCTTTGGCTGAATGGAGAACACCGCTATATTTATATTCTGCTGTACCAACTGTGGCAATCTTTGGAGTCTCGCCTTGGGGAGTCAGACTCCCTGCAGCAATTTTTGGGATTTTGGGGGTGTGGGTATTTTACCTTTTAGTGCGGCAAATTACCGGCAAGCAAGGGTTTGCCCTTTTGGCTGCCTTCCTCCTTTCCATTTCTCCATGGCACATACAATATTCCCGTGCGGGCTTTGAAGTAACTCAGCTCTTCTTCTTTTATGTTTCAGGAATTTATTTCTTCCTGCGTGGTTTGAAAAATCCTAGATGGCTTTATTTGGCTGGCGTATCGCTTGCGCTTACTCCTTGGGTATATAGCACAGCCAAACTCTTTTTACCTCTGACCATGAGTGCATTAATTTTGATTTGGTGGCGTGATCTTCTTAAACTGCCGCGGAAACAGCTTGCGATTGCCGCTTTGTGTTTTGCGATAGTTGCCGCACCGATTACTTTTAGTACGGTTTTTGGTGGAGGCGCCCAGCGTTTTAACTACATTTCCGTCTTTTCAGATCCCACAATGTCTCCTGAAATTGGATTTGCACGGTTAAGGGATGCCAAAATGCGCAATCCTGTAGCTCAAGTAGGGATAGCTCCGACTATAGTTGACAAGTTGTTCCACAATAAGGCGACATGGCTTGCCACCTTTGTAGGCCAGAATTATTTACGTGCGTTTTCAACAGATTTTCTTTTTATCCAAGGTGATCCGAATCCTCGCCACTCACCAAATAGAATTGGCGAGTTTTACAAATTTGAAGCCATTTTCCTGGTGTTGGGGTTTGCATACTTCATTTTTTCCAAGGTAGACAGGAAGATAAAAATTTTTGTGTTCTTCTGGGTCATTGTGGCGCCAATCCCAGCGGCTTTGACTCGTGACGGCGGGAATCACGCCACACGTCTCTTTCTTCTTCTTCCACCTTTAATCTTTTTGGTGGGATATGGCGTGTGGAGCACATTTAATTCGCTCTCAGCTCGTGTGCGCAGCCTGTTTGTGTGTTCGTATGTGTTGGCATTATTGGCAAGTTTCGTATTTTTCCAACATCTATATTGGATCCATTACCCATGGGATTCGGAACGGTGGTGGCATGCAGGATTTGAAGATGCTGTTGGGTCAGCGGTAGAAGAAAGTAATACTTATGATCGTGTAATTGTTAGTAATGCTGGAGAACCGGCAATGATCTTTTTCCTAGGCTGGTCTCAATTTTCCCCCCAAAGATTCCATGAACTCTACCAGCCAAGAGGTACGGGGGGTTTAGATTTACCACGGGAAACTCTACCTAATTTTGGCGCGATTTCTAAGCTGGATAAATATTACTTTGGCTCCCCCAATGTTGACCTTTATACATTAGGCCAGGTTTTACCGGACAAAACTTTGTATGTAGCCACTGCCAAGGAAGTAAATGTGAATTTAATACAAGAACCGGAGCGTTTACCAAAAGATCTAAAAATGGTTAAAGCGGTCGCATATCCATCAGGCGAACCGGCTTTCTTCCTGTTAACCAAAAATACAAAGTGAAGTTTTTACATAAATTCTATTTTCTGCTTTTAACGGGCTTAATTCTCCGGCTTTATTTTGTTTTTAGCGCGTATCATGGCGATTTGAACAACAACATTTCGTGGGGGCAAATTGCTGTTTCTCATGGACTAAGTGGTTTTTATGACCTCAAAAATTGGCCATACTCTGCCCCAAACCAACCTCCTTTAACCATTTTGCTTTTTGCTGGCTTACAAATTATATGGAATACAGTCGAGCGACTCGCTTGGTGGTTTAACAACCATATCCCCGCTTTTCCTTCGGCCTTTGTTTGGTTTTGGGAAGACCGCGGACTTAAGTTGTTGATAAAACTTCCAAGTATTTTTGCAGATTTGGGAATAGCGACTGTTTTATATCAATACTTCATTAGGTTGAAGAAGCCAAAAACTGCGCTGTTAATGTCTACATTTTGGGTTTTGAATCCCGTTGTGTGGTTTAACTCAAGTATTTGGGGTCAGACAGATAGTATAGTTAATCTTTTAGGACTAAGTGCAATAGTGGCACTTTTGAGTAGTCAATTAACAGTCTTCTCATTTTTATTTATACTTTCTTTACTCTTTAAAGGGTCGTTGGCAATTTTTATTCCCATACTGCTTGTAGTTGCGCTGACTAAAAAATTTAATCGTAGCCAGTGGTTAAAAAGCATTTTAGCCGCGGTTTTAACCACAATCTTTATTTCAATTTGGTTTCATCCCCAGGTTGATTTTCCGATATGGTTTTTAAACTTATACAAGAACAGAATCTTGTCAGGCGAAATAGGCTCTTTGAGTGCAAACGCATTTAACTTTTGGTGGTTGATTGATAATGGTAAAACTTTAGATAGCACAATTTATTTTTCAACAAGCGCAAGATTATTGGGCTTTTTGGTTTCCTCAGTTGTAATAGGCGGATTATGTTTGTGGTTGAAACACAATTTATCAAACAGAAATGTTCTCTATGGCCTGGCTCTGTCTGCATTAGTTACATTCTTGTTTATGACCAGAATTCACGAAAGATACCTTTATCCATTTTTCCCGATAGCCACATTACTATCCGGCCTGGTTCCGCTGACAACTTTGGCTGTTGCAGTTTTATCTGTTTCAAATCTTTTGAATATTTATCACTTGTTCAATGCCGCGTCTTTTGCACCACTGGAAATTATTTACAAAGTTTCATGGCTGCCTAATTTTATAGCTGTTGTAAATCTCTTGGTGTTTAGTGTTCTATTGCTTGGGATTAAACGTAAAAAGGGCTACAATTAATTTATGCGCCGTGTGGTCTTGGTTGGAATAATTTTGATGGCTTTTGTTTTGCGTTTTATTGGCCTTGTCTCCCACCCTGCAGGTTTTACCCCTGATGAGGCCTCTTTTGGTTATGACGCGTACTCAATCTTGAAAACCGGCAAAGATCAGTGGGGTAGCTTTCTTCCTCTAACTTTGCAGTCTTTTGGGGATTATAAACTTCCGCTATATACCTATCTAGCAATTCCCTCGGTAGCAATATTTGGACTTAATGAATTTGCTGTGAGACTCCCTAGTGCTGTTTTTGGAACACTAGCTATACTCGCCACTTATTTGATGGTTAAAGGGCTCTTCGGCGGATCGAAATTGGAAATTTTAGCAGCTTGGCTGCTGGCTGTATCGCCATGGCACATTTCACTTTCCCGCGGCGCTTTCGAGGCAAACCTGACGACATTTTTTATGCCGCTTGGAGTATGGGCGTTTTACAAAGGTTTGGAAAAACCCCGTTGGATGGCAGTAGCTGCCTTGGCTTTTGGCTTGAATCTCTTTAGTTACCACTCTGCAAGATTATTTACTCCACTTATTATCCTTTTATTATTGTGGGATCGCCGCACTTTGCTATTGCACTTTAAGGCGGGAAGGAAGTATGGAATAGCTATTGCTGTGTTGGCTGTCTTTATTGCCGTTGCCGCTTATACGATGCTTTTTTCTGGGGCGGGAGGCCGCGGATCGGATATTGCAATTTTTAATCCTACAGACAACTGGGCGAACCTTGCCGACAGGCGGTATGAGGCAGTTTTGGCCGGAGTGCCAGACGTTATAGAAAGAATTTTCTCGAACAAACTAGTTTATGTGTTTAAGGAATTTTCTCAAAGATATCTCTCCTATTTTTCGCCCCAGTTTTTGTTTACTCAAGGGGCAGGCGAGTGGACTTACGGCATGATTCCCGGCAGAGGAGTTCTTTACCTGGTTGAACTGCCTTTTATACTTGTTTCATTGTGGTCGATCTTTGCAAGGGGTCCCCTTGCAGGCTCGGCAAGGGGACCCCTTAAATTGTTAATAATTTGGATTTTGATTGCGCCAATACCCGCTGCTTTAACAAAGGGCCCAGGGTATGCGGGGAATCGAGTGGCGGTAATGATGCCGGCCTTACAAATATTATCTGCGTATGGTGCCTTAGTTTTGCTGGATTTAATTTCTCAGAAATGGCGAGTATCAAAAAAATTACTGCTATATAGTTATATTGCTATATTGTTGGTGAGTTTAGGATTCTTTTTGGAAGACTATTATTACCACGCGCCGCGGGATCAGGCCCAGGCCATGCTTTATGGTAGAAAACAAGCCGTTGAACTAACTTCAGCAATTGACAGTAGATATTCCCAAGTTGTCTTTAGCCGCTCTTTATCAGAGCCGCAAATCTATATGGCCTTTTACAAGAAATGGGATCCGGCAGATTACCAAAAACAAGCTCAAGATTGGCTGAGATACAAAACAGAGGGGCGTTCCTTTGTAGACCAATTGGGAGATTACAGTTTGGGTAAGTATAATTTTACAAGTATTGACTCTAAGGCTTTTGGCAAAAAAGATACGCTTTTGATAGGAAAATCTAACGAGTTTTCTTCAAATGCAAATGTTGTCGAGAAGATCAAATTTCCCAATGGCCAGGACGCTATTTGGTTAGTTAGTACACAATGAGAAAATATTTCTTTTTGTTGTTTGTTGTTGTTCTCACAATCCCCGCTTTTTTTAGGATGCTCCGGCCAGGGATATATTCCATGCAGGACCCGCATTTATTCCGTTTGTTTGAGTTTGATCGCTGTATAAAGGACTTCCAAATCCCTTGTCGCTGGGCTCCCGACGCTGGTTTTGGGTATGGTGAACCTTTGTTTAACTTTTACACGCAAATACCTTACGCAGTAGGCGAAGTATTCCACTTGCTGGGAATGCAAATTATTGATTCCACCAAGGTAGTGTTTATTCTCTCGATTATTGGATCTGCTTTAGGTATGTATTTGCTCTCTTTAAGGGTTTGGGGAAATCAGAAGAATCAGAATTCCTCTTCAACTTCGTATAAATATGCGGCATTGGTGAGCAGCATGGTTTATGTATACGCGCCATATCGAGCTCTTGATGTTTGGGTTCGGGCAGCTTTGCCCGAAGCTTTTGCTTTTGCACTTTTCCCTTTTATTGCGCTCTTTGCTTATAACTTTCTTCATGGGGGCAAGATCAAAAGTCTTTTGTGGTTTAGTGTCAGCCTTGCTCTGCTGTTGCTGACACACAACCTGTCGCTTCTAATGTTTGGGCTTTTCTTGGGAGTATGGTTGGGATGTAAAATTGTGGAAAGGAAAAACTACAGTAAGATTCCTTGGCTAGTTGGTGGAGGGGTTTTGGCGTTAGCACTTAGTGCATTTTATCTACTACCTGTGGTGTCGGAGTCCAAATATGTAAACTTGGAATCGATCACCATTGGTTATTTTGATTTTAGGGCACATTTTGCCACATTGAACCAACTTTTAATTTCAAGATTTTGGGGGTATGGCGCTTCACTTTTTGGTCCTCAAGATGATTTAAGTTTATCTGTGGGGCAAGTGCAGTGGGTATTGCCTTTGATAGCACTGGTATGCCTGTTAATAACTCGCCAAAAAGAAAAACTTAAAGACATTTTGGTGTTAGTTTTAATTGGTTGGCTGGCTTTGTTTCTAACACACAATAAGTCGACACCTATTTGGGAAAGCCTCAAATTTACGTCATATTTTCAATTTCCGTGGCGTTGGCTTTCTATCGCAACCTTCAGTTTTGCGCTGGCTTCTGGAGCTATAGTGTTCGTTTCCAGGCGATTTCCTCTGTGGATTAGTGCAACTGCTATTGTCATCGTGATCCTTGTGAACTTTTCTTTTTTTAAGGAGGATATGTGGTACAACATTACAGATAAAGACCAGTTTGCAGGGAAAAAATGGGAAGAACAGACCGCGTCATCTTTAGGAGATTATTGGCCTGCAACAGCTTCCCAACTTCCGGCAAGTCCGGCTCCTTCGCAACCTTCGGCAGACGGCAGGTTTTTTGGTGCACAAGTCTTAAAGAAGAGCAATGAGGTAAAATACAAGTTAACACTTACTTCACCTGCCACAGTTCAGTTTCCGATAGTTTATTTTCCTGGTTGGCATTTGTTTACAGAATCAAAAGAGTACTCGGTTGTTCCTTCGGGAGATTTGGGATTAATAACAGCACAACTTCCCGCTCTGAGCGGTGAAAAAGAAGCAATATTAAGATTTACTGATACTCCAGCAAGAACTTGGGGTAATGCTATTAGTGTTGCGGCAGCGATCGGATTATTGTTTTTCGTAAAGAAAAATATGTGGCATAAAAGATCAAAGATCTCTTCAACTGTGTATAAGAAATATTGGTTATTAATAGTTATTGTCTTGTTGGGGTTTGTTTTAAGGTTTGCAGGGATTACTCAAATACCGCCAAGTCTAAACTGGGATGAAGTAAGTCATGGATGGAATGCTTACTCTATTTTAAAAACCGGCCAGGACGAGTGGGGGGAATTCTTTCCGATCACAAATTTTAGAGCCTATGGAGACTACCCCCTTCCTCTCAACCTCTATTTGACCATACCTTTTATCAAGTTTCTTGGTCTTAATGCGTTTGCCATCCGCTTGCCGCATGTTCTCTTGGGAACTTTAACGATAATTTCATCCTACTTTGTTTTTTTTGGAGTTACTAAAAGGAAAGACATAAGTCTGTTTGGCACATTTTTTGTGGCAATTGACCCATGGCTCTTTTTCCCTTCGCGGTTTGTTTTACAATCAAATTTATCGGTGTTTTTCTTAACTACAGCGGCTGCTCTTTTTGTAAATGGCAAATTTCCGCTTTCGTTTTTGGCTTTTGGGCTAACTCTTTTTTCTTACCACACAACCAGAATCTTCACTCCATTTTTTTTGCTTGCCCTTTTTATAATCTACCGGCGTGAACTTTTTAATTTTTTCAAACACAAACGTTTACTTGGGATCATTTCCCTTGTCATTTTAGCTGTTTTTTTTGTGCCGCTTCCGTTTATCTTGTCTAATTCTGAGGCAAGGGCACGTGCCAATTGGGTTTTTTTGGTTGACCAGGGTGCAATAAACCGCATTGTGAATGCGCGCGAGGAAAGTAAATTACCTCCAGGGTTAGCTCGTCTTTTCTACAATCGTCCTGTTTACTTTGTTGAGAAGTTTACCAAAAACTATGCGGATTACTTTTCACCGCAGTTTTTATTTTTTAAAGGCGGTACGCAATATCAATTTAGCGTTCCGGGTTGGGGACTCCTTTATCCGGTTAACTTACCCTTTTTCTACATTGGCCTGATACTGGTTGCATGGAGGGCGACTAAAAAAGAGAAGGCGTATCAGTTAGTTTTGTTGTGGTTGCTCTTGGCACCGATTCCTGCAAGTATTACTAACGAAAAATTTGCAGTTTTGCGTTCTGCTTCTATGTTGCCTATTCCTCAACTTATTTCGGCAATTGGGGTAATATGGCTAGCAACAAAAATTAGCCGCAGGTGGAAAGCATTCGCATTAACAGCTTACGCCACATTGTTATTTGTCAATATGGGTAAGTACATGTATGAATACTTCTTTGTTTACAGCAGAAACTACTCTTGGTCTTGGCAATATGGATATCAAAATATCGCGGATTACATAAAAGCTTGTTATGGAGAATATGACCGATTTATTATTACTAAAAAATATGGCGAACCGCATGAGTTTTTGCTTTTCTACTGGCCCTGGGATCCAGCCGCTTACCAAAAAGACACCAACCTTGTGCGGTTTGCCCAGTCTGATTGGTTTTGGATAGACCGGTTTGATAAGTTCTATTTTGTTAACGATTGGGATATGCCAAAAGTGGCGGGTGGAGAGTGGCGGGTGGAGAGTGGGCTAAAAATACCGATAGATGGTAAAACTCTTCTCGTCACCAGTCCAGGGAATTTTCCTCCCGATTTTAAGCAACTGAAAACTATCCGCTTCTTGAATGGAGATCCGGCTTTTATCATTCTTGAGAAGCAATGATTAGAAAACTCGTTACACCAATAACTCATCACCTGTTACTCGTCACAATCTTGTTGGTTGCTGCCTTGTTGCGTTTTTGGCAACTGGATATTAATCCGCCACATTTAACCAGTGACGAGGCGGCTTTGGGGTATAACGCATATTCAATTTTGAAGACAGGCAGAGATGAGTATGGCGAACTTCTGCCACTGATTTTTAAGTCATTCGGAGATTGGAAACCGGGACTTTATGTCTACCTAACAGTACCATTCGTAGCTATATTGGGCTTGGCAGAGTGGTCCGTGCGACTTCCCAGTGCTATTGCAGGTATTGCCGCTGTAGGACTTGTTTATTGTTCAGTAGGCGAATTATTCAAGAACGAAAAATTGAAAATTTTAGCAAGCTTGATGCTTGCAATATCTCCTTGGCATGTTCATTTTTCCAGAGGTGCATGGGAAGCCAATCTTTCTTTGACGTTAACTTTAGCAGGAATCTATTTATTTTTGCGGTTTGTTAAAGACGGGGGCAGAAGTATTTACCTGTCAGTTATTTTCTTTGCACTCACTCTTTGGACATATCAGGGGGCCAAATTGAGTACTGCGTTGGTTGTGGCAGCTCTCTTGTTGGCGTATCGCAAACGACTTGGCAGATTTACCAGAAAACAGATAGCACAAGTTTTAATTCTGGGGTTTGTGTTGGTATTGCCAATAATCTTAAGCGTTTTTCAAGGACAAGCAGGAAGGTTAGCAGTCTTTAGTTTTTTTTCCTATAGAAGGCCTGTTGAATATGTGGCTGGCATTTTAAACCAGGAAGGAGTTGGTATAAATTCTTGGCAATATATCCTCTACCATTCTGAGCCATTGAACAATTTACGAGGGGTTTTGTACCGGTGGACGAATTACTACTCGGCAAGATTCTTGTTCTTCGAAGGAGATTGGGCCAATGCTAGACACGGAGCGCCTGACGTTGGCGTTTTGTTATTGGCGGACTTGCCGTTGCTGATTTTAGGATTATTATATTTGGCAAGAAGTCAAAACAGAAATGCAAAGTGGTTTGTACTTCTCTGGCTTTTGCTGGCTCCGCTGCCTGCTGCTTTATCTCGAGATACTATACAAGGTGTGCGAAGTCTGAATCTTGTCATTCCACTAACTTTACTTAGTGGATGCGGAGTGGCATTTGTATTTGAAGCAATTCGTGGCCGCAAATTTGCAATCTTGCTGCTTTGTTACCTTGCTATTTACGCAATTAATTACGTGTATTTTCTTGATCAATATTGGGTACATTATCCTTTGCGCAGTGCTAAAGGTTGGCAATACGGGTATAAACAAACAATTATGAAGACTTCTAAAGAACAAAATGATTACAAGCAGATTGTTTTTCAACAAAGTTATAACCAGCCGTACATTTTCTTCCTCTTTTTCCAAAAATATGATCCAGCAAAATATCAGCAAGTTTCCAAAAAAACCTACCAGGAAGGGCAATTTGGTGATGTAGGGTTGGTTTCCGGGCTAGATAATATTACCTTTAGGGATGCCACCGCAGGGGACTTACACAATAAAGGCACGTTGATAGTTTTTGATCCTGAACATCCTCCTTTTGCCGAACTTTCCCAAAAACAACCGGATGGAATTTACAAGGAAATAACTAGACCGGACGACAGTGTGGCTTTTGAACTACTTTCCTGGAAGTAAAATGGGTAAATACTTAATAGTTCTTATCATAATTCTGGCGACTTTTTTGCGCTTCAATCAACTGAACAATTTGCCTGCGTTAAACGCTGACGAAGCGGCCATTGGTTATAACGCTTATTCTTTGTTGCAAACAGGGAAAGACGAGCATGGTAACTTTTGGCCAATTCATTTTCAATCGTTTAACGATTACAAACCAGGACTTTATTTTTATATCGTTGCGCCATTTGTGGCAACTATTGGTTTAAATGAATGGGCGGTGAGAATTCCAGGTGCTGCTTTGGGTGTGGCAACTGTGTTTGTTGTGTATTTGTTGTGTTTAGAATTGTTCAGAGACAAAAAAATGGGGGTTCTAGTATCTTTGATGCTAGCCATCTCTCCTTGGCATATACACTTTTCGCGCGGCGGTTGGGAAGTAAACGCGGCGACATTCTTTATTACTCTTGGTGTTTGGTCATTTGTAAAAGGAACTAGAAATTCTAAATATCTTTGGGTTTCAGTGTTGGCGCTTGTAGCTTCGCTTTATACATATCACGCGGCACGAATTGTGGTGCCTCTATTGGTTTGCGGATTACTTATTTACTACCGCAGGGAATTACTAGGGAGAGCTAAATTGAGAAATTCGTTGGCTGTTGGAATAGTAGGACTACTATTATTAGTACCACTAGCCAAAGACCTCGCTGGGCCAGCGGGAATTTCCAGGGCATCGGGTGTGGGGGTGTTTGCAGACGTTGGCCCGTACAATAAGGTGAATCAACAAAGAGGGGAGCACGGCGTTACTGAAAGTTTAGTCGGGAAGTTGCTGCACAACAAAGTCGTGAATTACGGCTTAGCCTTTGCTCAAAATTACGGCAAACACTTCTCAGGAGACTTCTTATTTGTTAACGGGGACGAAATCCAAAGGAATAAAGTACCGGAATTCGGTCAGATGTATTTGTTGGATCTGGTCTTTCTCGTTGTAGGCATGGGGGTAATTTTTAAAAGTCCAAAAGGGTGGCTGCCTGTTCTCCTGTGGCTAGTAGTTGCGCCGGTTGCTGCGGCCTTAACTTTTCAATCGCCACATGCTTTGCGGGCGGAGAATATGATTGTTCCGTTGGTGATAATTAGCGGATATGGTGCGGTAAAGGTTTTCGGGGTGTTGGGGAAATGGGGAAAGTTAGGGAAATTGGGGGTGTTTGCGATCGTACTATTTATGCTATGGGATTTTTCCCGATATCTCCATGAGTATTACCTGCATATGGCAAAAACATACGACTATTCTTCTCAGTATGGGGTAAAAGAACTGGTAAGTTTTGTAAAACAAAATGAAGGTAAATATCAAAATGTTGTCGTTACAAACCGTTACGATCAGCCATATATACTTTTCCTTTTTTATTCCAAATATCCTCCCGCAAAATTCCAAAAAGAACACACGTTAACTCCCCGGGACATATTCGGATTTTCGACAGTTGAACATTTTGACAAGTATTATTTTCAGGAGGTTTCTCCATGGGACCAGACACGAACAAAATACCCCAATGGTTTAATTGCGGGAAGTTCAAATGAAATGCCGGACGGCACTAACACAATAAAAACGATATACTTTCCAAGCGGGGGTATAGCTTTCAAAGTTGTCGCAAATTAGGTATATGCAAAAGATAAAACTGTCAGTTGTTTTGGCAACATATAATGAGGAAGAAAACATTGGCGCATGTCTTGAGTCTTGCAAAGACATCGCGGGAGAATTTGTGATAATGGATGGCAGTTCAACCGACAGAACCCGCGAGATTGCAGAAGGTTTTGGAGCAAAAATTATAAAAACGCAAAACCACCCCAACTTTCATATCAATAAACAAAAAGCAATTGAGGCAGCAGGCGGTGAGTGGATTTTGCAGATGGATGCAGACGAGCGTGTCAGCCCGGATTTGGCCAAAGAAATCAAGCATGTAATTGGTTTGGGTTCAGATAAGGCTGAGAAGTATCAAGAGAATTTACGGGAAAGAAAATTATTCTTAAGGCACCAGAGAATTTTGGAGAAAAGGGATGGACAGATAGGGACTGATAAAGGGGAATATGTTGCATATTTCTTGCCCCGCCTGAATTATTTCTTGGGTAAGTACCTTCGATACGGAGGGGTGTATCCCGACGGTGTAATAAGGCTAATTAAAAATGGTAAAGCATATTTACCGGCCAAAGATGTTCATGAGCAGATGAAAGTCGCCGGGCGTGTAGGTTGGCTACAAAGTCCGCTATATCATGTTGATTCCCCTACTTTTGCTCGATATCTTTCAAGAAACAATCGGTATATAGAATTGATCAAAGCACAAATGGTGAAAGAACATTTGGGAAAAGATGTGCTTACGTTTGTAGATTATGTGATGGTTAAACCTGCCAGTTGGTTTTTGACAACACAGATTCGCCACAAAGGAATTTTAGATGGATATCAGGGAATTATTTTCTCTCTTTTCTCTGCTTTGAGATTCCCTAGGGCATATTGGAGATACATCACTAGTGATAAGTGAAGGGTGATGAGCGATGGGAATTGCATTTATGGATAATACAAAGCAACACCAACCACCAACCACTAACCACTCGCCACTGGTTCGAGTCTTTCTCGACTCGAACCCCACTATCCCAGGTCATGCTGTACGCGGCATGGGCCGCTACGCCATTCAACTATTGCGGGCGCTAAAAGAACAAAAGGGTGTTGAACTAGTGGAGGAGAAAGATCACCATGATATCATTCACTATCCGTACTTTGATTTTTTCTTTAATACATTGCCTGATAGGAATAACGTTCCAATAGTAGTTACGGTTCATGATACTCACCCTCTGATTTATCCCGAGCATTTTCCTGCAGGGGTTCGCGGAAGATTAAGGTTTTCTGGTCAAAAGAAAAGGCTGCAAAAGGCGGATGCAGTTATTGTAAATACCGAAACTACAAAAAAAGATGTGGTGCGCTTTTTGGATATTCCTGCAGGCAAAATTTTTGTCACGCACTTTGCCCCCAATCCTCTGCTCCGAAAATTGGAAATTGGCCGTGCGT
Source organism: uncultured Gammaproteobacteria bacterium (assembly GCA_964472675.1). Taxonomy (GTDB): domain Bacteria; phylum Patescibacteriota; class Microgenomatia; order UBA8517; family UBA10165; genus 01-FULL-43-15b. The sequence continues at coordinate 30,827 of CAYYLO010000001.1, read as the reverse complement.
CGCCAAAGGCTTTGCCGGCGGCGCGAAATTGGAAATTGGAAATTATAAAACGCTACGGTTTACCGGAGCGTTTTGCGTTGTACGTTGGAGATATCAATTACAACAAAAATATTCCAGGACTTATACGTGCATTTTCTCTAGTTGCTCACCACTTACCACTCACCACTCATCTTGTTCTGGTGGGTAAAGCCTTCGAAGGTGAAACCGACGAGGCCAGAGAAATACGTCGGTTGATTGGGGAATTTCAGATGGAAGACAAGGTGCACATGTTGGGCTTTGTGTCGGATGAAGACTTGGTAAAGATTTATAATTTAGCAGAGGTTTACTGCCAGCCCTCGTTTTACGAAGGTTTTGGATTTCCGGTATTGGAGGCGATGGCCTGTGGTACTCCCGTTGTTGCAGGAGAAACTCAGGCGTTGACTGAGATAGGTGAGGGAGCAGCACTATTTGTGAATCCAAAAAATGTGCAAGCGTTGGCAGCAGGTCTAGAAAAAGTTATAAGTGATACTAATCTGAAAAAAGAACTGATTCAAGCTGGTTTTGAGAAAGTAAGAGAGTTTTCCTGGAGCAAAACCGCTTCTGACACAATCAATGTATATAAAAAAGTCTTGGGTAAGTAAGAATACTGTTTCCATCCTTCTTCTTTTTCTCGCCTGGCGGGTTTGGATTACTGTGTTTGCCCTTATAGGAGTAATTTATTTACCGCTAGCAAGTAAAAACTTTTTAGGCGGCAGCATTGACAATTATTTAGATAACCCTTTATTTTGGGGGTGGAGCAATTTTGATGGGGAACATTATATTTCAATTGCTCAAAACGGCTATAAAGCGTTAGAGCACTCCTTTTTCCCTTTCTTTCCGCTGGTTTTGCATTTTATTGCCCCACGAGGAATTGAAAAAATCGCGTGGGCGGGTTTGTTAGTCTCGAATATATTTTTTTTAGCAGACCTCTTTTTGCTTTGGAAGTTGGTAAGGCTTGATTACTCTGAAAAAGTTGCCTGGTGGTCTTTAGTTTCTTTAGTTTCTTTCCCTGCATCATTTTTTTTTGCTTCCACATACACAGGGTCGCTTTTTCTATTTTTAGCACTGTTTAGTTTTCTATTGGCAAGGAACGGTAAATGGATATGCAGTGGTTTAGCGGGAGGATTGGCCTCAGCTACTAGAGTTTTTGGAGTTGCTTTAGCGCCTGCTTTACAGGTTGAATGGTGGTTACAGTTTAGATCTCAAAGATTTTCTTATGCCAAAATACTCCTGGCGACAGCAGTAGCATTTTTTAGCTTATCAGGACTTTTTGTATATATGTTTTACCTGTACAAAACAACAGGCAGCCCGTTCACTTTTTATAGTGAACTGTCTCCTTATGGCGAGCAAAGGCAGTTGGGTAAAATTGTTTTGTTCCCACAAGTCTTTTGGAGATATATTAAGATGATTGTCACTGTAGATAAAAGCAGTCCTATTTATATTACAATATGGGTTGAGTTTCTATCTGCTCTAGGTGCATTGGCATTGATTGTGTATGGGTTTATAAAGAAACTTAGACTGTCATATTTGATCTACTGTGTTTTGGGCTTCTTTCTCGCTACAATAACAGGTAGTTTTAGCTCTTTGCCACGCTACATAATTGTTTTGTTCCCTCTTTTTATTTTATTCGGCAGAATGCTGGCTGAGCCCAAAAGGAGTGATAGGTGGGGTCTAGTACTTATGTTTGTGGTTATTTTGGCAACAGAAACAGCTCTTTTTGTTCGAGGCTATTGGGTAGGATGAAAAAAATAATTGACCGCACCAGGAGTTCTTTTAAAAATCCCTTTATCATGGGGAGTCTAATCATGTTTATTGGAACAAATATCCATAATGTGGGGCAATTGATATACCATTATTTAGCAATTAATCTTCTTAGTAAATCTCATTATGGTGACCTGGCTGCCATAATTTCTATATTTGGCTTGCTTGCAATTGTTCAGCAATCTCTAGGATTAGCTATAGTGAAATTTATAGCGTCAGAAAAAGACGACAAAGCAGCTAATAACCTGGCAAAGTGGGTTTTCTTTTGGAGTTTCTGGATTGCAGGAGGAACAGCTATTTTTATATTCGTACTGACCCCTTTTCTCTCCGAGTTTTTGCAAATAACACAAGCTCGTGCAATTTATTTGTTTGCACCTGTTGTGTTTGTTGCTTTTATCTCAAATACAGGACGAGCTCTTTTGCAAGGATTTATTAAGTTTGCTCACCTTGCTGTAAGTATGATCGTGGAAGTAGTGATAAAAATTGTTCTAACGTTTACCTTTATTTACTTGGGGTACGAGCTCTTTGGAGCGATGGCAGCGCTGTTTATTGCTGTTGTAGCGGGCGTTGTGGTCGTTTGGTTTTCTCTTAAAAACAAAATATCCGGCAATAGAAAACCTATGCCTGACATAAAACCTTTGGCTAAATATTCCATTCCAGTTCTTGTACAAAGTATTGCAGTTACTTCCATGTACTCTTCAGACATACTACTTGTTAAGCATTTTTTTCTTCCTGAGATAGCAGGGGCGTATGCTGCTTTGGCAAAGTTTGGCACAATTGCTATGTTTGCAGCAGCCCCTGTAACACATGCGATGTTCCCCTTGGTTGCAAAGAAACATGCTGGAGGTGAAAAGTACCACAAAATTTTTTACTTAAGTCTATTTTTTATTGTGGGTTTATCTTCCGTAATAGTTTTACTATATGTGGTGTTTGGGTCAATGATTACTCAGGTGTTAGCTCCCAAATATCTGCAGGAATCATACCTTTTGTGGTGGTTTGGCTTATACATGCTACTCTTGGGGGCAGCAATATTATTTACCCAATTTTACTTATCTATTGGCAAGACCAGAATAGTGTGGTTATTTGCTAGTGCTGCTTGCTTGCAAATTGTGCTTATTTTACTATTCCACACAACACTTATTAATGTTATTCAGGTATCTATTATTGTGGCAGCTTTACTAGTTGTAAGTCTTTCCATATACTTTCCATATCACGATAAAACTCGATAAATGAGAATAGAAAAACGTTTATCCATTATTGTTCCGGCCTATAAGCAAGAAAAGACAATTAAAAGGGACTTAGAAAATATCGACCGAACGCTTTCCCAAGGGCTTAAAGACTACGATTATGAAATTATTTGTGTTATTGACGGCAAGTTAGACAATACATGGAAAGAAGCGGAAAAAGCCGGATCAAGAAAAATAAAGGTAATCGGTTATGACACAAACAGGGGTAAAGGTTATGCAGTCAGATACGGATTCGCTCATTCCAAAGGAGAGCTGGTTTCGTTTTTAGATGCGGGCATGGATATTAGCCCAAAGGGGATAATGATGCTAATCGCTCACATGGAATGGTATAACGCTGACATAGTAGTAGGCTCAAAACGACACTCAGCTTCGCGTGTTAACTATCCACTGATTCGTCGCTTGCTGAGTGTTGGTTACCATGCGATTGTGAAACTTTTATTCGGCCTACACTTAACAGATACACAAAGTGGGATAAAGCTCTTTAAACGAAATGTAGTGCAAGTAATACTTCCTCGTCTTCTCGTCAAGAGGTACGCTATGGATATAGAGCTTTTAGCAGTTGCCAATTATCTGGGATTTAAAAGAATCTATGAGGCCCCTATTGAGGTAACTTTTGATAGCACTAATAGTGGAATTTCAAGACGAGTAGTTTTTAACATGCTGTGGGACACTTTAGCAGTATATTATCGTCTGAAGATACTCCATTATTACGATAATAAAAATAAAAGCAAATGGTTAATAGACCCTGATTTGAAGATTCTGCTGGCTAAAACACTCTCTTGAAGTCAGTTCCCTGGAGATATGAACATATTAGTACTATCATGGCGTGATCCAAGACATCCTATGTCTGGTGGGGCAGAGCAGGTGATGCACGAGCATATAAAGGGATGGATACAAGCAGGGCATAATGTAACTCTGTTTTCTTCAGCGTTCTCCAGCAGTTCAAAGGAAGAATATGTAGATGGTGTAAAAATTGTAAGGAAAGGTTATCAGCTTCTGGGGGTTCAAATCATGGCTTTCTTTTGGTATTTATTCGGTGACCACCCAAGATATAACTTAGTGGTTGACCAGTTTCACGGATTGCCGTTCTTCACTCCGCTTTACATACATGTACCAAAGCTTGCCGTTTTACAGGAAGTGGCAAGAGAAGTTTGGCTTCTTAACCATCTCCCTAAACCCTTTAACTGGATTGTGGGTTGGTTTGGTTACCTAACAGAGCCTGTGTTTTTTTGGTTTTATAAACGAATACCATTCATGACTGGCTCCCGATCTGCTAAGTATGATCTTGTGAAGATGGGTATACCTGCGAATAATATTACAGTAATTCCACACGGGGTGATAATTAATGCCTCAACAAAATTGCCACAGAAGGAGAGAATAAAAACTGTTACTTTTTTGGGAGCTCTGGCACGCGACAAGGGAATTGAGGATGCCATTAAGGCTTTTGCTCTATTAAATAGGAAGGGAAGATTCCGGTTTTGGGTATTAGGAAGTGGAGCTCCGAAGTACGTTGCATATTTAAAAATGTTAGCTGCATCCTTAAAAGTTGAAAAAAACATAAAATTTTTTGGTTTTGTAAGCGAAAAGGAAAAATTTAATTTTCTTGCTCGCTCCCATGTCCTGATTAATCCTTCAGTTCGAGAAGGATGGGGACTTGTTAATATTGAGGCTAACAGGATGGGAACGCCTGTAGTCGCCTACAAAACTGCCGGCCTTGTAGATTCTGTGAGAGACGGTCAAAGTGGTATTTTGTGCAAGGAGAACTTTCCCCAAGAGCTCGCGGAGAATACATTTAAGATATTGACAAATCAAGCTCTGGATAAGATGCTTTCAAAAGGAGCCGTTGAGTGGAGCAATAATTTTTCTTGGGAAAAATCGTTAAGTTTAAGTAAAAGGTTAATTCTAAAAGTTAGCTCTTGAGTTTATCTTTCTGTTGTTATACGATTCTCATTATGAGAGGGAAAACATTAATCTTACTTTGCGCTTCATTCATTTCTTTTATCCTTGCTTTTTCAAACATATCGCCACTTTTGGCTAAGACAGCATATAAAAAGATAGCACCGACTACTATTTTCCCGTCCCCTACACCTACACCCACACCAACATTAGTTGATTCATATACTCTTTTTTGGCCGGTTGTAGCAGGTAGGACTGCAGACGATAAGTTATATTTTGTCAAAGAACTAAAAGAGAGAGCTAGGGGGTTTTTGATATTTAAAGGCTCAAAAAGAGCAGATTACGAAGTTCAACTTGCAACGAAAAGAGTAGTAGAAGCTGAAAAGCTTTATAAGGCGAACAAGGAAGATGCTCTTCAAAAAACCTTAAACAAAATGGAGAATTCTTTGTCTATAGCTGCAAAAAAGATAAAAGAAAGCAACCCAAGAGGCATGATAAATGCTAATGCTGAAATCAATATAAAAAATCAGCTAGAAAACTTAAAAGTTTTTCTTCCGTATTTGAGATTAGAAGCAAGTAAAGATGTTCAGAATAAGATTGATTCTATATTAAATAAAGTAAGCGAAATACAATCCTTATTGTAATGTTAAAGAATGGTGAAGCAAGACAAAAGACGGCTTTAATTACAGGCATAACAGGACAAGATGGTTCATATCTTTCTGAGCTGCTTCTACGCAAAGGCTATCGCGTACATGGCATTGTTAGAAGATCAAGCTCAATGAATACTTCCCGTATCAATCACCTTTATCTTAATTCCCATGTGCGTAACCCCAATTTTGATCTTGATTACGGCGATCTAACAGATACAAATAGTGTCTATAAGTTACTCGAAAAAATACAACCTGATGAAGTTTATAACCTTGCTGCTCAAAGTCACGTGAGAATTAGCTTTGACATTCCAGAATATACTGTCAATACAGTGGGTTTAGGCGCCCTGAGAATACTGGAAGCTATCAGAGATTTAGGTCTAAAGTCTAAATTCTATCAGGCCTCAAGCAGTGAGATGTTTGGTTCGGCACCTGCTCCTCAAAACGAGAGTACTCCGTTTATGCCACGAAGCCCATATGGGGCAGCAAAGGTGTTGGCACACCACCTGACAGTAAATTATCGCGAAGCTTATGGCATTTTTGCCTGTAGTGGAATACTTTTTAACCATGAATCGCCGCGACGTGGGGAAAATTTTGTCACAAGAAAAATTACTACTGGCATAGTAAATATTTTAGCAAAAAAACAAGATAAACTCTTCCTTGGAAATCTGGATGCTAAAAGAGATTGGGGCTTCGCAAAGGAGTACGTACAGGCGATGTGGACGATGCTTCAGCAAGACGAACCTGAAGATTATGTTATAGCAACAGGGGAAACACATACGGTACGTGAATTTGTGGAGTATGCCTTTGAACTGGCGGGACTAAATTGGAAGTCTTATGTTAGAATTGATCCGCAATATTACAGACCTGCAGAGGTCGATATATTGCTCGGTGACGCAAGCAAAGCAGAGAGGAAACTAGGCTGGAAACCAAAAGTAAAGTTTGAGGAATTGGTTGCTATAATGCTTAACGCAGAGCTAAAGAATGCAGGCATTAGTCTTAGAGTAAACTCCAAAACCTTCAAAATTACAACAGGCGAGGAAAAAGAAGAGTCACTAGTCAATCTCTCATAAAGATGCGTTTCAAGTCCCTGCTCTACTTCTTGGTGGTAGCAGCTACAACAATTTTTGTTATTGCCACGCTTTTCCCAAATCTCAAAGAAATTAAAGCTGTGGATTGGAAAATAAATATCGTTTCTGTTTCGCTCGTACTTCTTGCGTTAATACCTATACACTTTCTCAATGTTCTGTCGTGGCATCTAATTACCAAATCTACCGGGCTTAAAGTGACCTACCTTCAAAACTTACGAATATGGATCTTTTCAAGTCTTAGCCGCTTTCTTCCGGGATCTGTTTGGCAGTACGTTGGCCGCTCCTATCTAACAAGTAAGGAAACAAACTCCTCAGTGATGCAGTCCTCTGCAACTGTCCTTTTGGAGATCGTATTTAACCTATTTACGGGTCTTATGTTGATTGGAACTATGTTGTACATAAGAAACGACTTAATAAATCTTCCCAAGTTTGCAAGTTTAGTGTTGCTAGCAGCCCCCCCGTTTTTGCTCATGGTAATACTGTTTAACCAAGGCCTGCTCTCTTTGATCGCACAAATCATCAATAGACTCTTTAAAAGAAACATTGAAACTTCAGATTTTGTTTTTAACAAAAACTACACCCCAATCATTTGTGCAGTGTATTTTCTCCAATACATCTTTGCAGGATTAACAGTATTTTTTATTAGCAACTTAGTCCAGAGCTTATCATTTCAGTTAATTCCAAGTTTTGTTGCAATCTTTGCTTCATCTTGGATACTGGGTTATATATCTCTCTTCGCACCAGGCGGACTAGGTGTCCAAGAGATTTCTATGGCAGGGTTAATTTCTAAATTTGTACCACTTCATATTGGAGTTCTTGTTGCAATCATTTTTCGGTTATCACTTGTTGCGAGTGAACTCCTGATTGCACTCACCTCACTCTCGATCCAAAAAAGAAACCAAGCTAATTAGAATCTTTTTTAAGAATATAAATGAAGCTAGGGGAAAACGGCTTTAGTATTACAAAGAAAAAGAACGGAACAGCTTGTATAAAACTCTCATAACGATATAGTTTAGAATATTTAAATTGCCTAGGGTTTCTTAATACCTTCAATGTGTAGTCGTTAATAGTAAATCCTTTGAAAAGTTCTTTCATGCCCCAGTAACTTTTGTATTTACCAAGGTATATATTTTTGTGTCCAATAAATTTTAATATTAAAGAAGTCCAACTTCTAGGTATCCATCTTATGAAGGGTATTCCGTAGAGAGGTTCGACAAGTCTGAGTAAGTTATCTCCAGTGAAAAGGCAAAACCCGTTACTTTTCAGAACGCGGTGAATTTCCTTCATCATGAAGCGGGGGTCATCAAGATATGAATAAACCTGATTGCAAATTACCAGATCAAAAGTAGAATCTTCGTAAGGTAATTGAATACCCTGTCCCAGGTAAAAGGAGAGATTGGATTTCTTGCAGTCCCGCTTTGCTTGTTCTATGGCTTCTCTGTCTACATCATATCCTGTTGTTTTCGCAAAGTACCTAGATAGATATCTAGTAATAACCCCGCTCGAACATCCATAATCTAGCACATTTAAATTTTTCAATGCCCTGAGCGTATATCTATCCCTGAGGATTGCAAGTAGCTGTTCTGCTACCCGCATGCGGTCTTTCTTTTGAAGAATATGGCTGTGCGACGTTGAGTAAGAGGTATTCACTTAAGTTCTCGTAAGAATATTTTTAATATCTCTCTCCATTCTCTCAAAATTAAATCTTTTTTGATATTCGACTTTTGCGTTTTTTCCAAGAGTTTTTGCGAACGTTGGATTTCCTATTAACCTACTCATTCCCTTAGCTAAAGCTACAGCATCTCCCATAGGAACAAGTAGCCCAGACTTCTCATTATCAATATCTTCAACAATCCCGTCACAAGCCGTTGAAACAATTGGTGCTCCAAGAGACATCGCTTCGTTGATAGTAAGAGCTCCGGCCCCTTCCTCCATAGTTGGAAAAACAAAGGCACTCGTATTTTTAAGTAAAGGTTTTGTGTCAGCAACGAATCCTAAAAACTCAACATGTTTAAGTTCTAATTTTTCAGCAAGTCTTTTGTTTGCTTCAAACACATCTCCGGTTCCCCCAATAAGCAGTGGAACCTTGAATCCTTGATCTTCTAATATTTTCATTGCATGAAGCATAAAATTAACTCCTTTTCTAGGATCGTGTCTTGAGAAAAAAAGCATATATTTTTTGGGAAGTTTCAGGTTGTTTTTTTCTTCTTTTGCAGCATTTCTTGCATAAACTCCAACTGTAAAAGCTGCTCTCTTAAATCTAGAATGATTGATCCCAAATTGTTTCTTAATTATCTCTTCTGTTGACTTATAATTTGTTATAACAATATCAGCTCTTTTAAGAAGTATTCCCTCAAGCCAAGTAAGGTATCTAACTACAGTATTAAAAATGAGGAGATATTTTATTTTTAAAATAACTCCAAAGTCAGAAACGCGCAGCGCATCCAAAGCTCCAGACCACTCATGCTTTGTTGTGGTAAAGTAGTTATTTATATGTACCACATTTTTATTGAAAAGAAGCTTAATTAGAGTTCCCGCAAATCCCCAAGGTCCTATGCCCCAAACAATATATTTTGAAAATCCTTGTTTCCTTGCCAGCCTATTAACTTCTTTAGCAAACACAAAAGAGAATAACGGAAGCCCTGGAAGTGCAGTGATGTTTACATTTAAGAATGACGCCTTAACAAGCATCAACTTTCCAACCTCTGTTTCTACTAATTCGTTTTTGTCCCCAAGGGCTACAATAAAAGTCTCGTGTCCAATTTTTCTTAGGATTTTTGCAAGGTTATAAGCGTAGGCAGAATAGCCACCGCCAGAGGCTCCGATAGGTGATTTACCACATACAATAAATATTGGCAACTTATTTTCTTTACGCATACATTATGTTTAAGATTGTAATTTACTGAAGGCTTCTTTGTAAACATCAACTGTTGTCCCCATACATACCGTACAGTTGATGATCTGTGAACGGTCGTTACAATGGCACGTACATGCGTGCATTTACCATGCTTCCGGTTGCCAGAATTAGAGCTGCAAATTTATCAAAAGAGGCTTTAAGAAGACTTGCCTGGTTTGACTTTTATTTCTCCCACAACAAAAATGCCTCTTTAACCTGCAGGCATTTTGGGATATCACGAGATACTTTTTATCTTTGGCAGAAAAGATTTAACAAGTACAACCTTAAAACTTTGGAATTTGATACTAAAACAAGAAGGCCGCACAAACTGCGTGAGATGACCACAGACCCAAGGATTCTAAGGCTTACATATGATATTCGCCTTTCTGACACAAGAAAGAGTAAGTATGAAATCCAAGAAGAATTAAAAAGAGCTCGGGTTAAAATTTCTACCAAAGTTATCCAAAAGGTAATTAACAGACATTTTGAGCTTAAAAACATTGGTAATGTTGAGCAAAGAAGCAAACACAGAAATTATTCTATTGCCAGAGTTAAGGCTGCAAGAGAACTTAAAGAGAAAGATTTGGGATCATTAATACAGATTGACACCAAACATTTATACATTTTAGGTCAAAGGTTTTATGTCTTTGTGGCCATTGACTGCAAGTCAAGGCTTGGGTTTGTCTATCCCCACAGAAGCGCCAGCTCCAAAAATGCAGCAGATTTTTTGGAAAGGGTTTTGTCCTACTTTCCATTCTCAATTAAAGCAGTCAACACAGACAATGGTTCAGAATATCTTTTAAACTTCCACAAAAAGTGCCAGGAGCTTAACATTCCACACTATTTTACCTATCCTCACACCTCCAAAATGAACTCCAGGGCAGAAAGACTGATCAAAACTTTAGAGTATGAATTTTTAAACTACAGAGAACTTTATCCTGAAGCAGAAGAGGTCAGGAAAATCTGTGCAGAGTTTAACAACTGCTACAACACAAAAAGATTTCACCAAGCCCTAAAGTACAAAACACCCAAAGAATTTGTGCTATCTTATCAGAAAGGAGAAATGTACGGTATCTAGGGTGCCAGCATAATTCGTTGACAAAGCAGAGTTGCGTTGTTAAGATGATAATCACAAACAGAAATGGCTCAAACTTCACAAGGCGCTTTTCTCCCCACAAATATCCCTGTTTTAGATGGAAATGAGAAGAAATATGCTGTTGATTGTTTTGACTCTAATTGGATCTCTGCTGGGGGCAAATATACAACCCAATTTGAAGAAAAATTTGCCAAGTGGCTAGGTGTTGAATATGCAGTAGCTTGTAGTAATGGGACTGCAGCAATACACCTAGCTCTAGCTTCTTTAGGAGTTGGGCCAGGCGATGAGGTTATTATTCCTGACTTTACAATAATTTGCTCAGCAAGCATGACTATACTCGCCGGCGCAAAACCAGTTTTGGTTGATGTAGATCCTCAACAATGGTGTATTGATCCCGACAGGATCGAAGCAAAAATTACAAAGAAAACAAAAGCAATAATGCCGGTTCATATGTATGGTAATCCTGCCAATATGGCAAAAATCGTTGAAATCGCGGGTAAATATGGCATTCCGGTTGTAGAAGATGCCTGTGCTGCGCACGGCGCGGAAACTATGGGGAAAAAAGTTGGTTCTATCGGAGACGTTGGATGTTTCAGCTTTTATGCTAGTAAGAATCTGGTAACGGGGGAGGGGGGTATGGTTGTAACAAATAATGAGAATATCGCAAATATGGCCCGACTTCTAAGAAGTCATGCTTTCGAAAAACCAAGATTTGTTCACAGGTTTCTAGGATTTAACTACCGCCTAACAGATGTCCAAGCTGCGATAGGGGTAGCTCAACTCGAAAAAGCTGATGAAAAAGTTGCGAAAAGAAGAAAAATTGCCGAAAATTACAATGAACTTCTTAAAGGTGTTATCCAAGTGGCAACTCCAGAGGATCCGATCTGGGGGGAAAGCACTTTTTGGATGTATTCAATACTAATAAACCAGAGTTTCGGTCTTACACGCGATCAAGTGATTGAAGGACTCTCTCAACTAGGTATCGGGAGTGAGAGGTTTTATACGCCTGTGAGCCAACAGCCGGTCTTTATCCAAGGCGGAGACTCGCGTTACCCGGACGTTTCTGGAGAGTACCCTGTTTCCCAGGATATTGGATCCAGGGGGTTGTACCTTCCTTCTGGTTTAGGACTCACCCTGGAAGAACAAAAAAGGGTAGTTGACGCATTATTGTCGCTAACTAAAAAATAGAATGCATCATCAAGTCTTGAAACCAAATTATTCACGGAAAGATGAGCGTGGCCTTTTTGTCGAGGCTTTGAATGGAAGTCCATGGGAGCAAATCTCTTATGGAAAAATGCAAAACGGCGCGACTATGGGTAATCATTATCATAAAGAAACAAGTGTTTTCTTCTTTCTTGTCGACGGCAGTGTCCAAATAGATATAGTTAGTGTTCGGTTAGATGAAAAGGAGACTCTAAGCTTAAATCCAAACGAAGGGGTTATACTTGTTCCTAATTATTCTCACGCAATAAGATTCCGAGAAGATTCCACTTTTGTTATGGGAAAATCTAAAAAATACGACAAAGATAATCCCGATACATACCCCCTAGAAGTCCCGGAACTCTAAATGGCAATTTCCAATCGCTACAGGCAAACGAAAGAATGGGAGAGCGCCTACTTTCAAACAAGAAGGAGTCTAGAAAAACGTCTTGAACGCTTATCTCTTTTCCGAATAAGCCCTCAAGACAGCGTTCTTGATCTTGGATGCGGTGATGGTCTCAATATCAAGCTTCTGCAGAAGCTTGGAGTCAAAAAGATTATTGGTGTCGACCCATCAGTGCAATTTGTTACTCTGGCTATGGTGAATAATCCGGGAATTAAAATATATCACGGCTCAGCAGAGAAGCTTCCTTTCAAAGACAGCACTTTTGATGTAATACTTGTTGATTCAGTGTTTCACCACATCCTTGACTACAAGGCATCTTTACGCGAGATTAAAAGGGTGCTAAAAAAAGGGGGGTTATTGTGCTTCTTAGAACCTAGAAAGACTGCAATTCGGTGGCTTGCCGACGCTGTAGCGCCAACATGGATTGGTAAAAACCTCCCGTTTGCGAGCAGAAGAAGTAAAGCGTATTTGGGGGAAAAACAAGTTATGAAACACTGGCTTTCAACATATATCTTGTTTTTTGAGATATTAGAAGAATTAGGGTTTTCAAAAATCTTTTGCAAAAATATTTCTCAAAGCTTCGCAGGTCAATACAAAAATGAAAAAGACCATTAAGCTTTTTGTGACCAAAAAGAATTGGATAGTAATCTTTTTGGCTCCGCTTCTCTTTTTAGTTGTGGGTTTAAAAACTCTTTCTGACTATGGTATGAATTGGGACGAGCCCTACCATTTTATGCGTGGCCAGGCTTATTTACATTATTTCTTGTCAGGGAGCAAGGATTATACAAATCTACCTCCATATCCCCGGTTAACTAAAGAATGTCCGGAAAAGGTTAAAAATTGCGGAATTTCTCCTCTTGGACCGTTCGACGTCACATCTTACCAAGGTAATATTACTTACGAAGATGCTGTTTTGAGAAACGTCCCAAAAGATCAAAAGATATGGCGAAGTTACTATCAACATGATAACTACACATTTAATGAGTTTATCAAAACAGAAGATGGTCACCCGCCTTTGGGCGGTATCCTTGCGTCATTAACCAATAAAATTTTCTACCAATATCTCAAAGTGTTGAAAGATATAGAAAGCTACCACCTGTTTGAGGTTTTTATAAGTTTTACAATAGTTGCTGGAGTTTCGATATTTGTTTATAAAAATTATGGTGTGTTTTCGGCTCTTGTTGCAGGTACTGCTCTTGCTACCTACCCTTTATTTTTTGCTGAATCTCACTTTAACATCAAAGATCCTGTACTTGCAGCTTTTTTTGGCCTGGCTTTAATCACTTTTTATTTTGCTTTAGGCAGAAATAGCTGGAGACTGTTAATTATATCTGCAGTTTTTTCGGGGTTTGCTATGGGGGTTAAGTTTAATATTGTTTTTCTTCCGTTGATTGTTGGTCCCTGGCTAATACTACATTTATTCAATTCTTTTTGGGAACAGAAGAAAAAAATCAAATCAATAGCTGACTTAAGAAAGATTATACCTGCTCGAATTGCGATATGTTTACTAATTTACCCTTTTGTAACTCTATTAGTCTTTTATGTACTTTGGCCATTCCTTTGGCCAAACCCAGTGGACAACTTCTTAAAAATATTAACTTTCTATAAGCAGATAGGAACAGGAACCCCGCCTGAGTTAAGGAGCTACTTGGTCAGAGGTTGGAATACTTACCCAGCGCTATGGATTCTTTACACCACGCCGATCCCCATACTTGTTTTATCCTTGGTAGGCTTGATTGGTGCCGCTGGTGACTTTGTTTTTAGAAGAAGAGTGATTATTATTCTACTTTCTTTTTGGTTTTTTGTTCCCATATTTCGCGTCTCCTATCCTGGTACCTCTATTTACGGAGGAGTAAGACAAATAATGGAATATATACCTGCTTTGGCGGTTCTTGCAGGAGTAGGCGCTTACTACATGGTGAGATTATTTAAAGGTACAAGATCTAAAAGGGTTGTACAGCTTGTAATACTTGCCTCATTGGTTTTTGTGGTTTCTGAAATGGTTAGGATTCATCCCAATGAAAATGTTTACTTTAATCAGCTTGTTGGAGGTCTGTCTGGAGCAAAAAAAATGGATATACCGTACTGGGGGAATAGTTATGGGAATGCTTATCGTCAAGGAATAAAGTGGTTAAATGCTAATGCTGAACCAGACGCCAAGATTGGGTTACCTCTTTCTACGGCTGGTAATATATCTAGACTTGAGTTGCGACCGGATATCTTGTTCTACAATGCCAACTGGAGTGGTCCGTACCGAAAGGGAGAATATGAAATAGAGCTGGATTTTGACTGGCCGCTCAAAGAAATTTACAGCTATGCGTATTATGATACTTTCCTCGAGCCTGTATTTGAAGTCAAGGTACATGGCGTTCCGCTTCTGAAAGTTTGGAAGAATGATCTTGCACATACCAAGTCAGGGTTTGAGAAAGAAAAGGAATACCTGCCTAATAAAGTTAACACAGAGAAAGGGGTATTGAACATAGATTTGGGTAAAGAAATTTCACTGACAAGAGTACTAATTAAACATTCGATTGTTAACTGCGCTCAGCAGAAGAATACCGGATACGTCGCAACTTCTTTAAATGGGATTGATTGGCAAAAGGAACCAGATCCGATATTTACACCACAGGTTCCTGTAACAGTGGCCAATTGGGAAGATACTTTTGATTTCTTTTTTCCTTCAAGACGCGCCCGTTATATATTGATTGACACTCAAATGGATAAATCTTGTATCCTGAAAAACCCGGTAATAAAAATTCAAGGGTTGTTCTCCTCTTAAACCCTTTTGCAAACCGCAATCATGCCAAGACCAAAAGGAAGATTAATGTTTCGGAGCAATAATAAGTTTTCAACTGACATTGTGAATTTCAACACATTATTGAAGATATTGCTTGTTTTTTTGACGCCAGATGTGGATATTTTATTAATAAAATGTTCCTCAATTTGTTTCATAAAGGCAAAAGGGAGCAAGCTCATGTTGGCATAAGAAAGCCTCAGAACTTCAAAGCCAGCATTTTTCAACTTACGTAATAACTCTTCTTTGCTATATCTTTCTCGTGTATGAACGTATTCGTCGTGTTTCAAATGGAGCCACTTGTTGGCTGGAACGCGCGCAACCAAAATCCCTCCTGGCTTCAATATGCGGAAAAACTCTTTTAACGCTTTGGAGTCATTAACTTGCTTGTGGTATATAACATCCATACTAACCACCAGATCAAAATGGTTGTTTTTAAAGGGAATCTTGTTAACTGACGCTTGCATTATGTTTAACTTTCTTTTCCTTGCAAACTTTACTGCTTCAGGGCTTATGTCAATTCCGCAGACAGCCCCGAACTTTTCCAGCTTCTTAGTAAGAAGTCCTGTGCCGCAACCTGCATCTAGAATTTTAGCGTTGGCGTGAGGTGTGCGAAGATATTTTTTAACAAGGGCAAGAATAATCTTGTGGTTCGCAACATAAAAAAAATGAGAACCCTCGCTTTTGTAAATATTCTCGTACTCTGAAACCTGCATTAAAAAAATTTTTCGATTACCATCAACCGGACCCAAAGTTTGACGATATCAAAATAAGTTGCCAATATTTTCTTAGGCTTAAAAAATTGTGATTGTCCATACCTTCTATCATAGTGGTGAACGGATACCTGCCTAAAAACTGCCCCTGCCCGTTCTGCTTTTTTGACAAGCTCTATGCAAATTGATCCGCTGTTGCTTTCAAGCTTTATCTTCTTTACTATGCCACGTCTTATTAGTCGAAAATCACAATCTACATCGTAGATGGGTAGCCAAAACAACCAGCGGTTGACAAACTTGTGCAAATTTCCGAAAAACACCCTATATTCAGGATCACTTCTTCTCATTTTTATACCGTTAACAAAATTAACGTCTGGCGTCATGAGTGTTAGGAGTAAAGGCAGTTCCTTCACGTCGTATTGTGCGTCTCCGTCGGTATAGAAGATCAATTCTTTAGAGGATGTCCCAAACCCGCTTTTTAATGCTGCCCCATAACCGCGGTTTTTTATATGTGTTACGATTTTTAAACGTTTGTGCTTTTTAGATAATTCTTTCAAGACTTCCGCGCTGTTATCAGGAGAGCCATCATTAATTACTATAACTTCATAATCTTTTGCAATTTTTGATAAAACGTCAATTGCATCGCGGACTAATCCGCCGATAGTCTTTGCGTCGTTGTAGCAGGGAAAAAACACAGAGATACTTAAAGTTTTTGCCATGTCAATCGAGGATTTCTTTAATATTTGATGAATAATCTGTTTTGCCACGGGATGCAAGCATCATCTCAGCAAGTAAACCTGTGGAAATAAGCTGAAAACCAATAATCATCAAAAGCATTCCCAAGAAAAGAAGTGGTTGTCGGAATTGAATACTTCCGGTTGTAATTCTTAAATACGTGATATAAAGGCCGATCAAAAATCCAAAAAAGAATGATGCAAGTCCAAGCGTACCAAAAAAGTGGCCAGGTCGCCTGTTATAGCCAGTTAAAAATACTATCGTAATGAGGTCCAAAAATCCTTTAATATTTCTTTCCCAACCGAACTTTGACTTTCCGTGTTTACGTGCTCTGTGATCAACGGGAATTTCTGTTATTTTGAAATTTTGTTTTGCGGCGAAAACTGGAATGAATCTATATAATTCACCATAAAGATTTAAACTTTTAACGACTTCATTTCGGTATGCTTTAAATCCACAGTTAATATCGTGTAATTTGACACCAGTTAATAGGGGTGTTAAAAAGTTGTTTAAAATTCGTGAAGGAATTACTTTAACTGAAGGGTCATGTCGCGTTTTTTTCCAGCCGGATACGAGATCATAACCCTCAGCCAGTTTATTTAAAAAGTTGGGAATTTCTTTTGGATTGTCTTGAAGGTCTGCATCCATTGTAAAAACAATTTCTCCCGCTGCTTTGTTAAATCCCACCTGAAGCGCTGCAGATTTTCCCAAATTTCCCCGGAACTTCATAACTTTAACGTGGTTATCAATTTTGTGAAGTGCTTGCAGTTTTTCAAAGGTTGAGTCGGTTGACCCATCGTCGATAAAGATGATTTCGTAAGTTTTTCTTAGTGAATCAACGGTTGCTTTAACCTCGCTATAAAGCGTTTCAACAGACCCCTCTTCGTTTTTGGCAGGAATTACGAACGACAAGTATAGTTTAGAGCTGGCCACAACAACTATTGTAAGGTAGAATTTATCCAAATGAAAGCAAAACCTTTGGTTTCTGTGATAATTACCACTAAAAACGAAGAGAGTGTTATTTGTGACCTTTTAGAGAGTGCCAAAAAACAAACTTTCAAGAATTGGGAAATTATTCTAGTGGACAATAATTCGACAGACAAGACTTGCCAGATTGCTCGGAGATATACAAAAAAAGTTTACACAAAAGGCCCAGAGCGGTCTGCTCAAAGAAATTACGGAGTAGAGAAAGCTACAGGAGAGTACGTGATAATTTTGGATGCTGACCAACAACTGGACATAGAAACACTGCAGGAATGTGTTGATGAGTTTAGAAAAGAACCAAGCTTCGGTGCATTGATCATTCCAGAGAGATCGTTTGGGCAAGGATTTTGGACACAATTTAAAGTTTTTGAGCGCGAGTTTTACGTAGGGGAGAAGGATATAGAAGCTGCTCGGGTCTTTAAGAAAGATATTTTTGAAAAATTCGGAGGTTACGACCTCTCTATTACTGGGCCGGAAGATTGGGACCTTCCATTGCGCATGAGAAAAGCCGGAGTAAAAATAGGGAGGACGAGAAGTTTTATTCTGCACAATGAAAAAACATTCAATCCTTGGAGATCGGCTAAAAAGAAATTCTATTATGCTTCTCGTGCAAGTGCATACTTAAAACGCCACCCTGAGAAAGTTATGTCTCAAGGAAATTTACTGTTTCGGTCGGTTTTTATACGAAAGTGGAAGAAACTTCTTGCTCATCCGTATTTATCGCTGGGTATGATTTTTGTACGTCTATTGGAGACATCAGGTGCTGTTTTTGGGTTTGTGTATGGGCTAGCAAAAAATAGTTTTGCCAAAGTGGAACAAAAAGGAGTATAGTATTTAAGGTTATGTCAAAAATGATAGCCGGTAAACGAGTATTAGTAACAGGCGGAACTGGATCCTTTGGAAAAATGTTTGTTAAAGAGATTTTAACTATGGATCCGAAGGAGGTTGTTGTTTTTTCCCGAGATGAAGATAAACAAGGATCAATGCGGTTGGAGCTTAAGGATCCACACCTTCGGTTTGTGATCGGGGACATTCGGGATTATCGCAGTGTCAAAGAGGTTATGCGCGGTGTTGACATAGTGATTCATGCTGCTGCTATGAAGTGGATCACTGAGGTTGAATATAATGTTTGGGAGGGCGTAAAGACAAATGTTGTTGGTGCGCAAAATATTATTGAAGCAGCTCGCGATGCAAATGTAGAAAAAGTTGTTGCACTTTCAACAGATAAAGCTGTTGAACCAGTGAATGCATATGGTATGGCAAAAGCTCTCCAGGAGCGCCTTATCACAACGGCAAACATTTATGATTATGGAGTAAGAACTGTATTTGTTTCAACTCGATATGGTAATGTTTTGGCTTCCCGTGGGTCGGTTGTTCCTCTTTTTAGGTCTCTAATAGATGCAGGTAAACCAATTACTGTGACAGATCCTTCTATGACACGGTATCTCTTAACACTCAAGGAAAGTGTTTATCTCGTACTCAAAGCTTTGGAGGATGGAGTAGGAGGCGAGGTTTTTGTTCGTAAAATGCCCGCGTATACAATCGGAGATTTGGTAGATGTTATGTTGGAAGATACGCCAAAAGAAAAAAGGCAAGTGGTAAATATTGGAATTCGCCCAGGGGAGAAAATACACGAATCATTAGTAAGTCCATCTGAGTCGGTCAGAGCTGTTGAATCGGGAGACTACTACATTGTCCTGCCGCAAATACGAATTCCTGCAGTGGAAGAGAAGTACAAGAATATGCCACGTTTAGAAGAGTTTAGATTTGCATCCGATACAACGAAGAGATTATCTAAAAGTGAGCTTCGCCAGGTTTTGAAAGATGAAGGTTGGACAATATAGCTTCATATGGCTTCTGTTAAAATTATCGGCGCCACAGGATTCGTGGGTCAACATCTTTTAGATTTACTACCTTCAAAACATGAGGTAAGCGTTTTAGTCAGGTCGGGAAGCCGGGGAAAAATCTCGCACGATCACATTAAGATAGATGAAGGTGATTTGTTAAACCCAGAGTCCATAGATTCATCGTTGTACGGTATAGATACAGTGATTAACCTGGTTGGAAGGTTTAATCCACCATTTGAGCATCAAATAAAATACAATGTTCTTGCCTTTAACAACTTATGCGAAGCTTGTGTGAAAGTGGGAGTTAAGAAAGTAATACACGTTTCGGCTGCAGCAGTTTATGGAGTTCCTCGAGAGGGGCAAGTTTTTACAGAGAATGACCAACCTCGTCCTGACACTCAGTACGCATTAGCCAAGTTGCTCACTGAGGAGGTAGCCCAATATTACAATAGAAATGCAGGGCTAGGATTCATCATTTTGCGCCCCCCTAATGTTTATGGTCCCAGTAGTGATCACGGAGTGGTTCACAACTTTATAAAATCGGCAAAAGAAACGGGTGAAATTACAATACACGGTGATGGAACGCAACAAAGAGACTTTCTCTATGTCGAAGACCTGGTAGATGCGGTATTTAAATCCTTAACTTACGAAACTAAGTATGAAGTTTTTAACATTTCCACAAATGATCCGAAAAACCTGAACGAGCTTGTAACATCTTTAGGAAAAGTAATGGGCAAAGAAATTAAAACTAATTATCGGGGAGAAGCCCAAGGTGCAAAAGTTGTTACAGCGAGTTTTGACAAAGCAAAAAAACTTCTTTCTTGGAAGCCTAAAACTTCTTTAGAAGAAGGGCTTGCAAAAACCTTGGCTTAACTTCTCTCCATGTTCGATCTATTCCAAAAAGTAAAAATTTACGGGCTCACGAAGTCTTTAAAATATGCCGCCCAAGAAATTTACGAACTTATTTGCATGCGCTTTCTTCAGGGATCGTACAGCCAGCAAAGGGAAGATCTGGCTATAGACAGATTATTAACAAGGAAACGGGATGGCTTCTATGTAGATGTTGGGGCGCACGACCCGGTCAGATTCAGTAACACAAAGCGATTCCACAATAAAGGATGGAGAGGAATAAATATAGACCCGAATCCAATTTTGATAAAGAAGTTTGAAAAAGAACGCGTTGGAGATGTTAATCTTACGCTTGGTCTTGGCAAGAAAAATGGCTCACTAGTCTTTTATGAGTTTTTTCCTTCAACTCTTTCCACTTTTTCAGATAGTGAAGCCAAGCAGTACTTAAAAAGAGGCTTTAAGCTGGTAAGCCAAAAGAAAGTTCCCCTATCCACCTTGAAAGCAGTTCTAAATAAATACTGTAAAGGTAGACGTGTGGACTTTTTATCGGTCGACACCGAAGGAACAGATCTAGAAGTCTTGCAAGGGAATGATTGGAAAAACTATAAACCAAGAGTAATTTGTATCGAGACCAAGGAAAACTTTGGCAAAATCGAAACTTTTCTCAAGAAGCATGGCTACAAGTTAGAGAACAACAATGGAATAAACAGCATCTTTTCGGTATGATTAAGCTTAAGATATGAAAAAAATCCTCTTGCTTTCCCATTTCAACTATAGTCAAGCCGGTCCAATACATGGCCCGGTTCACACCCTAACAGCATACCTTAATAGAAAGAAAAACCCTTATGTTTATATCGGTTATCCCCTCTACGCAGGTGAGAAGTCTTTATTTATAAAGTCTAATGGCAAAAAGGAGAATACAAAAAAGTTTGGACCTTCCTTCAAGTTGAACCTAATATTCAAGTCCTTGTATGAAACCTGGTTCACCCTGAATTATTTAAACAGTAACAAGCAGGACCTGGTTGTGGCAATAGACCCCCTTAATGCCCTTGCAGCTTTAGTTGCCAAAAAGATGGGGTTTGCAAAAAGAGTGATTTTTTACACAGTTGACTACACTCCAAAAAGATTTCCAAACAAACTGTTAAACAGCGTGTTCCACAAAATAGACGATTTTTGTATAAAAAACTCGAACAGTGTTTGGAATGTTTCTAACAAAATTGTTGAGAAAAGAAACGAGCAAGGAGTACCGGATTCAAAAAATAAATACGTTCCCAATGCTCCCAGTTTCAAAGCAGGAAGGCCTCTGCCTGGGAGTAAAGTCGACCGATACAACATAATGATGGTTACTGGAATAACCCACAGCCCAGCATTCACCATGGTTATTGATGCCATCTCTGCCCTTATTGATAAGTACCCAAAGATAAAACTCTCCCTTATAGGCGGAGGTTCTTACGAGGTCGAATTAAAAGAAAAAGTAAACAAGTCGGTATTAAAAGGACATGTGGAATTCTTAGGACAGCTAGACCACGAGACCCTACTTAAGACCCTGCCAAAAGGCGGTTTGGGGTTGGCTATTTATACAACAGATTACGATTGGGTTAATTACGGAGATTCGATGAAGGCGCGGGAATACCTCTTGTCCGGATTACCAACTGTTATTACGGATGTTGTTTCAACGGCGGACGACATTAAAAAGTTTGAGGCGGGGCTGATCGTTAAGCCAATCAAGAAAGACATTGAAAAAGGTATAGGAAAAATACTTGGAGATAAAAAATTTTGGACAAAAACTCGAGCGAATGCCATTGCCCTTTCTAAAGAGCAAGATATAGATAAAATATTGAATAAAGTATTCCTGCCAGAGATATGATTATAGCAATTACGGGGACTTCAGGATCGGGGAAGACCACGGTTATCAAGTGCCTGAAAGAGTGGAATTATTTTAAAAGAAGAAGCTTGATTGTTAAAAATGAGGACGATTTCTTAACCTTCAAAATTATTAAGTTTTTTCTTGGTGACAAATTATTTTCTGAGTATAAACAGACAAAATTTTTCAAAAAGGCCTCAGGTTCGGTAAGAATTAGTGTGTTTTCTTTTCTTGTTTACTGGTTCTATCCTTTAATTGTTTGGGTCGAGTTTCTTTGGCTTCATCTCGTCTACTCATTTTTGTTTAGAAAACACATATTACTAAGCGACAGGTATGTATACGACTACGTTGTAAC
Organism: uncultured Gammaproteobacteria bacterium; assembly: GCA_964472675.1. GTDB lineage: Bacteria > Patescibacteriota > Microgenomatia > UBA8517 > UBA10165 > 01-FULL-43-15b. Next base: position 8,428 of record CAYYLO010000001.1, on the reverse strand, counting down.
CTTTAAAGAAGTTTTGAATATCTACAACCCGCTTGCAAAGATTTTGTTAGATAATTTTCCTAAGCCCTACCTTTCTTTCTATCTGAAAATAGGAGAGGAAATAGCTCTAGAAAGAAACAAAAACAACATAAAAGGGAAAATAACAGCTGATTCCAAACTCCACAAAAAAATTGTGAAAGAATACGGGAGTCAAGCAAGAAAACATGACTTGATAGCTATAAGTGCAGAATCCAATGTGCAAGATGTGCACGCGGAGATAAAAAGATATATTTTGTCAAAGATTAAACTTTCTTGTGTAAGTACTATATCTATCAGTGGAAGTGATGGGACGGGTAAATCTACAATTTGTACAATGCTAAGTTCCTTGGCGAAAGAGGTTGGGCTTTCTTCCAAAGTCGTGCATTTTTATCACGTGCCCATTTGTACCAAACTCTTAAAAAAGTTTGGACGGCAAAGGCAAAAGATACTTGCAAAAGAGTCTGTTAACAGATCCTTCTTGTGGGCGCTATCAACCTTTATTGATTCATACCTGCAATTTCTTTACTTCAGATTAAGGCATATAACCTCCTTAATTATCTTTGATAGATATTTTTATGACTATTTAGTTAGTTTTGAATACAGAAACGTCCCGAACTCTAGATTTTTTGGAAGATTTATTCCAAAAACTGGCAAAAGTTTTGTTTTTCTCTCAGATCCGCGCAAAGCTCGGGCAAGAAATGCAGAGAGTTTGCCGATTGCTTATTATGAAACAACAAACGACTTATACGAGGGGCTAGCTAATGACCGAAAATTAAAAGCAATTAATATAGATAATAAAGCTCCTGAGGAAATTGCAGATGAGATAATTAGATCGATATAATAAGCCAATGAAACCCAAAAAAACTAAGTACCCAAAAGTATCAATAATAATTCCCCTATATAAAGAAAACGACTATTTCCACGAGGCAATTAGAGAGTGCTTGCTTCTTGATTATCCAAGTTTTGAGATATTAGTGGGAGCAGATAATTACGCTAAAGTTAAGTCTAACGACAAAAGAGTAAGAATATTTAAAACAGGAAAAAATCTAACAAGTCCTGGGGAAAAAAGAGACTTAGGGGTATTAAAGGCCGAAGGAGAACTTGTCGCCTTTTTAGACGACGATTCATACCCCGAAAGAGATTGGCTTACAGAGACCGTTAGGGTAATGCAGAAAATGCAAGTTTCTGCAGTTTGCGGTCCAGGATTAACTCCGCCCGCCGATAGTTTTTCAAAAAAGATAACCGGCGCGATACTTGGCAACCCCTTAGGAAGTGGGCCATACTATTACCGGTTTATAAAAGGTAGTCCTCGTTTTGTAGACGACTACCCTGCTTACAATTTGATAGTAAAAAAAGATGCTCTCTTGAAAATTGGTGGGTTCGCCACAAAGTTTTATGGAGGCGAAGATACAACTCTTTGCCTTAAGCTAATTAATGCCGGCGAGAAAATCTACTACTACCCAGACATTGTTGTCTATCACCATAGAAGAAGATTTCCTTTTGAATACGCAAGACAGGTGGGAAATGTAGGCCTTCACAGAGGCTACTTTGTTAAAAAATATCCTCAAACCTCTCTTCGCGTCAGCTACTTTGCCCCCGCAATATTTACAGTCGGATTTCCTGTCGTAATCGTTCTTTCTTTAACGTTTGGGCTATTTGGACAGCTCATGGGTCTTTTTGCATTGTACTATGTGATACTCTTCTTTTATGGGTTTCGGAGCAATTCTTTTGCTATCAGCTTATTTCTGCCTTTTGCAATCATGGTAAATTACCTTGCATATGGAATGAAGTTTATCAAGGGATTGTTTACTCCTTACCTAGAAAGGTAGTATGAATTACCCATCAATCTCGGTTGTAATCCCAACTCTAAACGAGGGGAAAAACATTAAAGCTTGTCTTGATTCAATATTTAAACAAAGCTACCCTAAAAGAAAACTAGAAGTTATTGTTGTAGACGATAAATCAATAGATAAAACCGTAGAAATTGCTAAGCACTTCCCAGTTAAGATCATTATTAGCGGAGCCCGCCATGGTGAAATAAGCAAGATGATTGGCTTTAAGGCCGCCAGGGGAGAGTTTGCCATATATCTTGACGCTGACATCGAATTAAGAGGTGCTGATTGGTTCCAAAAGATGGTAAAACCCCTACTTAAGGATAAGGAGATAATTGGCACATTTACGAGAAAGTACACAAGAAGAACCGACCCAGCAATAGAACGATTCCTTACGTTTGACCCTTTACAACGAGATTCTCTTTATCAGTTTTTCTCTCATTCAATAGGTGAAACAGTTATTAAAAAGCGTAAAGACTATTTTTTGTGTGAATACCACAATAGTAAAATTCCCCCAGCGGGAAGGTGTCTTTACAGAAGAGAGAAAATCTTGAGGTTAGTATCAAATTACGACATGTTTTTAGAACTCGACTTCCTCGTCCTCTTGGTTCAAAACAGACTAAATAAGTTTGCGTATGTGCCCGAAGCAGGTCTTTATCACCATCACGCAAAGAATCTCCAACAGCTATTAAGAAAAAGAAAATATAACTTGGGAAAAGTTTACCTTGCGCGAACAAAGCGGCTTTACAAGTGGTTCGATTTAAACAGTATAAGTGGAATATTAAAACTTGTGTCTTGGGTTATATACGCTAATTTGATAATTCCTTCTTTCTTTGTTGGGCTTTATAAGTCTATAAAATACAAAGATTGGGCTGGTCTATATGAACCTCTTGTCAATCTTCTTGTAACAGACATGTTGCTTTTTGAAGCCGTGAAAGACTTTAGAAGTTGGAAGTTGCTCCTGAACAAAAATGAACAAATTTAGGGACACGCTATTAGAAATATTAAATATTCTTGGCAAGAATAAGATACAGTTTGCGTTAACAAGGTTTGATAAAAACAACCCATGCGACCCAAACGACCTCGATATTTTAGTTATGCCCGATTCATTTTATGAAACAATACGCGTTTTAGAGGGAAATGGTTATATTAGCTCCTCACACGATAAGGCTCTTGGGGGCAGGATTAAAAGTATGCAAATGAATCTAACAAAAACCGGGAGAATAAAAATAGACCTGCACCAAGACTTTACGTGGCGAGCCTCTAGATATTTTGACCTTTACTTAGTATGGGATAACTTAAAAACAAAAAGGGTCCAAGGTGTGGAATATCAAGCTCCAGAAGATGCGGTCGACGTATTTATAATTCTGATAAACATAATCTTCGAGAAAACCTATCTTAAGGAAAGTGATTATGCTTACATAAAAGAAAATATAGAAGCAATTTCAAAAAACCCTATTTTTACCTCGCAAGCAAAGAAGTATGGATGGTTAAGAAGTTTTTCCTGGTTTGTCACATGGTTTGGGTCTATCGAGGGATCGAAGACTTGGCCTGTGTTTTTACCCGTTGGTTTGGTAGTAAGTTCTTACTTTGAAAAGTTTCTCCACGATAAAAATATCAACATTACAAGCCTTTTGTATTACATATTCTTCCGTACGCGATTCATTTTAAATGGAGCACTTCCGTACGACTAGATCTCTTGAAGTGCTTTTTTTAAGATCTCTTTTGTTTGATAATTTTTGGAAAGTGCAATTGCTCTTTCTCTATACTTATTATAAGTTTTTACTTCTCCTAAAAGAGATATAACCGCTTTGCAAAACTCGTCCGTTTTGTAGTCAATTACAATCCCCGCTCCTTTTTCTTGTATTACCTTTGAGAAAGCAGTTACATTTGTTGTTATAACAGGCAAACCACATCCCAGGTAAATTTTAATTTTACTCGGGTCGCTCCAGTAACTGAAGCTTCCTGGAACAGGTTTATAGGGAGCTAGGCCAACACTTCCTTGCAATATCAACTCTATCATTTCTTTTCCATAGCCAATAAATCCTTTAAAAGTAACGTTTTCTGTAATTCCTAGTTGTTCAACTTGTTTTTTCAACTGGTCTTCAAAATCCCCCGCTCCAATAACAATGAGATGCATCTGCGGGAATGTGGTTATTAGTTTAGGTAAGCTCTCGATTGCTAGCTGAATACCCTGCTTCTCTAAAATTGTCCCCATATACACAAGATTATAAAAAAAGATTTTTTGTATCGGCAATACTTTTACATCCTGCTTTCCAAAACCCATAGGCACTTCTTTGAAAGGCGATGATTTACTCAAATCGACACCATTTTCTCTTCTTGCATCTACCATGTGCTTTGCAACGACCCAGTTAAGGTCTGAATTTCGACAAGCAAACCGGTCTAAGAAATGGTATAGAGAATTCATAAAGCTCCCCTTGAACCGTTGTGGCGTGTAGTCTATCGAATAATAAATAAGCTTTTTAATTTTTCCGAGTTTTCTGAACAATGAGGCCGCAAAAACAGAATGGTTATCTAATGAAAAACATACGTCATATTTATCTTTACTAAATAACAAAAAGAAGAAGGTTATGAAAAGTTGCTGAGAATATAGAAGCGCTTCTAAAAATGGAATGATGGGTACCCTCTTTACCTGTTTTAAGACTTCACTTTTGTAGAAGAAAAAGTGAGAACTATTGTAATTTGCATTAGGGAAAGGGTGATCTACGTAAACAATTTCTCCGACCTTATCTAATAAGTAGTCCCTAATATCCTGAGCGGGGCCTCCGCTCTCAAGCCTGAAACCGTGTGAGATTATAAGCACTTTTGTCTTCTTTGAAAAATTCATATGTACTGAGCAACTTCAAGTATATATGATGATATACTGAAGTAAATGATGGCATTAAGAAATTTAGTTATCCCGATATTTATAATTAGCGCTTTTATCACCTATGCATATGGGAACCTCACCGGATCCTTTTACGAACAAGAAGAGTGGTTGGGGATAGGTAATACATTTATTTATGGCAATCAATATCTTCTCCAGGTGTTGGCAAGTCCATTAAAAATGCTCTTGGGAGACGGAAGGATTCTATCTGGTCTTGTTACATATTTTTTCTATTCAAATTTTCCCTTCAACACTCTTCCACTATCTTTACTTCAAATAACTATTCACATATTAAATAGCTTACTAGTTTACTTACTTCTGAAGAAAACTGTAAAGAAAACACTCCCAGCCATAATGGGGTCTGCTTTTTTTGCCGTTAATGCTGTGTCTCAAAGTGCTGTGACTTGGTCTGCTGCCTTTAGTACACTTCCAGCCACAACCCTTATTCTTTTGTCTCTGTATCTACTTTTTGCTTCGACCAATAATTTGTCTAGTGTGATCAGTAAAAAATACCTTATAATCGCGCTTTTTTTGTTGTATACCTCTTTTCTTTTTAAGCAAATAGGCGTATTTATGTTTGCCTTACTGCCAATAGCGGGGATATATATGTCTTCGTCTCAAAAAAGATCTTTTGGCGACTTAATAAATCTTAAACTTGTTGTCCCTTTGGCTGTTTTTTTATTTGTTGTCATTGCATGGCTAGCTTATTTCAAAAATATTTCAGGTCCAAACGCCCTTTTTTTAACTGGAACCGCTAATAACTTCTTCCAGACACTCACTGTAAGATCTCTTCTCTACCCCTTAACTTCTTTTTCTTTAGTTTTTATTCCTCCCGAACAATTTTTAAGCTTCGCAAGGCACATCACAAATCTTTATTATCCGTTTTTCCCTCCCGAGCAATTTATTCTTATCGCGCAAACTGTTGTCTTGGATCTCCTCTCCGTAATATTATCGTTTTTTATAATTTCAGTATTGGTTATCTTGTCCAGAAGAGTTAGCCAATCAAGTAAAATTCTTTGGTTCCTTGTTGCCTTTACCTTAGCATCTTACTTGCCGTATGCGATTATAGCCAAAAGCTATTCTTATCTTGACTCGAGATATTACTATCTTGCTGGAGTGGGTGCGAGTTTTCTCTTGGCATGGATTCTTGCGCAAGTCTCGGCAAAGTCAAAAAAGTGGGGGTGGGCCTTTGTAATCTTGGCGTGCCTCTTTATCCTTACCCATGCCACAACTACAAGGCAAGAAGTAAAAAAGCAAATACAGACAGCGGGCGAAAGAAAGCAATTACTTTCCCAACTAAACCAACAAATACCCACCTTAAAAGAAAACAAAAATATATTTTTTGTAACCGGCTCCAGCGATTTTTATTTACCAGGCCACAAAATTCCTTTCCAGAACGGTTTTGGCCATACTCTTGCCGTGTGGTACTATCGCTCAGGGAAAGTGCCGCAAGAAGTTATAAAAAACCGCAGCCTATTTGAATTTGGGAGCCAAGGTTATTATGAATATGGCAACTCAGGCTTTGGTTACTTTTCCGACATGAATGTACTGAAGGATACAGTGGTAAAGTACAATCTTCCGCCTACAGCGGTTACAGCATTTTATTATGATGCAGAGAGTAAAAGTTTGATCAACATCACCCAGAATGCTCTGGAAGAGTTGAAAGAAGGTGCTAGATAATACGCTTCACAAAAAAGAGCTTACAATAATATTTCTAATCTATGTTATTGCGCTGGCAAAGTCCTTATATGCATCCAGACTTGGGTTTGGTCTATTAGACGAGGGAGAGTATTTACATATTGGTTTGAGAATCTTAAAAGGAGATATTCCCTACAGAGACTTTTTTAGTTACCTTCCCCCGCTATACAACTATTGGAACGCTCTCGCTTTTAAGTTATTTGGAATTTCTGCTTTTTCTCCAAGATTATTAAGTAGCATCACCTTTTCTTTCGTCCCCGTTTTGCTCTATCTCATTGCCAGGCGTTTCTCGTCAAAAGTTGTTGCTACTTCAGTAGCTCTGGCCTTTGGATTTATGGAGGCTGGCATGGAAAGACTTTACTACCACATCTTTTCATTCGGCTCAATTCTTAGTTACTTTGTTTTTATGCGGAGTAATGAAGTGAGAATTGGTCTATTGTCTGGTTTTTTACTTGGAACAACCACTTTTTTCCGAACCGACATAGCTGTGCAATTTCTTCTAGGTCTAACAATATCTAATATTTTTTACCACTTATTTAGATCGAAGAAATGGCTTGCTAGCTCCGTTAAACAAATAGTTACGTTTGGGACTGGCTTTGTAATCCCCATTATTGGCTTTTTCTTTTGGTTAAAGGCAAGCAATGCGTTTTCACAATTTATAAGAAACGCAACCGGAACCCCGGCAGCATTTTTAAAAGACCAAGCCCTTCTTTTTCCTAAGCCCTGGAACATTATCCCAAAATCTTTGTCTCCAAAAGACATGTTCGCGTCTTATGAGGCCTCGTTCTTATACTTGATTGTGCTTATTTACATTTGTGTCCTGTACCTACTTGTTAAAAACTGGAAAAGTATTTGGAAGAAAACTCCCGAATTGCCAACATTTCTTTTGATTGCCATCTTTACAACTCCCTACATACTTAGCAGGCCTGATTTGGGGCACATGGTAAAGGGAGGAATCCCAGCGTTTTTCATAGGAGCCTATTTATTGGAAAGGTGCAAAAAACGTGTTAAAAGTGCGTTACTAATAGCCCCCCTGATGTTAATAGTTGTAGGCATAGCTCAAATATTCTGGTGGTCTAAATTTTTTGATACAAAAATACAAACCGAAAACGGGATAATAAGAACCAATTCACAGACTGTTAAGAATTCAACTCTTGTCTCGGCGGGTACAATAGAAAAGTCTCTTAGCTTTATAAAAAACAACTCTTCCCCCGGCGACCAAGTATTAATAGTACCCTACATGGCCGGCCTTTATTTTCTATCCGATAGACCAAGTAGAACTTATGTCGGAAACATCTACGACAGCTATATTCCTGATGAAGATAGGTTTGTAGAAAGGTTGAAAGCGCTAAACATAAAAGTAGTTATATACGACCCTGTTAATACCCCGCCCGGTTTCATCAAAAAGTTGCCAGATTTTTATCCAGAAATAGATCAATACATAATGGACAATTTTGAAATTTTGGATAGATCTCCCGAGGGATGGTTATATATGATCGAGAAATGAAAATTTATTAAAATTTGAGCCATCCCCTTTTCCAACTATTAAGCAAAACCCATATATAAAGTTTTGCGTAACTTGGCACGACTTTTAGCAATCTGAATTTTGACTTACCTGACTTTCTTCCTCTCCAAATAGTTGGCACCTCAGCAATCTTTGCACCCATAAAAAAAGCTTTATATATAACTTCTATTGGCACTTCGTTTGCTTTAGATTGAGTTTTGATGCTAGCTAAAAGATTTTTTCGATACATCCTATACGGGTTGCTCACATCATGAATGGGTAAATCGGTTAAAAGGTGCAAAGTCTTACTCACGGCCCTAGAAATTGATCCTTGAAGTATGGGGTCTTTTATTTTTTTTCCACCTGGCATGTATCGAGACCCCACTACCATATCGGCCCCGTGCTGAATTTTTCTATACATTTTATTAACAGTATTGGGGTCATCGCATAAATCCCCCATCATAACTACGACAACCCCAGTCGTTGCCT